>JBHIEI010000033.1:0-14427 GCA_046760555.1 Bathyarchaeia archaeon
CAATCAGGATATCCACTAGATCGTCAGCAACTTGGAACGCTTCCCCTACTGCAATGCCGTAACTATACGCACGGAGTCGGTCACTTACGTCTGCGCCAGCCGCTATTGCGCCCAGTTTACAGGCCGCTCCGAATAGTTCTGCTGTTTTGAGCCGAATTAAAACCCGATAGAGTCTCTTCTCGATCTTTCCAGATCTAATTTCCCTGATGAATGGTACGGGGTTCAACGGCTCGTAGAACACCCCTCGGGACACCTCGTAAATCGCCTTTGTCAAGGTTTGATATCCGTCGGTACTTCCCAGAGAGGCCACTCTATGAGCCGACGTGCTTAGTAGCATATCCGCAAGTAATACAGCTCTCCGCGGATCTAAGACCCTATACAACGGAATCCGACCACGACGAGTCCCGTGACCATCGATGAAATCATCATGAGCCAGCGTGGCGGCATGTACCATCTCGATGGCGCAAGCGTACGGCAATGACTCTTCCGAGTCGCCCCCAAGGGCCTGGCTGATCAGAAGACATAGGGTCCCCCTAAGTCGCTTGCCACCCTTGATCATATAGCGCATGAAGTCGCTGAAGTGAATCAGATCGGCATCTTTATCGAGTCGAGCATCGATAGTACCCCTAGCCCAAGCGTGATAGCTCAGAAAGTCCTTGAACACCACTCTAACAAGGTCTTACAATCTTCACAAATAAGGCATCGCTTCCAAATGGGATAGGATACACGTTGCCTAGCAAAAGGCGGTCTATGGAGTCTCCATCCATGGAAACGGTTCTTCAACGAATGCTCCAGTGGTCCCTTCGTGAGATGGATTGGTATAGGTTTTCCTACAGGAGGGAGAAGGATCCCTTAGGTCCCTTCTTCTAACGATCCTACTCCAGCGAACTAGAGCCCAGAGGGTCGACAAGTTATACAGAAAGATTTTCGATAAATATCCAACCGTCGAGGGTTTCGCTAGGGCCGACATCCAAGAGCTGACGGATGACCTTGCTGGAATTGGGCTCTATCGACTTAAGGCCCGGAGGGTGCAGGAATTAGCCAGGATTATCCTGAGGCGATATGGAGGAAGGGTGCCAAGGACAAAGGAAGAGTTGTTAGAGCTACCCGGAGTTGGTGTTTACACGGCTGAAATAGTCTTGGCGGTTTCTTTTGGTCACGACGTACTCGCCGTGGATGTAAACGTTGCAAGGCCGTTCAAGAGAATGGGATTAGCGATGGATGACAAGGAGGTGAAGAGTCTCCTCCTACACGAGATACCGAGGGGTCAACGCACGGCTTTCAGTAAAATTCTCCTAGAGTTCGGAATGACCATCTGCAAACCGGTGAAGCCGCTTTGCGTCAAGTGTCCTGTGGCTGACTTATGCGATTATTCTGCACCCTAGGTGCGAGTGATGTTGAATTTCCTGATCATTTCCTTTTCTGCGAGTTGTAGATCTGCTCTATCCTCTGCACGGAATCGACATCATCCAGCCCTAGGTCGTATCTGATCGCTTTGATTCGTGGAAAACGAAGTGCAAATCCAGACGAATAACGAGGCGATTTTTGAATGTCGCCAAAGGCTACCTCCATGACCACCTGGGGCTTAACGTAGACCCTAGTCCCAGCCTCTCGGATGGTTATGGTGCTTAGTCTTTTTGTCATCTCCTCAAAGCCATCATCCGTTAATCCACTGTACGCTTTTCCGACCGGAATCAGCTCGATTCTTTCTCTATTCCAAGCTCCAAAGGTGTAATCCGAGAGCAAACCAGCTCGTGACCCATGTCCATACTCTGCCATGAGAACCACGAGGTCCAGCGTTTCCAAGGCTTCCTTATATTTGAACCAATGCCTTCCCCGCTTTCCGGGTTTGTAGGTAGAATCCAGATTCTTTATCACCAATCCCTCGTATCCAAGATCAAGCCCTGATCGAAACAGGGACATCGTCTTTTCTACGCTTTCATACTCAAAGCGCTCCGAACAGGTGACAAATTGGCCGCTTGGTATAGCGGTCTCTAGGATCTCGCGTCTTTTTGCGTACGGTTCATCGATTAGCTGGACTCCGTCGAGGAACAGTATGTCGAAGGCGAAAAATTTCGATGGGTACTTCCTCGCCATTTTGTCGATGTCTCTTTTCCTCCTCAACCTTCGGATCAAATACTGAAAGGCACCGGGTTTGCCCCTATCCCAGTGTATCGCTTCACCATCGATCACGAAGTCGTGTTCTATCCGTGAGAACTCCGAAAGCATTTCCGGAAAGCTGCCTGTCACATCTTCAAGCTTTCTGGAGTATATCCCGACCTTCTTTCGGGCTTTGTGTACTTGGAGCCTACATCCATCGTATTTCCACTCTATTGAGACTTTCCGGTTATGGTAGTTCAGCGCTTCCTCGATCGAGGAAGCGGGCTCGGCTAACATATGACGCACCGGCCTGAATGGCTCGATACCCAGCTCTCTTAGCCCGTCGGGAGATTCCCTAGCCATCTCAGCCACTGAGCCGAGGTCTGAAGTCAGCATATTGGCCCTTCTCACCAAACCGAGAGGGACATCGAACGCATTCGATATAGCCTCCTCAAGGAGACCTTCTTGAAAGCCGTATCTCATCTCGCCTACTATGATCCTCACGATGTACCTAGATTCGATTGGGGAAACATTGCCTAATATTCCCAATAGCGATCTAGCTCTCTGCCTGGTAGAGCCAGGTCCAGTAAGATTGGCCATCCTTCTCAGTTCTTTGTAGACATAGGTGAGGTCGATCTCCCTGGTGTGGAGGAGGGTCAGTTTCTTCTTGGTCAGCGCTCTCTCCGACATTAATCCAAGATCACCAGTTTCCTTGAGTATCCTTGCCAAGCTATCGGGCTGGATACGAGAGAGTCGTGAGATCACTCCCCAAATTGTGCTCCACCCGATGTTTAGCTCTCGTTGGTCGTAAATGGAAAAGACTCTGCCCCTCATCAGGTAAACCGCCGCACTCAATTCTTTCGGTTCTAGGTTGCGTAAGAGCTCGCTGGCTATGGAAACCTTGGCGTTCTTACTTTTCGTGGCTCCGATCCTATCTAGAAAGTCGACGAAGTCGACGAACCTCATGGTAGAAATATGAGTGCCGAGAAGGAACAGCCATAGTGATCTTCAGGGATCTCTATGATCTCCTTGCTCACGTTTAGAGCGCCTAGCTTTAGACCTCGGGCACTGGCCATTGCTTTAAGCCTATCGATCAACTCCTCTTCCAACGACCCGACATCCCTCCCCTGAGCCTCGGCAATGATGCCGTACCTTTCCCCACTCTCTGTTGTACCCCAACTCCACGCGATTCCGGTTCCGATTATTTCTCCTTTCCCCATCATCTTTGCCATAGTCGTGAAGAGTATCGTGCCGGGGGTCAGCGACTTTGGGAGTTTCGTCAGAGTCGCAGTTGGGGGGATAATCGATGAAACCCTAACTATGTTACAATTCGCAATCCCAGCCCTCTGCAACGCTAGATCGAAGGCGTTTAGCGGGGATAGCTTACTTGTCGCCGATCCTGAGACGACGCAGAATTTTTGGGGTATTAATTTAGGGTAATCGGGTCCACCCATCTAGTATCCAAAAGAAAGAACGGGGCAAGGATAAAACCTACCGCCGAAGGGCGATGGCACTAAAAACTGTGAGGGTGAGTTGGATCACCACATTTCATGTCCGGGTTGTGGCATCTCCCCACGAAAAGTGTCTTATTTGAATATCGATTGGTGAATTTCAAGAGGTTGGAGTGACTAAACCGACCAAATTCCCTTGAGCTTTTCCTCTATCTCCTTTTTTCGTTTCTCGTATTCTGTCAAGGATATTTCTCCCACGGCGTACCTTGCCCGAATAGTTTCAAGGTCTTCCTTTAGTTCCTCTTCTGTCTCTTTTCGACCCCTGAGTGCCTGACCCAGTAACGAGATGATTTGATCCAGGTCTCCCTTTAATCTGTCAAAAGCGGCTTGGTCGAGTTCCCCCCTTTCCAGTAGCGAACCGAGACTGTCTCTACCTTCTCTGGCTTGGTTGTCGAGTTTCTTTAGTTCGTCTGGATCGGCTCTTCCGAAGACATTCTCCAGAACTTCTAACCTAGAGTTAATGGCTTCCAACTCCTTCTCCAGATTCTTCGGTCTCAGCTTCGATAGCTCCTCTTCGTACTCTTCTTTTGATATTTCTCCTATCCTCTGGCGTACACGGAGCTCCTCCATTTTACTATCAGTGGAAGAGAGCATCTCCTCGTACTCCGCCTTTTTCTTACTTAATTTATCCAATAGCTCCCTCCTCTTTTGGGAGAACTCGTTCAGACTTTTTGTGTATTCGTCGTATAGCTTGTCGAATGTAGACCTTGATATCTCTCCAGAACAGAGAACGCCCACAAGTTTGGTTTTCCACTTGTATCGCTCGACTATGCCATCCACGAAGGCTTTGGCATCCATCAGTTCTTCCTCGGTTTCGAGTATAGGTTCCTCTTGGACTCTCGTCTCGACCCTGGTCTCAACTTCTCCCTCAATCTCGGCTTCCGATTCGGCTTCGACTTCCTCCCCTTGAACCTGAGAAACTAGCTCGGTTCCGCAGTATATACAAAATCTCGATTTCGGAACTTCCATCCCACATTTTGGGCAACTGATGTACTCTTCCGACAAATTCCCGGTATTATTATGACGACTTAGTTTATTTTGTTGCTTTCATCCTCTGGTCTCGTTTGTAGTACAATTTATCTAGTGGAGAGTGTTGATAGATAACAAATCTAGGAATCCGGATAGGACCATTTCCTCCAGAGGTACACTATGAAGATGATTACGCCAAGAACCATGACCGTTACGGTTGATACGTTAATAGGTGTGGGCCATAAGTCAGCAATCTCGGTGGCTTCTTCCCTCTCCATGACAGTGAAAAACTTCGGTTGGCTACTCACACCCACATCGCCCACATCTCCATCCCAGCTCGCCGTGATGCTCCAAGTTCCAACCTGATTGGGTTGATGGGTGTTGAGAAAGGCACCATACTCGTCGGTGAAGACGGTCTCCGAGAAAACGCTTTCGTCTGGTCTTGTATAGTTCAACGTTACTATGGCTCCGGGGTGTGGTGGTAGGATAAATCCCTTGACTCTCATAATTTCACCGATCGCCACCGTAGTTGGAGAAACGGAGATTTCTATCGAACTGCCTTCCGTTAAGGACCACTCTAGGATGATGTCTGAAATTTCTGATCCTTTGTATACCCTAGGTTCAAACAGCCCGCGTCCATCCCAATGTATATTGAAGCTCTCGGAGCCAGTCACGTTAGTTTTTTCTAGCAGAAATCGCCCGTTCTCAGCATCGAATACATCTACTAGTCCATTTCCGATGAAGGAAAGCCGAACAATAATGGGTATTTTGTTCCTCCTCGAGAAATACGCCATGCAGTGAATGAAATCCTTCGCGTTACTGATCGGGTAATTAGGGAGTGAAAAGGGACTTTCTAGGTCTTCTAAAATCCACCCATTCGTCACTTCAAATGATTTCATGATGCTATCCGATCCGCAGTTATCTGAATCCCCCTCCCAACTCGCCTTAACCGTCCATGCACCAGACTGATCGGGGATGAAGGTATCAGTGAAGTTGCCATCATGCCCCGTCGTTACCGAACGTACGAAGGTCGAATTGTCTGGTCTCGTGTAATTCAATTTCACTGTAACGTGCTGGTGGATGGGTCGAATTAAACCTATTACCTCGACCCGCTGACCAAGGGTGATCGGTGTTTTGGCGATCGAGCAGTAAATGACCCCTGGCGGGTACGATATGATCAGATCCCCCCAAGAGCTGGGATCCTCGGCTGGCCACCAGCCATGAGAATCGGGCGAACCTCCTTTGTTGTAGAATATGGCGAAACCAATGGTGTCACCGGGAGCGATAGCAACATCGAGTGGGTCCTTCGAATCAAGTGGAAAAGAAAGCTCGAAAGTGTATTTGCCCATTTCTAATAGCTCTGCTTCGAATGTAACCGCCGCTTGAATGTTCGTTTGATCATCGGGAACCCAGTCTTGATCTCCTCTATGCAGATCTTCTACCTGTTGAGAGGCGTAGACCAACTTGCCGTCCTCATCGAGATCGGTCAACGATCGGTCATGACCCTCGTCTAGAAAGATTCCTATCCTAGGAGTATCCTCGTGGGGGGAGGCCCAGAAGACGATGAGGAAGTAGAGATTGTGAGCATCATTTTTCACCCAAACCTCCAGTGGTGTGGTTGTCTGGTTGATTGTCTCTTCTGTCACTGGCATGTCAACCCAAAAGCTTGTGGCATCACTCCATTCGTAGTCCGTGGTGTTCTTACCGTCGATTGTCACCGCATTCCACGACCAATTGCTACGGACTTCCATGCCTTGTTGTCCTATGGCTTTCCCGAGGAGGTGATTGTTTGATAGTAGGATGCAGAGAGAGGCAACTAACAGGAATAAGATAGCCTCCCTTGATGAATGTCCGGATTTCGATTTCAACATCCTTGATTTACCGATTCTCTTTTTAATCCATAGTACGTAGAGAGCTTCGGAAGGAGTCCACCTTCCTTAAGGTATAAGAACCATCTGATGATAAGCGATTGGTTCTAGTGATAAAGAAAGAGAGGGCTAGAGAGGGATGTGAACGTCGAGTTTTTCCGTTAGTTCTCGATATCGGTTTCTTATGGTGACCTCCGTTACATCAGCGGCGTCGGCAACCTCCCTCTGGGTACGTCTCTCATCGTTAATTATACTCGCTATGTAGGTTGTCGCCGCAGCGATACCAGCAGGACCCTTTCCGCTGGTAATCCTGAGGTCCTTGGCAACCTTAACAAGTTTGGATGCGAGAAGTTCGGTGTCCCCAGATAGAGCGAGCTGATTTGCGAACTTGGTTGTGTACACGAGGGGATCGGTTGGTTCCATGTTTGTGTCTAGGCACCTGAGAAGGAATCTATAGCTTCTACCGATCTCCTTTTTTGTTGACGTTGTAACCTTCGCGATCTCGCCCAACGTTTTTCCGATACCACACTTCCTACAAACGAGATAGATCGAGGCTTCAGCCATCCCTCTAGTGGACTTGCCTTTGATGGAGTAGTTCAGAACCGCCTTCCGATAGGTGCTGGATGCCATCTCGGCGACGCTTTTCGGAAGGCCCAGCGATGATACTATCTTGCTAATACCCGAAAGAACATAAGCCAAGTTTCGCTCAACCGCAGTCAGCACTCGAGATCTTCTCTGCCATTTTCTCAATCTGAAACTTAGGGCTCTCTGCTTTGGTGACAATCTGTGTCCGTAGGCATCTTTATCGTGCCAGTCGATGACAGTTGCCAGACCCCTGTCGTGTATCGAATCGATGAGTGGGGCACCCACCCTAGTTCTTCGGTCCCTCTGCTCTTGGGTGAATGCCCTCCATTCGGGGCCATGATCGATGAATTTGGTTTGTACTACACAGCCACATTCTGTACAGATGGTTTCACCCATCTCATAGTCTCTGATAAGTTGAGTGCCTCCGCATCGGGGACATTCGGTCGGCTCCTTAATCATAAACAGCACTACCCACACGATTCTCGGGTCGTTTTATCCAAGGTTTGATGGAGATGTACGGAGAGGATACCGGGCCAAAAACATCGACGACCACACCGATAATCTTGGACGACCCGTCATGTAATTTCTGACCGATTTTTGGTGCTTGATTCGACCTAAGAATTAGCAGACCCGATCGGGAGACATGGATTATCTTGCCAAGCTCCTTCATCCGACCGTGATAGGGATTTTACTTCTTATAAACATTAGTGATAGGCCCTATGGTTTAGCAGATTTCTTGCCCGATTTTCTGAGGTACCTTATCTCCTTCGCTATTTTTTTGATTAGAGAGGTCTTCGATTCTTTTTTCTCTACCAGAACGAAGCCCTCGGGATACCAAGGGTTCGAGGGGTAAATCGCTTGTTCGTTTGCCTCGACTTTTAGTCTCAATTTCTTGGAGGCCTCTACGATTTCTTCAACCTTTGGGGATCTGAGGGCCAAATCTCTTGGGACTCTTCTCCCTCGTGCCCTCGACTTTTGACTGTCAAAGTAAGTTGGCCACGCCAGACAGAAGTTCGCCATGTCCGTATGAGACGATTTCTTCAATCATCAAAAGTTGTGTTGCTGTTTATGACCTTTCTGAGGGATGGAAAGAACGGGCTAATCGCTACCTCCAATTATCTTCGCGTTAAGCACCCCATCTTGCCCGGGTCTTGAACTCACCCTCGCTAGTCCCAACTTAGTTCTGATTATCGCCCCCCTAGTCAGGATCTTTCTTCTACTATAGTCGAAACTCGCTGGATTTTTTACGATGTCGAGGATTTTGACCTTGGTTGCCTTTCCTGTTTTGGGGTTAGAGACATTGGCGTACTGACAGGTGATTAGCTTCAGCTTTGTGGAACCCCCCCTCACCCTTTCGGTTTTTCGCCTCTCCTTTCCAAGTCTTGTTTCGGTTGGATATCCTGGGCGCTCCCGTTTCCTCTTCTTCCTGTAGGGATGACTTTTCCCGCCTGTGTATTTCCTCTTGAAAATGCCAGAGGTCATTCCCCTCTGTTCTTACTAACCTGGTATAAATTGTATCCTAGTTTGTAAACTCTACTTGTGAGCCAGCAAGCGAATCGATTCGATGCCGTCGTTTGGATTTTTCTAGCAACGTCCGGAGCTGAGTTTTAAGTCCCCTGAGGTCATGACTAAACCCAAAGAGGTCCGAAAAGGCCTTAGAGGTCCGTATCATTCGAGTCCTGCCGTATCTCTCACGGACGATGAGCCCCAGACTTTCCAGGATGCCTAAGTGAGCATATGAGTGTTGGCCCCTTGCGGCAACAACCTCCTTCTGGATAACTGGCTGATTGAAGGCTACGTAGGCGAGCGTCTTTAGCGTTCCCTTTCCGGTGATAGGCTTAGCAACGCTCCTGACCCTCTCGAAGAATCGAGGGCGAAGCTGAAGTACGTATCTATCGCCATCGAGTTCGAGAACTTCGTATGGTGTATCAGGTCTGGAGTGCCGCTTCATTAGGATCTCCAACACTCGCCTCGCTCTATCTTTTGATCTAGTCCTGATCACCGACTTTATCCTGTCTAGGCTCAGTGGTCTACCAGCAGCGTAAAGAGCGGCTTCTGCAAGAGCTAGCTCTTCTGGTCCAACCGAACTAGATCTCAATGTAAATATCACCTCCTTCTTCTTTTTGGGATATCTCGATCTTACCTTGTTGAGCGAGAAAGAGGATGAGGAGAAAGTTTTTTATCATTTCCTCCCTATCCAGCCCCCCAAAGAAGTTGAGAAAGGAAACTATTCCGGCATCCTCTATTCTCCGATACAGGGTCTTTGCTTCCTCATCCAGTCTGGCCAAGAAGGTTTTTATCCCCAGCCATGACTCCGATGGGGGTAGGATGACCTTGAATCCCTTTTCCAGGCTCACGTTTCCTGCCTCCTCCAACGCGATCCGGAGTGCCTCCAAAAGGTGATCAACCGTCGTTGAGGTAGTACCTCTTCGGAGGGGTAGATACATCGGCGGAGGGATCCAAACGTTCAGCCTTAACCTATTGGGTCGGGGCAGGGGTCTCTCGAGCTTTAGTAGGTCTTCGACTTTTCGCAGATACACCACGGATGAGGACAGGAGGGCTGTGCCAAGAAGCCTGAAATCGAACCCGTTTTGCTCCTCTATATGGTGGAGAAGATCCGGTAGCAGAGACCCAATGTCGATTTTCCACGGTCTATATCTATAAACGAGGGTGGGATTGAGCAGCACCGCCCAGCTAGACTTAAATCTCGAATTTGCTTGATTCACACCATCACCTGATCGGGCATCGAGATGACGTGAGATTTTCCTTCTTTCATGAAGAAGCCGTAGACCTTGTCGGCACTGGATAAAACAGGGGAGTGACGTGATACGATGATTATCTGAGAGGAGACCGATTGCTCTTTGAGCACGGCTCCTAGCCGTTCGAGGTAGAACTGATCCAGGTGAGCATCGACCTCGTCAAGCATGTAGAATGGCGACTTCGCCAATTCGCCTAGCGAAAGGATCAACGAAACTACTGCTACAGACTTTTCTCCTCCACTAAGTCCACTTACGTGCATGGTGCTTTTCCCAGGAAATTGAACGAACATATCGATGACTCCCGCGAAAGGGTCCTCCTCATCTTGAAGCTTAAGATGGGCTCGTCCTCCCTCAGTCATTCTGGCGAAAAAGTCGGCGAATTTGGCGTTTATTTTCTTGAATGCGTTTATGAAAACGTCCCGCTTCTCGCCCTCAAGTCGCTCTATGAAGCTCAAGATCGCACATCTATCCTTTTCCAGTTGGTTGATGCGCTCCGAGATCATCTTGTATTTCCCCATCTGCTCCTTGTACTGTCGTGCGGCGAGTTGATTGACCTCTCCGATCTGCTTGAGTTCGAACTCGAAATGCTTGATCAGGGTGCCAGTACGATCGATTTCCTCGGTCGAGGTGCTGGGAGGCTCCTCGAACCCCAATCTCACTAGCTCATCCTTCAGGGAGCGCAATTTACTAGACTTAAGAGCGAGTTCCGTATGGAGCTGAGTCAACTTGGGCTCGATCTCTTTCCTCTCTAAGAAGCTCCTCTCTATCTTCCCTTCTAGGGTCGAAAGTCTGGATCTAAGTTTCTTGGTAGCCCTTTCAATTTCACGTATATCGCCTTCAACACGTTTCCTCTCATTGCGATGGACCTCAATAGTCTCTTCATCCCTTGAGAGCGCGGCTTCGATATCATTGAGCTGCCTTTGAGTTATCCTCGATTTCTTCTTGAGTTCGCATACCTTCGTTCTCATGTTCTCAACGCCAGGTAGTAGCTTGACCTTGAGTTTGTGGGTGAGCGATTCCACCTCTTCCTGCTTCGAGGATAGTGCACCCTGTAGAGCGATTACCTCACTTTCCAGATCCCTTCCCGCTCTTAGTTCTGTGATTTTCCTCTGGATAGTGTCTTTCTTTTTCTTCAGCCTATTGCTCAGGGAGCGCTCCCTACCAAGGTCCCTAGAGAATTGCCTCAATTTCCTGTTTACGCTGGTCAGAAAGAGCCGTGCTTTGCGTAAGTTACGACTCGCATTGGAAAGATTAGCCTCTATAATTTTCTTCTCGCCGAGCTTTGCCTCTTTTTCAAGTTTCAAGCTCTCGATCCGATGCATTAATTTGTCGATCTCCTTTGAGCGTTTTAACAGGAAACGTTCTAATCTGGTCAGCGTCGTCTGGAGCTTACGGATCGATGGGAAACTGGGTAGGACCTTTGCAGGATCGAAGGGCTCCCTAAATCTGCCTCCGATTATCGCACCAGTCGGTTCATAGACGTTGCCATTCAAAGAAACGGATCTGAAGCCCCTCGAGGCCGTTTCAATGGCGGATTCCTCAGATGAAGCGATCAGGGTGTCTCCCCAGATAAAATCAACAGCTGGACGTAGTCTCTTCTCACACTGTACGAACGATGATGCCACTCCCTCGATGCCTTCTAGGTCAGGCTTGGTACCCAATGGGTGCGGCTTGATGCTCGATAGGGGTATGATTTTGGCAGAGCCAGTTCCGATTCGGTGAAGGCGGTAGAGAAGATCTAACCCTGAACTCGCATCTTCCACTACGATGGCTCTATGCCAACCGACGCACGAGGCCAGTAGCGCCTTCCTGTATGGGACTCTGAACCTGATCAGCTCAGAGAGTTCCCCCAGGACTCCCCTCGCGATCCCATCCTTCCTGAGGTCCTTGACGATTCTCAAGACCCTGTCTTCGGTTGCTAGTCGTTCTAATAACTCACGCTGGGAATCGAATCTCGTCTCCGCATCTCGAACCCTAAGGGCGAGTGCCTGAATCCTCTCCCTGGTCCTTTGGAGATCTGTCTTTTTCCTTATGTGCTCCTTTATTATCCGGTTGACATCTTCGATCCCTTCCGACTCTTTTTTCCGTATCTCAAATATCCCATCGACGATTTCGCCCAACCGCCTAAGGGTGGATTTCACCGTTTCCTTTCTCGTCTTTAGATCCGAGACGTAGGATGCTAGGATCTTCGCTTTGACATCGCTCGCAGCTAACTTAGCACTGATGTCGGCGATCTGATCCTCGAATCTCGCGGCGACTGCATCAACGTCCAATGAGGTTCGAGACTTGAGTTTTCTTAGTTGTCGACTTTTCCGTTTCAGTTCTCTTTCCAGTTCTCTCCTCTCTTGCTTAGCCTTCCTTAGCTCGTCCCTGGTACGCTTTACCTCTTGACTGAGATGCGCTAGGGTCTCTGATTTTTCCTTTTCGACGCTTAATATTCTCTCGAGTTCGAGCCTCAGGTGCTTTGCCCTACCAGATAAATCGGCCACATCTCGTCGCTTTTGATCGATTCGTCCCTCCAGCTCAACGAGCCGTAGCTTCTTTTCCGCTAACTTCGATCTGTTTAACTCCTTTCGGATGAGGTCCTGTTCTTTTCTTAGATCCTCCTCGAGTTTGGTCAGCTCCTTGTTTTTCCCAGCGACTCTTTCGTAGGCTCTTTTGACCTTGGCTATCTCGCCTTCTAGAGATTCGATTTCTTGGGAGAGTTGCACGGCTCTGAGTTTGGTTACTTCCCTGCTCACGGCACGATGGCGAAGGAGTTCATTTCGTTCACGCTCAAGGCCTACCAATCTTCCTCTGACTTCTTCTATTTTCGCCTCGGCGACCTGTATCTTTTGATCCGCTTTCTTCAGGTTCTCCTCGGCTTCCTTCTTCCTTCGATCGTATACCGCGATTCCCGTGAGTTCCTCCAGCATCTCTCTCAGATTCCTTAGCTCTACCTCGGCCATGCGAATCACGGTACCTTGTGGGATGATGTGAAAGCTACCGGTCCCTATACCGCTAGTTTCAAGGAATTGCTGGAGCCTTTTCCTTGAGACTTTCTTTCCATCTAGGTAGTACGTACTACCCTTAGCAGAAAGGCGTCGCTTGATCTCGATTTTTACCGAGTTCACAGGAAGGCTAAAATCGGAGTTGTCAATGACAAGCCTGACCCAGGCGTAAGTCGATTTTTTATCGGGGGTGTCATATAACAATTCGCCGAAGTGTGAAACTCGAAGGTTCCTAGCGTTTGACTCACCGAGAGCAAACCGGACTGCGTCGATCAGATTGCTCTTGCCCGATCCTATGGGACCCGTCAGAACCGTTAGCCCTCGATCAAACCTGATTGAAATTTTGCTACCTACGTCGAAGGACTTGAAACCGCCGAGTTCCACACTTTTTAGGTAAACCAACCTAAGACACCCGCATCGTCACGACCGATTATGTAATAATTTTGCTAAAATCTTGGAGGGATCTATACCAGCTTTAAAGTATTTTTTTAGTATTATGAAGTATTATAAAACTCCATACTATCTCCGAAGTACAGAATTCGATTGATCCAGGGTATAAGACATGAAGAGGGCTTGCTCGGTGAGCTCGATCCGATTCAGTTGACCGTGTGAAAGATATCCTATTGCTCCCTGTTTTTCACCGATTTCTCTTATCCCGCTAAGTTCTTCCATGATCTCCCCAACTTCCCGTCGTTTTTTAGTGACCTCTTTGACCACACATTCTGGGTACTCGAAGGCTGAACCACCACCGATCGTAATGATGCCTCTCTTATCCATCACTGCGGCAAACTGTTGGTCGAAATACCCACTATGTGCACTGGTGCATGGGATGAGACCCGCCTCAATTCCCACTGTGAAATCGGCATTGGGTGATTGTTTTCTAGCTTTCCGGGCTCGTCGCACGGACCCCCTTATGGTCTGTCTGTAACCAATTGGTTGACGGACATAGGTCGGAACTTTAACTCCTCGAACGTCCACCTCGCCGAATAGCCTCTTGAAGACCCCTTTGGTTGCCTTGATCTTTACTGGATTCGTCGACCCCACGACGACCTGAATCTTCTTGGATTGGCTCATCATTTACAAGTATGCGGAGGAAAAAATTAGTCAGATTGTCGAGTTCCTCCAGTTTGAGGGTCGGTCTACTCAAATCGGCGATAAACAAGCTGGGGCTCGATGGCTTCCTTGTGATGAGGGCAACAAGCATTCGTTACTTCACCGAGTTCGACGGAGGAGTCGCCCTCTTGGTGCCGAGCTCCGGCAACGCCATACTTCTTGTTTCTCGGATGAATCTAGAAATGGCTGAGCAGGTTGCGAAGAACTGTGAAGTGCGATTCTTCAAACGAGGGGGGGAGAGGCGAAAGGCTGTATCTCAGCTTTTAGTCGATTCCAAGCTGAAGGAGATAGGTTTCGACACGCTCGACGCCGAAACCTACATCCAATTAAAGAAAAAAATTGTGCTAGAGCCCAAGCCTGATGTCGTTTGGGATCTTAGGAGAGTGAAGGGGGGGAGAGAAATACGCCTCATCCGAAGGGCAGCGGGAATCTCTGACAGGGGGATGAGGGTTGCAGCAGAGGTGATTAAGCCGAGAATCCGTGAGTATGAGGTCGCCGCCGAGATCGAGCACGCTATGCGGAAGTTAGGTTC
>JBHIEI010000034.1:0-14215 GCA_046760555.1 Bathyarchaeia archaeon
CTCTCTTGATCGCATTGAGGTCGAACCGCTGGTCGACGGATCCGGTGGCCACGACGTTCTGGATCTTTACGTCGGCTTTCGGCTTCAATAGCGGTAGCATCATGAGCGACCGACGATAAGCTTTCCGTGGATGCCCGTCTCAGAAATCCACTTTGATTCCGTAGATGAACCTGAGCGTCGCATAGTGGTCTGCTAACTCTAGAGCTCGGACCCTTTCCAAGATGCCATCGGACCTGTAGCTGCGGAAAACCATCTCCATGTCTGCATACGCCGTGGTGCCAACCTTGGTCCTGTACCTTGGGACGATAACCTTCGCCCCGGGATAGAGAACGACCTTCGCGACTCCGTCGACTTCGATCAGTTTGTGGCCTCCGCCGTGGGGAACTATGTTGGCGTTGAGCAGCCCATCGTACGTCCATCCTTCGATCCCTCTCGAATCGAATCCCAACTCCTCGATCTTTCGCGGGGTCAGGTTCTTTCTACCCTTGACGAGGTAAGCCGGCGAGCCATCGATCAACGTTATCACAAAAACTTCTCCCTCCTCGTTGAAGGTCTCGCATCCGATGACCGCCCCGTTCGGTCCACTTAGTTCGTAGTGATTGTGATTTGCTATCATCTCACCGTGTCCAAAGATCTCCTCGAAGAGGAGTTTGCGTTTCTCGTTGGCGAAGTCGCTTGAGTCCCTACAACGCCTCTGGTACTCTTGTGCGTCGCTACCCCTCAGGACACGCGAGACCCCGAAGGGGGTCCGCATCTCCTCGGCTCTCTCCCTAACAAAGTCGGATAGTGGGTCCCTCATCTCATCCGAGGAGGCGTGCAAGACGGCTACGCTCTCAGGCAGGTCCAGTGCCTTATGGTTATCAACCTCATACAGGTTCAGAAAATGGCTACCCTGCCTGAAATTACGTAATCCTATTTTCGTACCCCCGACGTAACAGCTATCCTTCTGCCCCATCCCATGCAGGGTATCCAAGACCTCCTCGAGGTTTACGCCACCTTCAACCCCCCCGACCAACAGACCACAGAAATCCGGTTCTATCTCCGCCGGGACAAGATCGTACGTGCCGTCCCCCCAGATGATCTTGCCCCCTTCGGGAACCACCTCGCGGACCTTATAAGGGGATGTCTGAAACGTGAAATCCGGCGCCCCGATGAACATGGCGTGCGGCCTGTACCCCAATTGCTCCTGAATGAAGTGAGCTTGGCCAGGAATAGGGTCGCGTTCACTCCACCGACCTCTTCAGCGGCGTCGCCCACCCCTAAACTGAAGAGGTGCCTTTCCGCATCCCTCATCCTTCTTTCGAACTCCTCCCTGTTGAGCGGGTAGCCCCCTCTTAACTCATATTCCAATTAGACTCACTCACTGAATCACGTAGCTGGCTGTTGCAGTATTATCCCTAAGCACAATCGATTAGAAAGAGGATTGCGAGGCTAAAAAATCTCGTTTAGGATCGTCAACTGGTCGCAATCGGAGGCCCTATCCCCACCACCTTCGGTTCCTGACTTCAAGAATTCTGTTCGTTCATACTCCCCGTTCTGTACCCTTCCACATCCATGGTAACGTAACGGTATCCCAAATACTTTAGTTCCTTCACGATCCTGTCAAGCAGTTTTACGTCGAAGAGCCTCCTTCTCTCCTCCCTTCCCACCTCAATCCTTGCGATGGTTCCATGATCCCTTACTCTGAGTTGCCGAACCTCAGTAAGATCTCTCACTATCTCCTCAGCTCTCCCTATTCGTCTCAGCTTACCCTCCGTTATCTTATCGCCGTACGGAATTCTGGAGGCCAGGCATGCCATGGAAGGCTTTTCAGCCACCGAAAGACCTAGATAACTAGCGATCTCTCTCACCTGTGCTTTATTCAACCCAGCTTCGGCGAGCGGGCTATTGACCGCCTCCTCCTCAAGGGCCTTCGCTCCTGGTCGGTGCGATTTAAGATCCTCGGCATTTGTTCCCTCCACGATGGTTTCCAATCCTTCACGCTCGGCTATCTCGCGAAGTTGACCTATCAACTCCTTCTTACAGTAGTAACAGCGATCAGTCGGGTTTGCCACGAACCCTCGATTGGATAGCTCATTCGCTTCAACAATCACATGTCTGATTCCTATCTCTCGGGCGATGCGTTTGGCATTCTCGATCTCACCCGGCGGCAGGAGAAGAGAGCTCGTGGTGACCGCAAGTGCTTTATCTCCTACCGCTATCTTGGCCAAGGCTGCCACCACGGAGCTATCGACGCCCCCTGATAGAGCCACCAGTATACCCTTTTTCGATTTTAGCTTTCCAACGAGCCTCTCGACTTCCCTCTTCGCAGTGAACTTGGCCATTTCCGATCAAACCGATAAATTCAACATCCTAATTCTAAGGATTTACCCATGGGATCATCGAATAAGAATGCCAAGGCGGGCGTTAGAAATGTCCTGTCCTTAGGATTTGTCAGCATGTTGAACGATGCGAGCAGCGAGATGATCTTCCCCCTACTGCCCTTATTCTTGGTCCAGATCTTGGGGGCCTCAGGCTTTATTGTCGGGGTGGTCGAGGGCATCGCCGAGAGCACCTCGAGCCTACTTCGAACTCCCGCTGGTTATCTCTCGGACAAGATCAAACGGAGAAAACCCTTCCTCACTATTGGGTATGGGTCTTCCGCCGTTTCCAAGACCCTGCTTGGTTTCTCCACTATCTGGCAGCACGTCCTCGCGCTCCAGTTCTTCAACAGGGTTGGAAAGGGCGTAAGAACTTCTCCACGTGATGCCCTGATTTCCGAATCTATCCCTTCCGAGGTCAGAGGCAGATACTTTGGCTTACATCGAGCCATGGATACGCTCGGGGCGATCTTGGGGCCACTCATCGCCTTCATCCTACTTCCAAGGTTGGCCAATAGCTACACGAGTCTATTTGTGGTGGCCGGGATCCTGAGCCTGTTCACCTTGGTCTTGATCCAGGTACTGATTAGGGAGAGCGCCACCAGACAATCGAGCGAGCGTCGAGGCGTTCGATTTACACTTAGACCCTTCAGCCAAAGGTTCAAACTCTTCCTGTTGATCTCGGGCACCTTCACCTTGGGAAACTTCAGCTACGCGTTCCTTATCCTGCGCGCACAGGAGGTCGGCATAGCTACTGGGCTCATCATTCTGCTCTACCTCGCGTACACCATTACGTACGCGCTCGGAGCCTATCCAGCCGGGGCTCTTTCGGACAAGATAGGCAAGGTCTTCGTTATTGCAGCGGGCTACCTAGCGTTTGGGCTGATGTGTGTGGGCTTCGCGTTGGTAAGAACAGACATTCTATGGATAATGGGACTTTTCATCCTCTATGGCACTTTCTATGCATTGGCAGACGGAACACAGCGCGCCCTGGTTGCCGATTTCTCACCATCGGAGCTCAGAGCGACAGGACTGGGATTCTTTCACACCACGGTGGGTTTCACAGCCTTGGCATCGAATTTCATCGCGGGGGCACTCTGGACCTACTTGGGGCCGATTACCACCTTTTATTTCGGCGCGGTCCTGTCTTTCATTTCAGCCTCGCTCCTTTTGATCGGATTTCCGATGGACAAATAAGTCGGTAGCGTGGGGTCTTTTGAAATGGTAATAGACAAAGTAATTCGTGATATTTAAGAATAATTGATCAGCCCGGTGGTGTAGGGGTCAAGCATAGCGGGCTCTGGACCCGCCGACGGGAGTTCGAATCTCCCCCGGGCTACCATGAAAATACCTGAATTTCAGGGTTTTTACCGGTAAATAACCCAGTAACTTGCCCCTCTATTTATCCAGCAACTTCCCGATTTTGATTTTTGCCAGAATTCCAGACTGATTTTTTACGCACGCTGATTTAGGCTTCTTTTTTCGCTTTCAAGCAATTTTTGAAAGTTTATTTTCTGACCTGTCAACCTCAAGAAAGCGTCTTGTAAAGCCGTGCGGAAGACGACTCGTATGCCTCTTCTTCTGGATTTTTCAAGGGCTGACAAATTTTCCACAGTCTTCCCCATCATCAGAATCGGGATCACGTTGACCTCGAGCCCGCCATCCTCGTAATTCCCGAACATTGGTTCGTTGACCAGTTTTCTCCAGTACTCATCGATATCCTGTGATTTCAGAGTGTGGCTTTGCTCTGGATCATCTTGTTGATCTTTTTACCAAATTACCGTTCCCATGCACAAATACCTTCGCTCGGCTATCGCTCTAAACAGGAGGCCACGACGCTCAGAATTTCTCTATCGGTAAGGGTGCCCACGAGCTTCCCCTCCTTATCGATCACAGGAAGCCTGCTAACTCCGTGTTCAAGCATCAACCTTACGGCTTCCGCCACTGTCGAGTCGAGATCAATCGCAGCAACTCGTTCGGTCATCACATCCGAGACTCTCTCTGTAGAGAGAACCTTGCTGAATTCTGGAACAAAGCGACCGAAGTCACTCCCTACTCGCTCTCTCCTTTTACAGGCCCTTAGCAGATCAGTGATGCAGATGAACCCGATTAGTTTCCCTCGTCTATCTATCACTGGGAAACCATCCATACCCGTGCTCTTGAATTTACGCACGATGGTCTTTAACTTGCTGTTCGCATAGACGGCTATGGGTTCCTTGTCCATTAACCTGGCTATGGGGGTCCCCAATGGGAGCTTCAAAGCGGAACCGTTTTATTTGGTGACACTATGCCTTAAAACCTTCACTCTCAAAGAAATCAAGAAGGCCACCGGTTATTCATGAGGAAGAACTACGATGGGTGAGTCGTTTCATGCCAGCAGAAGCGACGGTGATTAGCGCGATCCTGACCCTATCCATCCTACTTTTCGCAGCAAAGGTTCTGGCCGAGGTCTTCCACCGATTCAACCTACCCATAGTCCTAGGGGAATTGACGGCAGGGATGATACTCGCCCCTCATGCTCTTGGAGGTGTCAGCCTGATTGGTCGACCCCTTATTGAGGTGAACGAGATAGTGCTCGCTTTCAGTGAGGTTGGAGCGATAGTACTCCTCTTCATAGCGGGATTGGAGATGAGCCCGACTGAGTTTAAGAATGTGGGACCACGGTCTTTCGTTGTCGGCTCCTGCGGAGTCTTGCTTCCCCTACTTTTGGGCTATTGGTCTTTCGCTTCTTGGGATTCGAGATTACATCTTCTCTGCTAGTAGGCGTAGCTATGTCGGCCACTAGCGTAGCCATAACGATACAGGTCCTCGACGACCTTGGAGCTTTGGGATCGGAGGAAGCTAGGTTGATGGTAGGAACCGCCATCGTGGATGACGTGTTGGCTCTCACTTTGCTCACGTTAGTCGCTACGATTGTTGTTGAGGGGATCCCGTTAGGGATCACAGATATGGTCTGGTTGGTCGGTAGGGTCCTTCTCCTCTTCTTGGGCTTGCTAGCCATTGCGATCCTGTTGGTACCACGCATTTTTGTGGTACCTCAGCTTTGGAGATCCCGCGGGAGCATAGAAGCAGTCTCGACAGCAGTCTTCTTCGGGATAGCGGCCCTCGCTAACGTTATCGGTCTATCTCCGTTGATCGGCGCCTTCGCCGCTGGGATGGCTCTTGCCGAGTCAAAGGTGCTCTCTCACGTGGAGGGATACGTCGAAAAGCTACAGATCGTCTTCGCCCCGATCTTCTTCTCCGTAATAGGAACGCGTATAGACTTACGAGGGCTCTCGTGGGATCTCGTGGGCTTGATACTTATCACCCTCTCCATCGCCCTGGTGAGCAAACTGGTCGGATGTGGGTTACCCTCCGTCTTCTTCTTGAAGGATAAATGGAAGGGTCTCGTAGTTGGAACGGGGATGGTTTCTAGGGGGAGATCGGGCTTATCGTGGCTGGTGTAGGCATCTCTGTCGGGATAATATCCTCGTCCCTCTACTCAACGGTGATAATCATGGTCGCTTTCACCACCCTCATCACACCGATTCTCTTAAGGTGAGTTCACAAGACTAATGCTCAGTCACGTCCATGAATGAAGACTCGCATGAGGGTCTGATAGTTTAAAGCGAATGTGATCAATCTCCCCAGGCTACCAAATTCGATCTTAAATTCAGAAACAAAGCATTCCTCCGTTTACTATTATCTACGACAAGAGCGCTACCAAGTAGTTAACGGAACCAAAGGGTTGGACAATCAATCGGGTTTCAATTTTGTACTCTTTTTGAGGCACTCTCGATGTTTGTCAACCACATCATCCACTAGTTGCCTCAGACGCTCCTTAGGTTGGAAGCCTGCAACCGACTCAATGGGTCTTCCATCGCAAAAGAAAATTAGGGTCGGGGTACCCATAACCCCATACTTAAAAGCGATACGCTGGTTCTCGTGACTCTTGAAAATATTTAGTTTAGCAAATTTCACCTTATTCTTGTATTCTTCGGAGACCTCGCTGTAAACGGGATCTAACTGCATGCACCAAGGACACTGTTCGTGCCAAAAATCAACGACCACCAAAGCGTCATACTGTAAAATTTCTCTTTCCCAACTATCCGCATTAACATCTAAAACACTCCGCATATCATCCTCTCGATCGAACGGTATTTATCTTCTCCTCCTCAGCTATCGCGCATTACTCATTACCCCCTTTCCACTAAAAATCGCACTAGCGTATACTCCCTTAATTTATCTGATACCTATGGACGTTTCTATTTTTTGAAATCAGGTAACTGGCAAATAGGTATCTAATTCCCAGGGGGTGACATGGATCTTATACTCATCCCACTGGCTTCTTTGGGTTTCTATCAATTTTTTTGCGATATGGTTTCCAAGTGCCTTTCGAACCACCTCATCCTTCTCCAACTCCTCCACGGCCTCCTTAAGCGACGAGGGGAGCGTTTTGATGTAGTACTTAGCTAGTTTCCGGTCGTCGAATTGATACACATCCTCTTCCACTGGTTCAGGCGGCTCCATCTTCCTATTCACGCCATCCAAACCGGCCCCAAGCATGGCTGTGAACGCCAAGTAGGGGTTGCAACTTGGGTCTGGACAGCGAAGTTCTATTCTCGCACCTCTCTTCCCTCTAGCCGTTGTGGTCCTGGGAACGCGGATCAGTGCCGACCTGTTTATTCTCGCCCAACAAATATACACAGGCGCCTCGTATCCGGGAACCAGTCGCTTGTAACTGTTCACGATAGGGGCGACCACTGCCGAGTATCCCCGGGCGTGATGAAGCTGGCCCGCTATGAAGCTTTTTGCCACGTCCGATAGATGGTATTCGTCACGCTCATCGAAGAACGCGTTTTCGCCTCTCCTCCATAGACTCTGGTGGATATGCATCCCTGATCCATTCACTCCGAAAATCGGCTTCGGCATGAAAGAAGCGAACAAGCCGTAGTTCTTTGCGACCGTTTTTATCGCGTTTTTGTAGGTGAGTACATCATCAGCTATCTTTAACGCGTTATCGTATCGGAAATCGATCTCGTGCTGCCCAGGAGCCACCTCGTGGTGACTCATCTCGATGTCCATCCCTAAAGTGTTAAGGTAGGTCACTATCTCCCTTTTCATCTCAACGTCGAGATCCTTCGGAGCTAGATCGAAATAGCTGGCAGCATCATGAACCCTGGGGATGATCCTCCTCTCCCCCTCCTCCTTAAAAAGGAAGAATTCGACCTCTGGTCCTACCTTAAAATCGTAACCCTTTTTCCCAGCCTCCTTGAGTATTTTCTTCAGCGCGTATCTTGGACAGCCCTCGAATGGTGTTTTCTCGTCTACGTAGACGTCACACATTATCTTCGCAACCTTATTCTTGGTCCTAGGAAGGATGGCGTAGGTCTCGGGATCGGGTTTTAGGAACATGTCGCTTTCATGGATCCTAACAAAGCCCTCTATAGAGGAGCCATCAAACCACAAACCCTCGTGGAGAACACCCTCAAGTCTTTCTGCAGATATCTCACACGCCTTTCCAGTCCCCGGGATGTCCACAAATTGAAGTGAGATGAACTTGACACCCTTCTTCTTCACGTCTTCCAGAATGGAAGACTCGACTTCCTCAGCCAATCGTCCCACTTTATCCTTGTATTCGACAAGTAAATTTATGCCTGACCCAAAGACAAAGTCCTTGTGAGGTTGAAAATGAAAGTTTATTAATTACCTTTAGGTAATTACTTTTAGGTAATAGAATGCTCAAGATACAGATCGTACGAGGCGGACGGGTGCTCTTCGAAGCCCCTCTAGTGACACCGCCCACAGTCAAGGAACGGCACCGTCGAGCGATTGACGAGGAACTTCAAGGTCTCAGTGAAGATTTTTCCAGTATCTCAAACTTGCTTGATACGCTTGCGAACGAAACGAGGTTACGGATGCTCGCGGATATGGTACAGGAGTCAAGAAGGTTCAGCGATTTCATGCGAGAGATGCATCTCAACCCCAAGATCGTTTCCGAGAACCTAAATCGGATGCTGAACCAGAACCTGATTCAAAGGAGGCAGAAGAGAAGGTACATGATATCCCCACTTGGTTGGGGCAGTCTTCTCACGATGTGCGTAGTTCTCAGAAGAGTGAGAGGGGAGCTTCAGACGAAAGGAGGTGAAAGAGGAAATGAGTTGGTATAGAAGATGGCGAAGGGACTTCTTCTCGATCTTTGACGAGATGGAGAGAACGATGGAGAGGATGTTCAGAGAGATGCATAGGACCTATGGCCTGCCGAAGGAGCCCACGTACCGAGAGAAACTACCAGGAGGGGGTGAGATCCAGAGATGGGGACCCTACGTCTACGGCTACAGCATAACCGTGGGACCAGACGGAGAGCCGGTGATTAGGGAATTTGGAAACGTGAAGCCCGGGATCAGAGGACCAACGCTAAAGGAGGAGCGTGAGCCCTTGGTCGACGTGATCGAAGAAACCGACAAGGTAAGACTCGTAGCAGAACTTCCAGGGGTGAACAAGGAAGACATCGACGTGAAGGCCACTGAAAGGGAAGTTACCATTAAAGTCGACACCCCCACACGGAAGTATTCAAGGAAAGTTAAGCTACCCTGCGAGGTTAAATCAGAAGCAACCAAGGCTAGGTATACCAATGGCGTGCTGGAGCTGGCCTTCGAGAGGAAAGAGAAGAAGCCAAGAGGGAAAAGCATCAGGGTAGAGTAAACACAGGTTACGTTTGACCTTACAGGATAGCAATGAGTGAGCTAGCAAGACGGCTAGGCAACTGCACATCTTTCAAGGAAATATTCGGGATCGTGAAGGAAGCTGTTAAGAGAGAACTCGGCCTAGCCCGAGGGGGACTAATGCTAGGCCTGTCCGATCTTCCAGCCGCGGGAGAGAGATTCGTGGGAGGTCTCTACCCTGTTGGATCGAATATAATAGTGCTGAATAGGATCCCACTGGAAATGCTTAGCAACACCACCGATGAACTCTTCAACTCCTACTGCTTCTACGTTTTGTTACATGAATACATCCACACACTGGGCGTCCTGAACGAGCGCCAGGTTTCTGAGTTAACTTATCGGGTGTGCAGAAACGCGCTCGGTCCCAGTCATCCAGCGACCAGAATATCCTTGATGGGCATCGCCTCTTTATTCTCTGGACCCCACGCCCTTCCAGCTTTACGACGACCTATAAGAAGGGACATCGAAATCATTAGAGACTTCGACGATTTTGATGCATCGTATTTCTCCTAAGGCCTGTATCGATCGTTAGTGCTAAAAAATAAATCTTATAGATGCGCGTGGCAGATGGCGAATCGGCTACTCGACTTCTATCTTATGCCGTTCTAACTTCTTCGGGAGCTTGACCACCAAGACCCCGTGCTTAAATTTCGCCGTAGTTCCCTCCACGATTACCCTAGAGGGCAATTTTATCAACTTGCGAAACGACTCAAACTCGCATTCCCGCTGGGTGGTGCCCCAGCGATCGAACCTGACACAACTCTGCATTCTGGCATCAACCTCCAAGGTGTTCTCAGTGACGTTCAGTGATATGTCTTCTCTCCTCACATTTGGAAGATCGACGGTTACGATGAAATTATTCTTCTCTTCAATGACCTGCGACAGAGGCTCCAGACGCCTTTTCCTGAGGTCCCACATAGGCCGCTCGTAAAGGAACTCTTCCAAGGCTCGGTTAATCTCCCTCTCCAGTTCCTCGATATCGCTGAACAGTCTCCTCCTCCACCACATCCTCCCCACACCTCCTAGACGTACATACTGGGGATCTCCTGCTCCTGGGCCTTTTGCATTGAAATCATGCTCCTCCTCGTACGCTGCATCAACTCCCTCGTCCTCAGGCGTATCTGCTCGGTTTGTTTCAGAAGCTTCTCTATGTCGAGGCTCAAGCCCAGTAGCTTGTTCAGGCTGGTTAGAACCGAGGCGGCCGCGCCGGGATCCGGATATTGATAATGTGACTGTGCCAGTAAAACTATGTTTGGCACCTCCTGCTTGGTACATTCGCGGAGTATTAGAGCATAGGGACCAACCATGAATCCCTCCTCAAGTAATTTTATCTCCGCCTTATTCAGGAGTTCCTTGTCGGAAGGGGATGCTCCCACTCCATACACCTCTGGGGTATCAATTTCCAATCTGTTTTGCACCGCCACTCCTGTGGCTGATACCAGGAGTTGGACACCCTTAGACTTGAGCCAATCTACAAGATCTCGTGCTAATGCTGGTACGGCTAATACCGGAACAGGAACCTCCGAGATCACGACCCCAAGGTCTCCCTTTCCATACAATCGAAAGGGTGCTTTGGGATCCCCTCTGTGGATTACGGTAATTGGAGGAAAAAGATCCGATTCAAAGTAGCCAACTTCGTCCATCTTAAGAGAACTGATAACATAGCCAGCTGCGATCGAACCCACTAGTCCTACATCGGGCAGACCGATAACACAATATTTCATCCTAATCGGGGCAACTTCTACTATGTTGATTTTCGGGACTTCAGTCATATCCTTCAAAACAATAGAAATGAATCAATAAGTTTTCGAGGTGGCGAAAAGCAATTCCCCGCCCGAACAAATACTATAGTCCCCAAGGCTCTTAGTTTAGAGCGATGACACTGCCAAGTCAGATATCTAAAGTCCGCAAACGTGATGGAAGGATCGTGGGCTTCGATCAGGAAAGGATCACCAACGCTATCCATAAGGCCGTAGTCGCTGTAGGGATGGAAGATGGGAAGCTCGCCAAGAAGCTATCCAACCAAGTCGTTAAGATCCTCGTAGAGCGATTCGCCGCTACAGATGCCATCCCCGGTGTCGAAGACATCCAGGACACCGTGGAGAGAGTGCTTATCTCGAGCGACTTGCCCGAGGTCGCAAAAGCCTATATCTTATACCGACACACCCGCCAAAGAATTCGTGAGGCCAAAGCGGCATCATACGGAATCTACGACCCCTTGAAGCTGTCATTCAATGCGATAAAGGTGCTTCAAGCACGGTATCTGCAAAAGGACGAACGCGGGGTGGTGATCGAGACCCCGGATCAGATGTTTCGAAGGGTAGCCAAAGCGGTAGCCGAGGCGGATTCTCTCTATGCTGGTAAAAAGGCCGTAGCAAGGGCGACGGAAGAATTCTACCACCTGATGTCTCGTTTGAAATTCTTGCCCAACTCTCCGACATTGATGAATGCTGGTACGGAGATGGGTCAACTCTCTGCTTGTTTCGTTTTGGAGATCGAGGACTCTATGGAAAGCATATTCGAAGCCGTAAAGAATATGGCCCTCATCCACCAGTCGGGTGGAGGGACCGGATTTTCTTTCTCTAAACTAAGACCGAAAGGTGACGTTGTCAGATCCACAGGAGGCATAGCATCAGGTCCCGTATCTTTCATGAGCGTATTCGACAGAGCCACAGAGGTGATTAAACAAGGTGGGAGGAGACGCGGTGCCAACATGGGTATCTTGCGCGTCGACCACCCCGATATCTACGATTTCATAATGGCCAAGGAGAAGAGCGGTGCCTTCGCCAATTTTAACCTCTCGGTAGCTGTCACGGAAGATTTCATGCGGGCTCTGAGAGAAAACGACGACTATGATCTTATTAACCCTCGTACTGGAAAGACGGTGAAGAAGCTACCAGCCCGTAGGGTCTTCGATCTTATAGTGACCATGGCTTGGAAAAGCGGTGACCCTGGCCTGATTTTTCTAGATACGATCAACAAGCACAACCCAACGCCTAAACTGGGTAGGATTGAAGCAACAAACCCGTGTGGGGAGTTACCTCTACTTCCATACGAATCCTGTAACTTGGGTTCGATCAATCTGTCTAAGATGGTGAACGAAGGAAAGATAGATTTTGATGAATTGGAAAGAACAGTGAAAGTAGCGACTCATTTTTTGGATAATGTAATCGACGTTAACAGGTACCCATTACCCCAGATAGAGAGAATGACCAAGGGAAACAGAAAAATTGGGCTAGGGGTCATGGGCTTCGCAGACATGTTAGTGAAGCTCGGTCTACCCTACGATTCCAAGCAAGGGCTGCGTACAGCCGAGAGGGTGATGAGGTTCATTCAGGAAAGGGGTCGGGAGACCTCAACGGAGTTGGCGGAGGAGAGAGGTGTTTTCCCGAATTGGAAGGACAGCGTTTACTTTGAAAGTGAGACTAAGGTAAGGAACGCCACGGTGACTACAGTCGCACCAACGGGTACCATTAGCACGATAGCGGACTGCTCATTTGGGATTGAGCCCATCTTCGCTCTATCATATGTTCGTCACGTCATAGACACCGAATTGCTTGAGGTTAATCCCTTGTTCCTGGAGATCGCAAAAAAGGGGAACTTCTACAGTGAGGATCTCATGAGAAAAATCGGAGTTAAGGGATCGATAAGAGGCATCAAGGGTATCCCGCCCGATGTTCAACAGGTGTTCAGGACCGCCTTCGACATAGATCCGGAGTGGCACGTGAGGATGCAGGGAGCATTTCAGAAATACTCGGACAACGCGGTTTCGAAAACGGTGAATCTTCCTGAGTACTCCACTCCCCAAGACGTTGAGAAGGTTTACCTCTTGGCTTATGAACTCGGCTGCAAGGGGATAACGGTCTTTAGATATGGGAGCAAAGAGCAGGTTTTAACGATAGGTAGACCCTGTCCGATTTGTGAGGTAAGCGCTTAGTGGAAGATGAAAAGAAATCCTCCGGTGGAAAGGGGTCTCGTCCTCGTATACGAGGGGGAGGGCGAGGGGAAAACGATGGCAGCAATCGGTCACGCTGTCAGGGCATTAGGCCATGGGAGAAAAGTTGCTGTAATTCACTTCATGAAAGGGTGGGAAAGCGGGGAATACAAGTTCCTTGAGAGAGAGAAGGATGTAGCAATCTTTTTGGGAGGTCCAACCACTTTCTTGGTCACCGAAGAGGACAGAAAGGCACACCTGGCTAAGGCTAGGGAGGCCTACAAACTATCAAGGAAAATACTGAGCGATGGAACCTACGACCTCGTGATTCTAGATGAGGTTCTGTACACACTGAAGTTTGGACTACTAAAGGAAGAGGATGTGCTATCCTTGCTGGATGCAGGGAATGAGAAGCACCTAATTCTGACAGGGAGAGGGGCTACAGACAGGATCCTCAAAAGAGCAGACGTTCTGACAAGAACGATCAACGTGAGGCACCACTATGAGACCGACAAAAGGACAATCTTGGGACTCGATTACTAGCTCCTTAACCTCGATGGCCCTCTTGGAAGAGCTCTGAGGAACGAACGATTTTTGCACCGTAGAGGCTCTTCATCTGGTCAACAGCCCTTTTGTGATCCTCCTCCGTGGCCGCTTCCACGCAATCCTCCGGAACGGTGATCGCGTATCCTCGATAAAACGCATCGACGGCGGTGTGTAAGACACAGATGTGGGTGTGGATCCCTACTAAGACCAGTGAGACGACCTCAAGCTCTCTTAAAAGGACATCGAGATCGGTGGCGAAGAACGCACTATATCTCCGCTTTTTGATTGTATAATCTCCCTCTCGTGGTTTGAGTTCGTTGATTACTTGGGCTCCCTCGGTACCATCCAAGGCATGCTGACCCCACAACTCCAGCTCCTTATCGATGCCCGGCACATGGGCGTCACTAGTGTAAATGATGGGGACCCCATTTTTCCGAGCCCTTTCAATAAGCTTGCGGATGTTAGGAATGATTCGTTTGGCCCTATCCAACTTTAGGGCTCCGTGGATGAAATCGTTCAGCATGTCGATGACGATGATAGCGGACTTGTTTTCCATATGCCTCATCGTTACCTACAGTTGAACATCTTTTTTGACTTAACGATTCCCACGAAACGATTTTTTCTACTTCCTCGAGATTAAATATATGATTTCGGTTCGGTGGCATGGGAGG
>JBHIEI010000035.1:0-13924 GCA_046760555.1 Bathyarchaeia archaeon
CGTCCATGTAGAAATGGGTTTCGACGTCATGCCCCCTGGCTCTCAGCATCCGAGCCAAGCAGTCTCCAAGGATCGAGTTTCTCGCGGTGCCGATGTGGATCGGCCCGCTAGGGTTGGCGCTGGTATGTTCAACGATTATCCTCAGTGGCCTCGCCGACTTTACACTCCCGTAGTCCTCGTCGAGTTCCAACGCCGACTTGGTTGTTAATTCCGACATCGCGGAATGGTTCAGGAAGAAGTTCACGTATCCGCCCACACTCCTAACAGCGCTCACATAGCGAGCCTCTGAAAGATCAACCCTGTTGGCGATTCTTTCAGCCACTTCTTGGGGTCTCATCCGAACCGTTTTAGCGAGATCGAAGGCCACCGACGAGTATAGCTCACCGAATTCAGGTCGTTTCGCGTCGTCAAGGGATAGTGAGTCTACCTCAGCTCTGGGGAAGGCTCTGGCGAGTGCATCCCTTAGGATAACCAAGCACTCGTCTCGAAAAAGTTTAAAGGGGGTGGGGGTGCTCATCGGCTTCGATATAATGCCCTTGTCGGCTAAAATAAGAGTAGTGGGCAAAGCTTGAGGGCAGGGCACGGGTAGCCCTAGATTTTTTAGCGCCTAGATTAATAGGGAACGCCATGTAAATGGTAGAAATAGGTCTCTCGTGGGTTGATCCTTGGTTACCCTACTATACGTCATATCCGCCTTTGGCTTATCCGTTGGAGCGGGGGCGATCGGCGCGTTTTTGGGCTTAGGAGGGGGGATGTTTCTCGTTCCCATGCTAGTGTTTCTGCTTGGGGTTCCCATGCATATGGCCATAGGAGCTAGCATCGTTGCCGTTGTCGCCACATCCAGTGCGGCTGCAGCCGCCTACGTAAAGGAAGAGCTGACAAATATGCGGTTGGGTATGTTTCTCGAACTCGCTACCACGATAGGTGCCATCTCTGGTGCCCTCGTGGCCACTTCGGTTAGTGCGGATCTACTTAAAGTCATCTTTGGATTAACCCTAATCTACGCTTCATACATCATGTTTCGAGAGAGGCTTGTCGAGCGAGATCGGGGTCCATCTCTAAATGACTCTTGGGCCACCCGATTGAGGCTGGGCGGGAGCTACCACGACCTCGCAGAGGGCAAAGAGATCTCCTACGGGGTAGCTAGAACGCCCCACACATTCTGCATAAGTTACATTGCGGGGATGGTCTCGGGGCTTCTCGGGGTCGGAGGGGGACCTATTAAGGTCCCTGCCATGAACGTCGTGAGTAAAATCCCTATTAAGGCAGCGGTAGGAACCAGCAACTTCATGATAGGTGTTACCGCGGCCGCCAGTGCGGTTATCTACTTCAACCGCCAATACATCCATGCCTTTATCGCAGGACCCATCATCTTGGGTATCACGATAGGGGCTATGATCGGTGCACGGCTCACTGAGAGAGTTGAAGGGACCAGAGTGAAGAAAATATTCATTCTCGTGCTCCTCATCATAGCAGCGAGACTGATTCTCTCAGGGTTGGGTGTCACGTTGTGAAGGACTTCGGAAGGATCAGATTAATCGATGTGGTAAGCTGGGTTCTAAGGTTGGGTGTCTTATTAAGCGCCGCAATCATCATGCTGGGGCTGATTCTCGCTGTGGCAACGGGAAATACCGACTACCCCCGCGGCAATATCAGCCTCGAATGGGTATTAAAGAACTCCGCCTCCTTCCAGCCTGCAGCCCTCATCTTCCTTGGTTTCCTCGTACTCATCGCAACGCCGGTAATCAGGGTCGCTGCCTCTATCGTCACCTTCTATTATTCCAAAGATCTTACCTATACACTGATAACCAGCATAGTACTCCTGACTCTTATCGCCAGCTTTCTCATCGGTGTAGGGTGATCCCCCAGGGCTTACCTCCAAAACATGTAATGTCCGATGTCGAACACTTCACCCTCGATGGGTCGATATCCGCCTGATTTGTTCGCCAACCCACGAAGACACGCTCCCTGTCCATGCAGATGCGCATAAGCCAGATTCTGAATAAGCTAAACCTCCACGTTGATCCTAGGCAGTAATTTATGGTTTCGTTGCGTTCTAAACTTCTCGTTTGACTTTACGCATCTGCCTTTCTCGTCTCAATCATTTTCCAACGGCTTTGTCGCAGGCATTGCTCAAGTCCTGAAGAAGATGGGTGGTGCGCACTGCGCACTGGATGGTCGATTCCCAACGGGCCTGCTGGGACTCGAACCCAGGTTCTCCGACTGACTCTGGAGATCACTCCACCGGAGGTCGGCGCCTTATCCACACTCGGCTACAGGCCCCATCTGAACTCAACCCCAAGGGCTCTAGATTAGGCTTACGCAGGATCTCTGCGCCTTATTCAAGCTGGTTGCTCCCCAAAATTGTATATCCTAAAGCTGTCGTTCCGTTCGATTATACCGATAGGAAGTTGAGATCAGGTCTGTCTGAAAAGCTCTATGGATCGTCCTGAACCGCTTCTCTTGGCCTTCTTGAAAACCATCCACGCGGTGGCAACGTCTTGAATAGCCAGACCGGTGGAGTCAAAAATGGTGATTTCCTCATCGGAGACTCTACCGGCCTTCCTCCCACAGACGATATCTCCGAGTTCGCCATACACATCATCTTCTGAGATGATCCCGCTCCTTAGTGGAACGTTGATCTCCCCGCTCCCGCTCGCCTGCTCCCAATCGTCGACGACGATCTTAGCTCTCTTTAGTAACTCGGGAGACAGTTCCTGCTTACCTGGTGCATCCGCACCGATCGCGTTTATGTGCGTCCCGGCACCGATCCACTCGTCCCTAACAATCGGAGACCTAACCGGCGTTACGGTGATCACTACATCAGCACCCTTTACGGTCCTCTCAACCGTATCAACCGGCAAGATCCTCGCATGGACGCGCTCCTCCATTTCTTTCGCGAACCTTTCCATCGATCTCCTTCTCTTACTGGTGACTCTAACCTCCTCGATCTTATCCAAGACCTCATTCAATGCCCATAATTGGGTTCTTGCCTGAACCCCCGCACCGACAACTCCTATAGTGCTCGAATCTCTCCTTGCCAGGTACTTTGCGGCAACACCTCCGGCTGCGCCAGTTCTGAAAGAGGTTATTCGGGCCCCGCCCATGATAGATAGGGGAGACCCGTTCCTAGGATCGAGAAGAATAATCGTCGCCATCACTGCCGGTAGCCCAGATATGTCTGGATTTTCAGGATGCACATTTACCACCTTCACACCGGCAACATCCATCTCATATAGGTACGCTGGCATGACTCTGAAATCGCCCTTATACCTCTCGAGGCTTACGTAGGTCTTCGAAGGCATTTGTACCTTGCCCTCGCCCTTCTCCCGAAATACATACTCCACAACCTCGATGGCTTCCTTCATCGTGAGGAGCCCAGCGACATCCTCCTCGGAGAGGAAAAGAACCATAATCTCCTACCTATCCTCCGCGAAACAGAGCGACATTCGAGCCCCTACTGACACCGATGCTCCTAGCCACAGGGTTACATTTTACTCTCAACATAAACAGTATGGGCTGCGTGATCCTCTCCTCTGTCAATGTTTCATAGTGCCCCATTCCTTTAGCCACGATAAAATCACAACGCCGAAGCTCTTCAAGAAATTCTCCTTTTGCCTCGTCGATTATCAATCCGACCGTGTCGGTACCCGTCGTGATGATCTTATCGGCCACCCCGTTCATATTAACAGAAAGCGCATCCTCCATCAGAGCGTCGTCGATCACAGGAGAGCCCTTGACCGCGACGGTAACGCTTGGACCGAGAGACCTAATCCCCCTGACCAACAAGGTGTCAAAGGCGATCTCCCCCGCATTATCCGTAAGAAGCATAACCCTCCTACTACTGAGCAACTTCCGGTAGGCCGCACGGGTGTCATCGACCACCAGTTTCTGGCCCCTGAGCATTTTCCTGAGCGCGGAGAAGCTAAACTCATGACCCAGTATGTCCAACTCCAAGGAGTTCGCAATAATGGAGACGATGGACAGTCTCCTGAACCGATCGTAATCGGACGCGGATGAGTCTATGAACTTCTTGCCGATCGGCAATAATCTAAGAGCCTCCGAGTTCGCCCTGGAGCGTGCCTCGGAGTACGGATCTAGGTTTCCCGTCAAACGCTTTATGATCCTGTCTCGTCCTGTCCCGAGATGGGCGGGCACAGCCTCGGGCATGTAATTCGATGCCATGTAACGAAGGATTTCTCGAATGGCCTCTAGGCGTAGCCCATCATCGTCAGTCGCTCTAAGAACCTCCTTATAAGCACGATGAAGCAAACAGGGGGCACACTCAGCATCGACCTTCAATGAGCCGCTCGCCTGAGACCACTCGCGATATCGATCAAAGCTTCCTTCGGATCCTTCGCCTTCACGATTCCCGAAGCCACCAGAACCCCTTCTGCACCAAGCTCTAGGGCCCTGTAGGCATCCGTCCCGTCGGTAATTCCTGCGCCACAGAGAGGTACAACACGAGGATTGGCATCGAGAATCCTCTTCACGCTCTCCCTTACTGCCTCTGGCTTTGCAGTTGAAACGGATACACCAGTTCCAATGAGTCTTGGGTCCTCGAAGGCCACGTAGTCAGGCCCTAGGGCGGCGACGGCTGCGGAGGTGGATGCGTTTCCCGCACATACACAACAATCCAGCTTGAGTCCCTTTGCCCGTTTGACGATCCTATCTATTTGGAGCATCGGAAGCCTCCGCTCCGAGTGATTGATCAGAGTCCCTACGGCTCCCGCAGCCTTCACAGCCTCGATAAGCACGTGACCAGTGAACTTACCCGGTTCCACGAAATCGACATGCTGTGCGAAGACCGGTATATCGACCACCTCTGCTATCCTGAAGATGTCGGTTGGTTGGGGACAAACGACCGCTGAGACGTCAAACTCTCGGCCGACCTCATCGGCCGCCTTCGACAGCTCCACGGCTCCTTTCCCCACGGCGTTCTCGTAGGCCTTGAAATTGATTATCAGGATTGGAGGTTTCAGGGGCACCTTAGAGGCCGGGCTTCCTAAACCTCTTCTTTAGTCGATCCAGAACCTCGGGTAGTGTGGTGTACTCCATCTCCTCGGGACCGAGTCTCGCGGGCATGAACTCGCCGTGTCGTCTTATGTAGTCGGCGATCTCCATGGCCCTCCGTCTCGCCAGATTGAAGGCTGGATCCCTGAATAGATCAGTCGGCCCCTCGATCTTGCCGCTGTTTAACTGAAAGCCCAAGGCTACGACTCGAGGGGGACCATCGAACAGAGTGCATCTGGCATCCTCAAGGCCAACCGGCATCAGGGGCCCGTGATGGCTCCCCCGCATCCAGCCCGCAACTAGGTGCGGAAAGCCAAAGGGGACCAGAATCTCCCCAACGGCGGGAAGACCGTGTTGGGCTCTTACCATGCAAACTGGATCGTCCTTTCCCACGTACCTTCCGGCGATGAGACTCAACCTTGTTGTGCTGGCCACGGCGGCGAGGAGCCCATCGGTTTTCCGAAGGATCCTTTCGATGACGTATCTAGAGGGGTTTCCGATCAAGGCGACCAGATCGTAGGTCTCCTCAGGACAATTCACGTCGACGTATTTTCCCTCCTTAACATCTAGCACGCGGAAGGTAAAGCCCTCGTGCATTTTTGGGTCTATCACGAGTCCGGCCGTGCTGAAGGGGTCACCGAATATCCTAAACAAGGGAAGGTTCCACGCTCCTGGCTCCGTCTTATCGGCGGCGAAGACGACGAAGGGCTCGGAAGGTCGCTCCTCGATCTCCAGTTCAGCCACGCCGGGACCCATGCCTCTCACATTACCGGAGAAGGCTGTTTGGAGCAGATCCTGACCCGCGCCGTAGAGCTTCATCTTCTTGGCCTCATCGGCGGCCTTCAGAAACGTGTTCCAGGCGAGTTCGTGGATCTTAGGATCATCGGCCCCATGCCGATGGCTCATGAGTAACTCCAGATCATCCCCACAGTTGAAAACGTAGTGATCCTCTATGAGCCCATCCCTCTCAGCCTCGCTTAGACTCGCTTCTGCCACTTCCTTGAGCTCGGGAGGGACTACGTGGTGACCGCAGAGACTCCCGACATCGGCCTTAATCAGACTGACCGTGCTCCTCATATCGTTAGTACTAATGCGATGGGGTTAAAACTTCTAGTGCGCGAAGAGCTTTAGACTCTCCACTCCCCTCTGGCTCATGAGTTTACCAGCAAAACCCTTCAACTCTTCCGCCCTTCCCCTTGTGACGGTTATCTCCAGGCAGCGTTCTGGGTCGAGATGTACGTGCATGGTAGCGAGTATCAGCCCGCTGTAGGTGTGCTCGATCTCCGTCAGGGCATCCGATACCCCCGGCGTCTCCCGATTATAAATCAGAGATATCACGCCAATAACCTCACCTTTGACCTCCCTCCACCTGTACTCCGACACAAAGCGAATCATCGCATCGCCTATTGCCTTCGAGCGGTTCCTATAACCCATCGTTTCTGTCAGTTCGTCGAATTCCCTGAGCAGGTCAGCTGGAAGAGAAACACCTGTTCGGATTATTTTCTTCCGCATCCCAAATATTAACCCTTTTTTCTAATTTTGTTTCCATTAGTGATTGCCCATCACTACCCCCCGAGAGGTCAGGTACGATGAGAGAAGATGGAACCTGTTGAAGAGGCTTAGGAAGAGGGCCGTGGGCATCATGGCTGGGGTCAATCGATTCGGGCTATCCACGATCCTGCACGGCAGTGTAGCCAGAGGAGATGTCGAAGAAAAGAGCGACATCGATATTTTCGTGCCGTATCAGGTCCCCTCCTTCAAGGTTGAGCACGCACTCCTCGGCCTTGGCTTCGAACCTCTCACTAGGGAGGTCGTACAGGCGACCCCTCACAGCGTGGTTAAGGGATATATCGCTCTGGATGAGCAAACGACAGTGTCCTTCCCGATCACAGAGATGACGACTCGAGAGAGGGGGTTCTATAGGTTCGGGGGTGAAGTGACGGAGAGTGACCTGAGACGAAACATCAGAGTCCCGGGCGTGAGCAAGGATCTCATGCTTATAGAGCCAACCCCATCGGGTCATAGGGAAACGCCCGTGGTCAGAAATGAGAGTTCGGTGGCAAAGACTCTAGCGGTCGGTGTCGATGTGGTCAAGGAGAGGGTGAGGGTGCTGACTCGAAGGCGACAGGTGGGGAGGACGGGCGTTTTTGTTAAGTACGATGTTCCGCCCGATGAAACTTTCGAGCAGGTGGTAAGAGATCTGGAGAGGAGCCACCGACTACTGCTTTGGAGAAGGAAAAAATAAGCCGACGTTGAGAGTTCTAGGCTCTTCTTGACCCAAATCCCCCCCTCAGGGGTAGAAACTGTCCGGGCTTGCGCTCCAGAGTGACCCTCTTCCTATATTTCCTGCGGAAGCCACCACGGGGGATTGGAGAACGTCTAACCTTGGCCTCCAGTTTAGGTGTTTGGCTCCTTACCTTGCCTGCTTTCACGTGGGCGAACTAACGTTCAGCCCATTTCGTGAGCGATCCATGTGTTGGCATCTCCTATCAGCTCCCTCCCGTTCTCACCTCGTCTATAGGAGATGATCATCTCTTAAGTACTTTCATCTTGTACTGTGAGGTAAGACGAATGGGCTGGGCGAATTATCATGTCTCGTCTTCTGCAGATAACTAACCCATCGTACCATGAATCGGACGAACCACGTACTCCCCCTCAAACATATCACACCGCCTCAAGCAAATTTTCCTGAGTCTTTCTATTTTGCTCAACTCAATCAGTTTCCGATCCTCAGACCCTGTCATTCCCTAGTCGATCTTTGAGCTCAACTTGAAACCATGGTACTCCTGTCAGGCACCCTCTTTTGGCTTGGGCGTAAACGAACACCGATTCTAGAAAAGGAACTAACGAAGCTTCACTCTATCAAACCAAGAGGTTCCCTCTTGGGAAAATAAACCCTTGACGATCTTTAGGTCGCGTTCGTAGATATGAACATCCATTCCATAGGCAAACATCTTACCGACACCGACATCCAACTCCCGAGCAACATACTCCTGGAGCATCGCGATCGCGAATAGGTTAGCTGGAAGTGCCTTGTAGGCATCCCAGCTTCTGAAGACGCAGTAGACATTCAGCTTCCCATCTTCGATGTCGAACTTTATCAGCCTCATACACGCAGGATCCTCCATCGTGACATCCTCTGGTCGCCCCACCTCGATCACAGCTCTTCTACTCGTGGGATCTCTCTTCAGGGTCTTCACCGCCTCATCGAGTTGATCGATCGGCTTTCTCATCCTCTCTCCGTATGTGTAGGCGAATCCCCCCTTTTCCGAGCTCCAGATCTGATCAAGGAAGTATCTCAAAGCGAAATCCTCGGTGACCGGGGCCTTGGGGTTCATACGATCTCCTTGGGTATCTTCCACCACAATCAAGATGTTTCTCAGGGTCCTACAGTTCTGTTTCCAATCCCTGCGATACTCCGTGGTGCCTTTTTCATAGATCCCTGCGACCACATCGTACCAAGCATCGGCGAGGGTTCTTGCCCGAATAATGGAGTAATCCGGAGTTACGTCAGACCCCCTCAATCTGTTCAGATCTTAGTTCTATGGCTATTGAACTACAAATATTGTCGATGGGCTATTCAACGAAGATGGCTGGTCGGTACGGTCTCGCCAAATGGGCTCTGTTCTTGGGGTCGTATCTCTCCTCATCCTCCCCGTAAATGTCGATCATCGCACCGGTCCTCTCCTGTAGGAAGTTCTTCGCTTCCATGAGCACTCGCCCCTCGTCAATGGCTCCTACCCCGAGCAACCTCTGTCTCCTGGGATCAGGCATCCGATTTACATCGTCTAGGATCTTACTGCTAAACTTTCTAACCTCTCCAGCCCTTCGCTTCAATTCAGGGTCCCTCATCAGTTCCCTCATCAGTTTCCCCTCATCCAGCTCGCCTGAGGTCGACATATCTAGGGTTTTGATGTAGACCTTCCACTTCCAGGGAGCCGCTATGTAGTAGCAGATTCTGCTGGGAGTAATCTTGATTGTTTGTAGGATGCTCGAAGTGTCCTCCAACAAGTCCTTAACCAGGGACTCCCTTACCTCCATTTGGATGTCGACGTGCTCCTCCCTAGGGTGAGGCCACTCTGCTAGGGAAACGAAGCCCTCTCTTCCCATAAGACTCCAGATCTCCTCGCAGAGGTGAGGGGCTATCGGTGCAAGCATCCTGACCTGGGCATCGATGACCTCACCCAAAACCCGCGCGATGGCCCCCTTTCTCTCAGGGAGATCCTTCTCAGCGGCGACCCTACGCTGATACCAGTCCACATCCTGATTCAAAAGGAATAGGGCGTTGTGGACCGCCTTCCTAACCATTAGTTTATCCATCGCCTCCGTTGCCCGTTTTATGTGCTCCTGCAGACGGCTGAGCATCCACCTGTCGATCTGCTGGTTGATCGGCAAACCTGCTGGGGTCCCGGTTCTACCCTTGGGGATCACGCTTAGCGCGAATTTATACAAGCGCTGAAGCCGTTCACCCATGGATCTGGCCAAGGCTGGACTAAAGTCCACGTCATGTAACTGGTCGGCGGTGGCCAGCAATGCCAACCGTAACGGATCTGCTCCAAAGGTGCCTATCGCCTTCCGAAGTGGTATGATGTTCCCGAGAGATTTGCTCATCTTTTGCCCCTCCATCAGCACACTTCCATTCACCACTATCTGGTTAGGCCATAGCCTCTCGGGAAAGATCGCCGTGTGGACGAAGACCATGAAGGTGAGGTGATTGGGAACGAGATCCCGACCCGAGTGTCGACTATCCAGGGGGTAGAAGTACGAGAACTCATCGCGCATCCCCTTCAGAATTCTTGAAGAAACGCCCATCTCCTTTGCGACCTCTTTTGCAGACCCCTTGCCTAGGAAGAGGTAGTCAAAGAGGGCATCGCTCAATTGACTCGACGCTATAAGCTGCCTTATCTCCTTGGCGATGGTGTAATACGCCATGTATATGACGGAGTCTGAAAGGGACTCAATGATCCATTCGGGATCCCAAGGGAGTTTGGTGCCAAGTCCAGATTTTCTGGCACAGGCCTTGTCGTGGAGCCAATCGACGACATACCCGAATTCTTGGCGCATTTCCTCCGGTAGGATCTCCATCCGAGCGAGGCATCTGTGAGCTAAGGCCTTCCACTCAGAGTTGCCATAGTTAATGAACCACTGGTCCTCGAAGATCTTAACGACGATCTCGGCTCCGCATCGACAGAAAACCGGTCTTTTGACGAGTTCATACATAGTTCCAGCCGTTCCTTCCCGGATCATATCCTCCTTGACCTCTTCCTTCGCCTCAGCCACGGAGAGCCCAGCGTACTTTCCGGTGTTCTCCTTCATCCTCCCGTTGTGAAACTCATGCCTGTAGATCTCCTTGGTTGCGTCTTCGAGTCGGGGATCCAGCTGACTCTTTATTCCCATCCGCAAGACGGCGTCGGAAGCCGGGAACTCGGAGTAACCGGGAAGGAAGATGAGAGAGATTGGTTTGACACCTTCCACACCTTCCCGTGTTAATTCGTATTCTTTCAGCAGCTTCTTCTCCGCCTTGAGGTTCTCCAGTGCCACATAATCGAAGGGCGCATGTCCTGGAACTGACATAACCACCCCGGTTGCATTCTTTGGGTCGACGAATTCTGCGGGAAAGATCGGTATCCTTGCATTGGTCATTGGACTCCGAACCTCTGCCCCGATCAGCTCTCTCCCAAGAAAGGTCCTCACAACCTCGACTTTGTGGTTCAGATATCGAAGTTTCTCTGATCCGTGTTTACTTAGGATCCACCGCTCACCATCCACCCTTGCCTCCACATACTCGGCCCCAGGGTTCAGCCAGATGTTCGTAACGCCGAAAATGGTTTCGGGTCTCAGCGTTGCCGCGGGAAGAACCCAACCTTCGTGTTCGAACCTGATCAGGATGAACTCATCGATCTCTGGCTCTACATCCCCTCTGGTGTCATGCTGACCGACGGGATTACCACAACTGGGACACCACCCCACGGGATGACTACCTTGGGAGATGAAGCCAGCTTCACGCAATTTTCGGAACTGCCACTCAATGAATCGATTATATGGCGGATCTATGGTGGTGAACTCGCGTCTCCAGTCGATGGAGTAGCCCATCTCCCTCATCCCCGACCTAATCTCCTTGTGAAAGAATTGTCCCATCTTGAGCGGATCAACAAATTCTTTAAGGTGCTTCGAAGGCACCCCGAAAACCGATTTAAAAGTATCGATCAGCTCCTCGTCCCCGCTTATCAAGCGCTTAGACATCGCGAGGATGGGCGTCCCCGTATAGTGGAACGCCATAGGAAAGAGCACGTTGTACCCCCGCATTCGCATATAACGAGCGTGAACGTCGGCCAGTGTGTAGGTTCTGCCGTGCCCAATGTGTTGGGGGGAGTTGACGTAGGGGTAGGCTACTGTGATAAAATACTTCGGTTTCTCCGGGTCCGGGTCGGCCTCAAAGATCCCTGCCTTATCCCAAGCCCTTTGCCACTTCTTCTCGATCCGTGAGAACCTGTAGCCTCTAGCCAACCTACCTTCTCATCCGTTCTTTTATCATGGCCTTAAACGCTCTCATGGCCTCGGGGACCTTCGTGACCTTCGTTCCACCAGCCTGAGCAAAGTCAGGATCTCCCCCACCCTTCCCACCCAGGACCATTCCTATTCGGCGCGCCAGCGCGTCGGCTCTAATGCCCTCTCTTAAGGCGTTCTCACCGGCTATTACGACGGCTTGACTTGACTCATTCGACTTAAACAGAGCAGCCACGCTCCCTCCGTCCTGGCGCACTATTTCTCTGGCTAGTTCGATTAGCTCGTCGACGCTTTCCTTTGTACCCAAAAAGGTGACGATTCTCGTCCCCTTGTGGGAAATCCCGCTGGCAAGCAGCGCTTTGGCCTGGTACTTCACCTTTTCCCTCATTAGATGCTTGAGCTCGTGCTTGCCCTCATCCAGCTTGTTTACGAGAGTGGAAACCGCTGTCCCGACCCCTTCCACAGGAACGTTAAGTGCCCTAGCAATCTCGCTGAGAGTCCTTGTATCGGTCTGCACCAACTCGAGAGCGGGCATACCAGCCTTGAATATCAATCGCTCGACACCGTCCTGAATTCTTGTCGAACGCACCACCTTGATCAGTCCCACCTCCCCCGTGAGCCTGCAATGAGTTCCCCCACAAGCCTCCACATCCCAGTCTCCAATCTTAACTACTCGAACATCCTTTCCCGGGACTACACCGCCTTGGTAAAGTCTAAAGCCGTAATTCGCCTCAGCTTCTTGTCTGGGCTTCATGGCGACCTCGACAGAAATGTTGCTGAGCACAACGGAGTTCGCTAGCCTCTCGATTTCCTCTATCTCATCCTGGGTGAGATGACTGTAATGCGAAATGTCGAGCCTACTAACCTTCTCGCCCTTCTGGGCACCAGCCTGCCAGACGTGCTGCCCTAGCACTCTCCTCGCCGCTCCTAGAAGGATGTGGGTTGCAGTGTGGAAGCGCATGAGACTGGCTCTTCTCTGCCATCCGACTCTCCCTACGATCTTCTGCCCAACTTTTGGAACCTTCCCCCTCACCTCGTGAACAACCACGTTTCCTACTTTCTGAGAATTGATCACCTTGGCCGAGGTGTTGTCAAACGTCATAAGACCGACGTCACCCGGTTGACCTCCCCCCTCAGGGTAAAAGGCGGTCTGATCCAGAACCACGTACTTGTCCCTGATCACACGAAGCACCTTGGCCCTAAATTCCTGGAGGTACGCATCATCGTAATACAGCGCGTGCGTTTCAGGGAGGTCAGCGACCTTTTCCTTGATCTCCTTAATCAAAGGTTCCTCCTTGAGTCGAGGAGCTTGCTGATGTCTTTGGGCTACCTTAGCGTAGAAATCCTGGGGCACTCTCACTTCGGCCCCCTCTTCCTTCGCGATCCCGCTCACCAGCTCGGGAAGGAGACCGTGGGAGTCGTAGAGTTCTATGAGTTCATCATCCGTTAATCTCCTCTTCCTTCTGACCAGCCTCTTAACAAGCTTCTTTCCACGCCTGAGAGAGGTGAAGTATTTCTTCGTCTCGATTTCCAGCATTCTTGCCATCTCATCGCTCATCTCGGTGAGGTGTGGGAAATCTCGTGACCAATACCGGATCTGCGCCTCGATTATGTCAGGGAGGCGGTCCTCTATCCCCAGTTCGATCAGGTATCGGAGCGCCCTTCTGGTGAGTAATCTTACCAAATATCCCTCTCGTACGTTTGATGGGACGACCCCTTCGGCAAGCATGAAAACCAATGCCTTTGTGTAATCAGCTATGGCGTAAGCCCTTTCGATCTTACCGAGCCTCTTTTCTAGGGTCCTTGGGTCCATTCCCATGAATTCCCCGATCCTCTCCCTCCCCGTCAAGGGGTCACTGGTACCCATCAACGCCGAGTACCTCGCGCTCTCCCTGAGGATCCCTTCATCCACCGCTACATCGGATATCTCGAGGATCTGGTTTAGGACATCACCATAAACGGCGTGAAAGCCACTTGGGCTCCCTTGCGATAGCCAACACCACCTCTCCATCCCGTATCCCGTGTCTACCGTTTTTATCGGAGTCTCCACAAATTCATCGCCGATCACCTTGTACATCATGAAGACGAGGGTGGAGACCTCGAGACCGCTGATCAGGGTCTCGTAATCCCTACCAGCGTTCCCTCCTCCTGACCATAACCCCTCTTTATAGGTGACGAGCTCAGATTTTACGCCGAGCTCCTCCGTCGCGAACCCATGATGGAGGCGAACCGTCTCATCCTTCCAGTAGACCGATTCCTCGGGGTAGTTAAAGGCGTGATGACCACCCATCTCGAAGATGGTGAGGTGTCGACCAGCGGTGGGACCAACCTTGTCAATGTCTTCGAACCTTAGGCAGGGCTGGCTGATCACCAGCGGGTTGGCAGGTGGGGGGATGATTCCATC
>JBHIEI010000036.1:0-13869 GCA_046760555.1 Bathyarchaeia archaeon
GAGTACGACTGGAGTCTCATCGACAGGTTGGTAGCCGAAGCGGAAGGGGTGGGGGCGAGGCTGATCATCGGACTTTCGGTTCCATCTTCGCCGCCAGAGTGGTTTAGCAAGGCCTACCCCGATGCCATCACCGACGATCCAAGCTACGCCTACATACAGCACCCTGCCTCGATGGAGGCCTTCGATAGGTTCTACACTTCTTTCAAAGAGAGGTATCAGGACCATGCCAGCACGATAGCCGTAAAGATCGGTTTCGGGTACGAGCAGCAGGTATCGGCCGATGATTGGTGGTCCGATGATGACACCGTGGCGACGATAAATCGAGGACTAGATTTGCTGGGCGACACGTTCACCTGTTTGATCAAGGTGCGCTCGTTCAACGACCCGACCTATAGGGATCCGATGCCGCGTATCATTTCGGAGTGCCCTGGCCTAGATGGGGTCATCCAGAGCCCGAGTGATGATGAGGAGGGATTGGCTTTCGTTGCTGATTCTGTCAAAACAGCAGGGCTTTGGCTGTGCGGAGAGAACGGAGCTGCATATTATCTCGACGAGCCAGAACGGTGGACTCATTACGAAGACGAGATAAATGCCTACAACCTTGACGCATGGAGGTTCCATCGAGGCATCAAACTCATCGATCCCGACACTCGAACCTGGAAGACCCTGGCAAATGGCAGAACGTTCCCCCAGTGGATGAATCGCTGGAAGGAGTTATTCCCTAGGTTTGAAATCGAGCTTCAGCTGAAGCCGGCGCCGATACCCACACCATCACCTACACCCACTCCAACTCCCACGCCTACGCCAAAGCCCACTCCCACCCCATCTCCCAGACCAACACCGGTACCCACTTTGACCCCGACGCCTGCACCCACTCCGACGCCTACGCTCGAACTACCGTCACGTTTCTCCTTTAACGATCTAGTGGCAATCCTCCTTTTCGCTGCATTCGTTCTGATTACAATCGCGATCGTTGGTGGGAAGTAGGAGAGTTACGAAGATAGAGTGAGGGCTAGATTCGAAATAATCTAGCCTAGCTGCACTTTCTTCTCAGCTCATCGATAAGTCTTCTCGGCCGTGAGCGGCAAGCAACGAACACGACCTCCTCATCGCACTAATCCTACATGAGTGAGATACTTGGTGAGGCCCTCCTTCAGGTCCAACGGGTTTATGTCTAGGAGTTCCCTCAAGGCAGTTGTATCAGCCAATGTGCTTTCCAGGTAATCCTTGGGCTTGCTGACGTACGACGGCTTGATACTCTTCCCAAGGATGGAGTTAATGAGAGAGACGACCTGGTTGAAGGTGTACGCCTTTCCCGATCCGACATCCATTGGTTTATTGGTTACGTTCCTCTCGACACATCTGATCGTTGCCTCCACTACGTCATCTATGTAGACGAAATCCCTACGCTGATTTCCGTCTCCGTAGACAATCGGTGCTTTATCCCTCGTCATGGCGCTAAGGAAGAGAGTTACGACGCTCGCAAAATCGTCCTTGTGATCCTCTCCGGGTCCGTATCCAGCAAATACACGCAGGACAACGCTTGGAACATCCTCAGAGTACTTCCTAATCACATCCTCGCATGCTAACTTACTGATACCGTAGAGGTTTATCGGTCTAAATCTTGCAACCTCTGGTCGATGCGAGCCAACGTTTCCATATACGCTCCCAGAGGAGAGATACACCAGCCTTTCTACCCCCGTATCTCTTGCCCATTCCAGCGTGTTCACAAGGCCGCACATGGTTATGTGAGTGCAAGTGATCGGGTCCCTATTAAACAGAATCACCGAAGAGGGGGAGGCAAGGTGGAAAACGCAGCTCACATCTCTTATCTTGTCAAGAAGCGCTCGATCGAGGATGTCGCCGATTATTGTCTCATTGCATAGAGGGGGTATGTTTTCTTTTTTGCCATAAGACAGGTTATCTAAGGCGATAACGTACGCCCCCTTTTCCAAAAGTGTCCTTGCCAGGTGTGCCCCTATGAAGCCCGCCGCTCCAGTAACGAGGACCCTTTCACTATCCCACTTCAGCTCTTTCCCCTCTTTATTTCGTCTAAGAAGCTATTACACCCCGCTCTATAACCTTCATGTAACAAGTCGGCGCGTGATGTCATCTGGTCCCCAGAGAGGGGTAAGACATGACCCGTATCCTATCGAGCTAACGTTTCTTGTACTGGCTTAACAACCTATTGCAAAACTCCAGAGCCTTTTTCGCCCGAGAGAGTGCGTCCTCAGCGTCATCTTTCTTAACGAAATCCTCAGGACTTAGGAACTCCTCCTCGCTCCCGTAGAAGCTCACCTCTCTCTTCTTGGAGAGGGACCGAGAAGTTTGACATCTCCGCGACTAAAGTCGGGAGATTCTTGCACCATCAGTTTATTCATCGCCTTCGCTCGATGCAAGTGGTGTGCCATCACCACGCTACCGCTGGTTCCGTGCGGAACCTGTTCACGGCTACATTCATCCTCTTTACGAGGAACACGCTCGAACCTTCTCGTCCCATCTCGGATGGAAGCCTTTTTCGAGGTTTTGGACATTCCATCCACATCCAAAGATGTTCTGTTCCCTCTTTTATAAAGCCTCGCTAACCCCGCGACTGAAGTCGGGGGCTTGCGCTCGGGGGATTTTATGTCAACCAGGAAGGGGATCTGATCTCTGAACCACTCCGGAAACCGGTCGCCCACATCTATCAGGATCCCGGAGACATCATGCTTCTTCGGATACTCCACCCCAACCAATCGGAGGGATGCCTTTAGACCCATCTCCACAGCCTCCTGACAGAGCCTCAGGGTGAAGGGATGGTTTCCATCTCTAAACGCGCCCTTGGCGGCTTCGACTCTGGCCTCAGCCTGTGCCAAATGGGACTTGGCTAGCTTAACCATCCTCATAGCTTTATGACCTCCAACGGTCGATAGTCAGGTTTCAGATCCCAATACCAAGACCCATCTTCGAGAACGACTTTCCTTGCCCCGAGTGTGGCTAGTCTTCCCTTTAATTGGTCGAGGAGCCGCTCGAGAAAACGATCCTGATCCTGGATGATCACCACCTCGTCGACCAGATCTAGGAAGAGGATCGGAAGCTTTTCCGCTTCCTTCCGTCTTAGAGGATAAAAGGCGAGAGATGTGTGAATGCCATGATGCCTAAGCCAAGCTAGCTCGCCCTTCAGTCGTTCCTCTATGGGGATTAAGTCATCTATTCTAGATACGATGCTTCCGCTTAGTTCATCCGAAATTATCAGCAGGTCTATGTCGCTCTCAGCTCCTGCGGTCCCCCTCGCCACCGATCCGTAAAGGGCGAGGGAGGTTGTCTCCAGGATCTTCTGAGTCTCCCGAAAGGCATCGTAGACCAATTTGGCATACGCTTCCTGTTCTATCTCAAGTTTCCTCACCCTGCCAGAGAATAACATCATCAGATTTCCTGGATCTTGGAGCCTGTATAGCCTGGGTCTGCTTCTCCGGAATACGGTCACTGCCCCTAATGAGTGGAGTTTGCTCCAAGCGACCATCATCCTATTTTGTGGGATTCTGAGATGGGAGATGGCTTCCTTCAGCGTGAACAACTCCAGCCCAAATTCGACGTAGACCTTCGCGTAGATCTCCCCGAGCCATCTCGGCATCCACAATTCTACCAACGAATTCTTAACCTTAATAAATCGTTAATATTATCTTTTTAACGCGACTTTCGGTTCGTTAACTTTATTTGGTAATTACGAGGTAACTACGATGCAGCCCCTACTTCACTTCACCGTGCCCTTTGTGGCGGCTACGCTACTGGGATTGAAGCCGAAAAAGGCGTTCGTCGTTTCGCTATTCGCGCTTGTACCGGATCTCGATGTGCTGTTTCACGTCCACCGATCGATGAGCCACTCATTGCTCATGTTGCTCCTCATTTCCGTACCCTTCATCTTGTGGACCAAGAACTCGAAGTTTCACGAATACGCACTGCTGGGTTCGGTTATGGTGGGGTCGCATTTGGTGTTTGATCTCTTCACCAATTACACCCCGATCCTATGGCCACTTTACGGCAACTCGTTGTGGGTCGCGATCGAGGGGTTCACGCACGTGGGTAGCTACCCGACCATCGATCTTGGCGTGAGGGTTCTGACAGCCCCTGTTTCATTCGCTCAGCTTCAGAGCTTCGATGCGCAGCTGTTCACCGGGGAGGGGTTCATCGCGTCGGCTTTTTTGCTTGCGTTAAGTTTCTCCAAAATTATCCTTAAAGGACTGCGGAAATCAGCCTAGTGAGAGGATAATTCTATGGTATACTTATTTAGGTAATCCAGAGATATTATCTAAAATGGGTACTCAAATTAGGGTCCTCCAGAAGGGAAAGGTGACGATCCCCAAAGATGCGAGAGCGAGGCTAGGCATCAGAGAGGGTGACCTTCTAACGGTGGAGGTTAGGGGTGGCAGAATCATCTTACTCCCTCCTAGGACGGTTAGCAATCCTACGGGGCTCCTATGCGGCTTAGCCGAGGGAAGCGAACTCGTTGAGCCCGTCAAGGAGGCGCTTAGGAAGGCGTCGGCCATGAGGCTGGGGGAAAAGATCAAGAGGACCAAATGAGGTTCGTTGACGCTAACGTCTTCATCTACGTCGCAGTCAAATCGCCCAAAGACGACTTCGAGACGTCTAAGAAGATCCTTAGAAGGATCGAGGGGGGAGAGGAGGCCGTCACCAGCACGGCTGTACTCCAAGAGGTCATCGATTGGTTGGAGTACAGCGATCGCCGGGAGCAGGTAAGGGACTTCATCATCGCCGTCAACTCCTATGCAACCCTCAGGAAGGTCGAGACCACATGGGAGGACATGTTGGGTGCCCTTGACCACGTGAAGGATTACGATCTGAGCTTCGTCGACGGGGTTAACCTTCAGATCATGAGGAGAAACGGCATACGAGAGATCTACTCAAACGACAGGGACTTCGAAAGGGTGGGTTGGATACATAGAGTGTGGGAGTAGGCCTGCACGAGAGCGCCTTCGCTCGTGGCTTTTCTCGCGAAGGAGTGCCATGGCGTATGGCTAGAGACTATTAGATAGAGGATGGTAGAAATGTCAGTGATGGCGAACGTCGAAAAACGTTCGTTTACCATAAAGATCCGAAGGTTCAGGTCAAACCTTGTAGTGGCGCTCGGGGAAAACGCCCGTTTTGTTCTGCCTGTGCTGATAGTTGCTTGTGCTAAGATCGTCGGGGCCATATGGCTGTATTACCGGTTTCCTGGGCTGGGGGCGGCGATCAGACAAAAACTGCAACCGGTTGGATCCGCCTTCTTCTCCCAGAATGATTTCCTGTATCTCTTCACGATCTGGGACAGCGGGTTCTTTATGGGCATCGCCGAGTTTGGGTATACGTTTCGCTTTCCCGGGGACTACGCCTTCCTTCCAGCCTATCCTCTAGTTATTCGTGCTCTGCTTCTGGTCACCAGGGACATTACGCTCTCCGCCGTGCTACCAGCGCTAGTATTCGGGATTGCGTGGATGCCCTTCTTCCAGAGCATCGCCGAGCGCTACATGTCGCGCTCAGAGGCACTGGGGTGCACCCTAGTTACGGCTTTCTTTCCCTTCGTATTCATCTACACAACCATCGCGTACAGTGAACCGCTCTTTATATTGGCATCCGTAGCCTGTTGGTACTTCTATACAAAAGACAGGATGCTCTACGCTGGTCTTATGGCAGCGGTTGCCACAGTAACCCGTAGCGTAGGAATATTCATTGTGGCTCCCATTTTCCTGGACCTGCTCTTTCGCCGCAGGTGGAAGAGGCTTTTGCACACGTTTGTCCCAATACTCATCCTGCTTGGATGGTTCTACTACAGCTTCCTGACGACCGGAGATTGGCTCATGTCTTGGAGCGCGCAGAAATATTTTGGGTCGCAAGAAAGCTGGTTCAGGCACTCGGTCGCTCCACTCTTCGTAGATTTGGGCATATCTTTCACACCTACAGGATACTTTACAATCGGCTTTATCGCCATCGTAGGGCTACTTGCCTTCCTCTCATGGAGGTTTGACTGGCGACTTGGAGTTTACTCGATCGTCTCCTTTCTGCCGATCGTCGGCTTCACTACCCTAGGCATAGCCTACGTTCGTTATTTCTCCTTCATTTTCCCAATATGGCTGAACTTTCGACCGAGGAATCTGGTCTTGATAGCCACTATCTGCGTCTTCTTCTATATTCTCAGTTTGGTAGCTTGGTATCAATTCCTTCTATAGCGTTAAGCGTTGATCAGCACTTTGGTTGAATCTTTACGCCAGATTTACGTCATCATAGCGATGGGTTCGGGCGTTCTTTACGTGAAGCAATTTTAGATCATAAAACCCAGCGAACCGCTAAAAACTGATGCCACATGTTAGCACCACTGCAATTCGGGTTTTTGTTCGTACTCCTAGTCCACATGGGGAATATGAAAGAGGTATAAGAGAAGGGACGGATTGGCGGATGGGGGCAAATAATTAGGCACCCAGGTGGTGGCTGAAGAGATACTCCCTGACGTTTACCGACTACATGACGAGTTCATATCTCAGGTTTAGAGATGCTCTAAAAGCACCTGACGTGTAGATAGCAAGTAGGGATGTCCAAGGTCAGATCGGTTCTGGCACTGGGAGCGCTGATCTTTCTATTATGGATCCCTGTAGCCGCGCATGCGGGGTCCGAGGCGCTCGTTATCACCGTTCAATTGGACAGGGACGAGTACAGACCGGGACACGATAACCGCGACCTGCACGGTCACGAACACCGGTGAGCGCCCGATATCCATCGAGAGGGTGGGGGCAGGATCCACTACCGGGTGCTGGGCTGGCTTTGGATCGAACTCACCGCCCTGCTTCCACCCGAGTACAGGAGCAGAGCCTTCTCTCCCCCCGTGGTTCTGGAGCCGGGGGTAACGTACACCTTTGATCCGTTCACCGGAGCCATCCCCGGCCTGACCCCTCCTGGCCGCTACCGGGGGGAGGCCTATCTCTACGACGGGGATGGGAACGTGGTCGGATACGTGGAGGCGTCCATCCGGATAAACTGGGGATAAGTGCGGTCTCCGGGGTGCTATTCTGAAACTCCTATTATCCGGTGCCTAGGTCCTGTAGAGCTGTCAGAGAACATGGCCACGAGATCGGTCGATGGCAGATCGATATTAAGCAAAGAGTTGAAGGCACTGCGAGAAGATAATTATCCCGCGTGTCAACTTTAGAGGTGATCATGGAGCCTCCCGTGATCCCATTCACGGCCCTGAGCCCGGTGGTTATGCAGCTCGGCATCGGGGGCATCGGAGGGTATGTAGTCGGATACGCGGCCAAGCAAATCGCGAAGATCATCGCCGTTCTGCTGGGGCTTGCGTTCGTTGGTCTCCAGTACCTTGCGTACAAGGGGATAATCGACATCCGCTACGACAGGCTCATCCAGCAGGTTAAGGAGCTGGTCGGGATCCAGAGCACCCTGTCGACATTCCTGTTCTCCAACCTCCCGTTTACCGGGGGCTTCGTGGCGGGCTTCGCCCTGGGGTTCAAGGCGGGGTAAGGGATGGGGATGAGATACCTATGAGCTACCCCGTCCTGAAGGGCGGGACTCCCAAAGTTTGGAATGAAACCTTGTGCTATCTCCTCACCTGCTATTTCGGTGGCGAGTCTAAAGGACTTTTGGACACTCGCCTACATCCAGCGATACGAGGTAAGAAATTCCCGCGGATAGAGTTAAGAGGAAGCATGCGCTTCCTAGGCCCTGGCGATGAAACTCCTCGTGGGCCTTAGTTTTCCTGTTGTGGGATCCACGGCGAGACCCAGTGCCTCGAGTGTGGAGGCCCCGACCAAGGGCTCGCTGATCTCGAATATCCTGACCTGAACTATGTCCCCTCGCCCATCCATCTCCATGTACGCGAGGCTTACGTCCGCCTTAACCCTCCTGCCGTCGGCCAGGGTGACATCGCTCTTCCCCATGGTCGCTAGATTCAGGTCCCTCGCCAGTTTTGGCGGGACGCAGGCGTACGTCGCTCCCGTATCCACAAGCATCCTGACTTCGATCTCCTTGATCCTTCTGGGATCGCTGATGAGGACGTTCGTGTACACATGTCCCATCCGGGCACCAACACCACTTTAAATCGAAAGCTATAAGCTTAGCTAACTTACGATCCAAGCGTTCCGATTCGTGGCAATCCATGATGTCAGGGTATCGAGAAGGGTCTTGACCCTTTAGGGATGGGTGGAGGCAGATCATGTTTCATATTCGTGACATCTAAGCTACCGATCGAAGAGGTGGTTTGAAGCCCTGTGATCGGGATGTTCTACTCCGCTCGAGCAGTACCTTTTGATCGGCGTAAAACCTGTTCTAAGGAGTGTACCTTGAATCTCGGATTGGATGCCCGGATGAGCTCCTTGAAGCTGTCCTGTGAGGCTACCCGCGTAATATCCTCGTCCTCGGTCACCAACGCGTCGCATCGGCAGACGGCCGAGGACAGGATCAGACAGTCGATGAAATCAACGAGCGACCCCCTTAGCTCGAAGGCCGTGGTGAGAACGGTGGTCTCGTGAAAGCTGATCCTCTCCAGAGTTTCATCGTGGATGATAGCCCTGATACCCCTAGTCACCCTATCCGATGTGAGCTTTTGCTCGGAGATGTACTTACCGCCCTTTGCCGCGAGCTCGAAGATGGAGATCTCGCTGATGGCCGTGGAGTGCCCCTTCCCCTGTAGCTCCAGCAGAGCGTGTGGCGGGATGCCCCTGAGGGATACCCCTATTGCTGGGAGCAGGTAGTTTGTGTCGATGAGGAGCCTCAACCGTCCTAAAATCCCGTAGCAAACTGTAGCGGATTCTTTTCTGGCTCTGCGGGCAGTTTCGCCTGAGCTACGAGCTCATCCGCTACCCGTTGCATCTGCCAGCAGTCGGCGGGGGCGTGCCTCGCCCCATCCTTAGCTATGTTCCAGCTCGCCACTAGGTGGCGGCTGGCCCTGAACCTACAGGTCTTACACCTATAGGCGTGCCCATTCGGCCTGTTGTACTGGCCACATATCGGGCAGTCCTTCGACTTGTGGTAGTTGTCGACCTCCACCGTCGGCAGTCCTTGTCGCATCACTTTGTAGCCCGCGTACGATTGAAGCTTACGGAACGGCCACTGGTTTAGCCGCCTGCGCATGTCCTTTCGAAGAGCGCGACCGTTCCTTGACTTGCGCTTCGAGCGCATCGATCTTCGGATCCCTTTGATACATTCAAATGCGACTGCAACCCGCTCATCTTCAGCAATCTCAGCAATCTGTTTGCTGACGACATGCGTGATCTGGTTGGTTCGGTTGCGCTCCCGACGCCGGTACTTCGCCCGAAGCCTCCGCTTCTGCACGGGTCGTTGCAGTGGCAAATCGAGCTTTTCCTGAATTGACTTCCGCTTGAGTTGCTTGTTCGGCTTCAGGATGGTCAAATCGACGCTCCGCTCGTTGATGTCTATGCCGCATATACCATTGACGGCCTTTCGCCTGACCTTCCGCTTGAATGGCACGAAGACGTTCGCCCTATCTCTGAAAGCTGAGATTGTGATCTCGCCAATCTTTGCCTTCCCCTCGCGCCAGCCGCGCAGGTAAATTAATTCGTGGTGCTCTGTCACAATGAGCGGGAGCCAGAGGTATTCGCCTTTCCGCACCCGAATCTGAATGGCGTTGCCTTTGAACCTACAGATACCCGCTGAGTTTTTGTCAGCCCAGAGTTCCAATCGCATCGTCCGCGCCTCGTAGACCGGCGGCCTGCTCGGGTCTGCTTTGTCCTGGCGGCACAGCCTTCGCCAGGAGCGGAGCGTCTGTGTGGCGACCTGCCCGGCCGAGTGGAACCAGTGGGTGGGAAGATCAAAGCGGGATTTCCATTCTTCGTATGCAACGCGGTGCAGGCTGGCGCGGGATGTAACCCCGTGCTTGAGACACCGCTGGATGCAGAAGTTCACCGATGTTGCGAATTGGTCGAGCAGCTCGACCAGCAAATCACGCTTCCGCCTGGTCAGCGGCAGAGTCACAAAGCGAGCCGAACTAACGGACTGCACTCTTGACACTCTCCACCACTTTTTTGTGCAGTTGCTAAGCATGCCGTAGAGCCTGCCAGAGAAGCTCGTCACAATCGCAAGGAGGTCCTCGACCAGCTCCTCATGGGGTGTTCGTCCCTCTCGTTCGTTCACAACCTCCACCCTAGCGCCGAGGTCCTCGGCGTGATCCTCCAAATACCGGAATCCAAAACGCGTGAAGCGATCCTTCCAGGCGACGACCACCATGTCGGCCTGACCAGCCCGAAGTGCGTCAAACACCTTTCTCAACCCCCGTCGATCGTTCTTAATCCGCTTGTCTCGTCCTCGAAAGTGGCAACAATCTCGTATCCTCTGCTTCTCGCGTATTCTCGAAGCATCTGCTTCTGACGTTTCAAGTCCTCTTTACATCACCCTCGGCCCTCTTGGACAGCTCCCTTCTGAACCTATGAAAGTCCCCTATGCCGATCTCAAGGACCGGGGGCTCCTTCAGGACATCCTCAACGGTTGGGATGGGTTCAACGACCAACCTTCCAGCCTCAATCCTGTAGATCACCTTCATGCGGGGTCTCAGCCCCAGTTTTTCCCGTACCTCCTTTGGTGGGAAGAGTTCTCCCTTCGAACCAACTCGTTTTTCGTCGTCCATTTCGTTTATAAAACTATTTTCCGGAAATTTTAAATTATTCGAAAATTATCTTTTATTCGAATTAAGTAGACCTCTTTCCCTTTTGAAGTTAGTCCTCTTTTTGGCTTGGTTGTAGCGACGATATCTTGGTAGCTCAAAGGCGATCCCAGAGATCGGGAATGCGCCCAGCATAATGCATCCATCCTAGTGGCTCACGATCGAGACCCGTTACGGTACGTATTCTTAGTTCCTCTTTTCCTTTTCCACGGGACTATCTTGGTCTTGCTATTCATAATTTAGGCTTCTTGGTCAGCGTGTTTTTTCGATGTCCTTGGTCTATAACGTTACTTCAGATGCATGGATCACTTTGGCCACCGCCTTCCCCTTCTCGTACAACTTCCTGTCGGCTGTGACAAATGGAGCGTCTGCTTCGAGAGCTAGAGCCAGATAGGAGGCATCATATAGGGTGATCTCGAGTTCAACAGCCATGTCTATGGCCCTGCTGAGCGTGATCTCCCTGATGTTAAGCGTGGGTACGGAGCTAACGGACTTAAACTTTCTTATCGCATCCTCCTTGGCGATGAAGTTTTTGCGTGTCAATACCACCAACGCGTTACCTATCTCATAGAGGATGAGCGAGGGCGCGTATATTGCCTTGAGCATGCTTACGAGTTTCAGAGCTGTTTTCGTGTATTTCTCTCTAACAATAGTCTGAATCAGTATGGACGCGTCTAAGACGGCTTTAGGGAGCTCGCTTGACAAATGCGCGCCCCTCTCTCATGTTACGGATTATCCTGACGACGGTTCCCTCAGGGAGCTCGGGGGCTATCTTGACCTCCTCTTTGAGGGTTTTAAGTACGTCCTCAAGCTCCATCCTCCTGATCTCATCCTCGAGGGCTCTCCTGACCACCGCACTGATGTTTATCCCCAACTCATCAGCCCTCCTCTTCAACTCCTCGCCGACCTTAGCGGAGATCGTCAGTTTACCCATAAGTATTCCTATTGGTATTACCATATAAACGATATACAAGTATTACCATAGTTTCCACTTTTCGAGAATGCCTTTCGGCACAGGGGCTTCGTGGCGGGCTTCGCCCTGGGGTTCAAGGCGGGGTAAGGGATGGGGATGAGATACCTATGAGCTACCCCGTCCTGAAGGTGGGGTTCCAGCTTTTAGAGATAGAGTTAAGAAGTACGCGCTTCGTGGTGAGGGAAGGGGTTGCGTTATGGGTGGTTGAGGAAGACTTACGACAGGGGAGCTGACCGTGGATGTCGTGGTATCGCCCTTGGAAAGGGAGGTTCTGTTGGGCGACGTAGTGATGAGCCAACTTGAGATAATCATTCTGGATGCCTACAAGGGATACTGGAGATTCAGAAACGATCCGCAAGAAAGAGTAAGGCAGAGTGCGAGGCCGGAACTTGGTAATACGAAGCCCTCCCGCCTACTTTCGAGTTCGTAAGTGGGATATTTTAAATCGGTGGGATTAGATAATTTGGTGGGTGTATGATGGCGATTACCAAGATCGATGGGAAGGGCAGGGTAGTCATTCCGAGAAATATCAGGGAGAGCGTTGGGATGGGGGAGGGTAGTTACGTGATGGTTAAGGCCGATGGTGAGAGGGTCCTCATCGAGTCGTTGGCACCGGTGGCAGACAAGTACTTTGGAGCCTTCACGATCGGCAGGTGGCCCGAGGATCTCGATGAATTTGTGGTCGAGACCATCAAGAGGTGGTGGGCATCACGAGGTACGTAGACGTCAACGTCTTCGTCTACTGGCTGGGCAGGCATCCCGTGTTCGGAGAAACCGCGTATAGGTGGGTCAAGAAGGTCGAGGACGCTCCTCGCGGAGAGTACGTGACATCGAGTTTGACGGCGTACGAGGTGCTCGTGATCATCTCGGGGTTGACGGGTAGGAGCTTGAAGGACAGAGGATCCGTAGGCGGGATCATCGACGCGATGACACACCTTAAGGGTCTAACGGTGAACCCGTTAAAGCAGGAGGATTTCGTCCGGGCCCTCGACCTGATGGAAGCGCACGATCTAGACTATGAGGACTCCATACATCTAGCTACGGCATTAAGAATAGGCGCAGAGGAGATGGTGTCAAACGACGAGGACTTCGATAGAGCGCCCCTAAGGAGAGTGTTCTAAAACAGCGATGCCCCTCTTTCTCGCCATAGGGACGACCAAAGCCACTCCTCGATTCGACCAACCTCGTAAGAAGACCCCGTCCGAAAGGCGGGGATGAATTGCATGAGTCAACATCAATAACCGCTTGTAGGATCTGTTAGTTTGGATAGCGGAAAGCCCGTTTCGAGATCAGCTCCGGTCATCAGGATCCCTCTCTCCGCTTAAGTTTTATGGTTGGACACGAAGGCTTAAATAAGTAAGATCGATCTTACCAAGAGTTGTCCGATATCGAGGTTACCCGCGTCAGCTCGAGGGGGCAGGTCGTCATACCCAAGGGCATCCGTGAAGCGATGGAGATCGAGGAAGGCGATAGGCTGTTAGTCTACGCGATGGGCGACCGGCTTGTGATGAGGAGGATTCGCGAGGAGGAGAGCCTGTTATCCGTTATAGCGAGGCCCATAAGGGCGAAGATCGAGAGGGCAGGGATCACCAGAGCAGACGTTGGGAGGGCGATCGAGGAGTCGAGGAAGGCCGCCTAGAGCCGTGCTCGACACCAATGTGTTGGTCTCGGCGATTTTCTGGAGGGGAAACGAGGCCAAGATCATGGAACTCGTTGAGAGCGGCTCCTTGGTCGGCTACACATCCTCGGCCATCATCGACGAGCTGAGGAGGGTCTTGAGGTACCCGAGGTTTGACCTCGGGGAGGGCGAAGTGAAAGCCATCGTGGGCTACTTCCTGACGGTGTTCCGGGTGGTCGAGCCTAGGGTCACGGTGACTGCGGTGAGGGACGATCCCGCAGACAATAGGGTGCTGGAGTGCGCTCTAGAGGCGAGAGCGGACTACGTCGTGAGCGGGGACGAGCACCTAGTCGGGATCGCTGAGTATAGAGGTGTGAGGATCGTTAGAGCGGGGGCGCTGTTGGAGTCCCTCGAGCGAGGTAGGCAATCCTAAAGATCGTGAAGGCCCCAGCACGATGTATCCGTTCCACTGGCTCATGATCGAGGCTAATACTTAACATCAATACCGCTTGTAGGATCTGTTTATGTTGAGGAGCGGAAAGCCCGTTTCGAGTTCAGCTCCGGTCGTCAGGATCCCCGCACCGTGCTAGCCGCCTCGATCCTGTCCGCTTTAAGCACTAG
>JBHIEI010000037.1:0-13708 GCA_046760555.1 Bathyarchaeia archaeon
AGATATCGGTCGTCACGACTGTATCGATTCTGACCCTCTCGTTTTCGAGCGCGGACATCGCGATCTTTCTCCAGGATTGAAGTCCCAACCCCTTTAAATTCCAAGGGATGTCGCTTGGTTCGGCCATGCTCTCCCTATTCTTTATGAGCTTCCGGATCGTCTCCAACCCGAGACCCGTTTTTCCCATACGCTCTTCGGTGGCACCGATGAGGAAGTCGTAGACACCCCTGGCTAGCCTTCCCCTCCAACCCGGGTCCCCGGTGCTCGGACCAAAGATGAGCTTTCCCGCCCCAGTCTCCACCTCCGAGATGATCTTGTCTATTTTGAGGCCGGTGGCGGTGAGATAGTCGACAATCTCCTTCCTCTGTAACTGGTCGAGCCCTCCGAGCTCCTCGTCATCTACGTGCACGTGGAAACCCCTGTGTCCAGAAAAGTAAACTCTGACTTTACCGGGCGCAAGCCCGAAGTCATCGAAAAGGATGGCCAAAAGCTTGATCACCTCCGCCTTTGCGGCCTCCAGGCACTCCTCGCAGAACCAAACATCCTCCCTGATCCTCCCCCCGCATTCACAGGTCCCTGGCCCCTTCCCCTTGCCCCCCCTCCCACATGATTCACAGATCCAAGAATCATGAGCTTCCTTACAAGGAGTGGGGAGATGGTCGGCATCTATATCGAATATCAGGCTTGCACCGACCCATCCCTTTCCACCCATATCCTCGCTTGGATGTGTGTAGTACGCCGCCGAGTGATAGACGTGAGCCGGAACTCGCCTGACGATGAACCCCCTCAACTCGTTTAGATCCCTAAAGGTCCTATGTCTGAGCATGATGTTCTTTCCAAAGGCTAGAAAACCAAACTCGCGCTTCTCCATGTCCCGTGGGGGGGAGAGCTTGGAGCTGCTGTAGTATTCCCTAAAATATCCTCTGACTACATCCAGACTCATGCCCCACCTTTCCGGGCTCGCCTCTTGGTCAGGTAGTACTGGATCGGGTGCTTAACCCTCCCGCAGATCTCATCACGACCTGGACAGATATTGTGGGTGATCAAGGTTTTACAGTTGGGAGGGGAATACCTCGTCCCAGAACCCCTTTTTCCGGCGATGTGTTCAACCTGATATCGAGTCAATCGGTCGTCAAAATCGGATAGGGATACGAAAAGCCGTACGATCTCGTCGACCTTCATCCCCACGTTGAGTAGGAACGAGACGAGCGCGAACCTTTCGATGTGGCTCAAGTGACCGCCGGAGAGCATGAGACCATACAGCCGTTGCATACAGGGTGAGAAGGCATCAACGACGATCTCTGGTAATTCCTCCATGGTGGTCTCAGCCTCATAGCCCATGGCAAGTCGGCGAATCCTCTCAACGACGTTCTCCAGCTCCCTCGGAAGTCTGATCCCTTCATGCTCGGTAATCCTCCTGATCAAGTACTCCCGGATCTCCTCAGAGAGCAGTCTGGCGATCTCGACCCTCGTGAGGTAAACCCTTCCGTTCTTAACCACCCTGTTAACTAGCTTCCAACGATCCTCGTGGAGAAGGGCCATATTCCTGAGGTAGCTACTCAGGCGAAGGGTTAGATCGTAAAAGGGATGGTCGGCGGGCTCGATATCCCAACCAAGATCCTCCGCTATGGCGGCAATCTTCCCCCCGTTCTCAAACTTCATGAGCTCGTATATCCTCCTGGATTCAGCTAGAGCATACCTCCTGGTCACATAATTGCTCCCGATTGCTGCCACGAGCATAAGCGCAACGGGAAATGAAAGGATCTCAACGTTTACGTTTTCAAGGCGATACCCCACCATCCTAAGTTCTATGGCCTCCCTGATCCTCTCCTCCGCCCTACCGACCACCTCGGAGAAGTCAGATGATGCCAGATCCTTCGGTTCTATCTCTAAGCTCTTGACTAGCTCCGCGGCCCTCTTCGTGAAGGGATACTTAGCACAGTCACTCTTGCTTAACACTTTTTTCTAGACGCCTATGCAAGGAGCCAAGTAGTATACAAGCTTACCCGAGGGGATCTCAAAGTCCAGCATGATGGGCTTATCCGTCGAAAACTCCATCCTAACGTTATCCGAGGTGTTTCTCCCCGCCCTGACGATGTCCCCTAGGTAGGCCACGCTATATGTCGCCTTAGACTTCTTCTCTACGTTCAGCTCCTGGAGCTCGGTCCTACCTATCACACTCGCCGTGCTCATGGTGTCTCCCTCCGCCCTTATGGCTAAACCGCTCTCATCCGCCTCGAATCTAACGTACTCGCTCACGAGCTTGGCATCGCCTATTGCCTCCATGAGTTTCGACGATGGCATCTTGACCACTGCATCGAAGCTCATCCTCGGGATCGGCGTTTTCTCCTCTCTCTCCTCTAGGGTTGAAAGGGTGAAGCTTCTCTTGTATTCTCCGATCGAAAACTCCAGATCCAACCTCTTCTTCTCCTCGTCCAGAGAGATTGCGAGCTTCTCACCACCCCTTCTCATGAACTTGAGGAGGTCTTGGACATTAACGGATATGCTCAGCGCCCCCTCACAGGAATATCTGTCGAACACCTCTCCCGATATCTTCAAGTCGATCATGGCGAGGTGAGAAGGATCCATGGATAGCACCTTCAATCCCTTCTCGGTAGCGTTAAACGTTGCCTCGTCGAGGATGGTTGATATACACTCGATAATCCTAACGAGATAGTTCACGTTACTCGTCTCCAGTCGGAACAATAATGACCTAAATCTAAACGAAGGTTTGCTTATAACAAAAACGGTAGCTCTATATAATTAATCGTGTATGCGCCAGGTGTAGCTACACTTTGTGCACCTGAAGAACTGCGTGGGGCCCTCGTTAGCCCCCCTCGTCTGCACCGTCCACCAAACGGCCTTCCTGTTGCCGCACTTTGGGCACTCAGCTGACACCTCCGACATGGTTCTTACGTCCTTCTCCCGCTCGATGACGATAACGCTTTCACCCGATCTCCTCTCCAGCCTCTCCTCCCCGGCTGCCCCCTCCTTATACCCGCACTTCCCACACTGGAAGAAAGACTTACCCCTCTCGGTGACCAGGACCAGCATGGACTCGCACTTCGGACAAAACCTCATTTAGGTTAACCGAAGCAATCCAAAGGATTTATTTTTTTCGAAATCGCTTCTCGGCGTCTTCGAACACCTTTTCGAACTCTTCAGCCTGTTCACGAATCCTTCGGGTGGCCCCTAGGAAGGAGCCCTTTATGCGTCCGCCTGTTGCTCTCACCCTTATTGTTGAGAAATCCACGAGGGGATGAGGCTTCACGTAGGCCGCGAAATCAATTCTGTCATCCTTCAGAAGCTCCTCTTGGAGCAGGTTCAGCAGAGTGTGTCCCTCCCCCGTGATCTTGATTTCCCACTCGTCCCTCTCCTTCTTCAGGAATTCAAGTTTCAAGATCTAACCTCCCATACTCCGAGGATATCTTCCTCCTCTCCTCACGACCACACTTTGGGCACACAAGCCTTCCCCGAACAAGGCTGAGCAACTCGCCGTGGCAGGAAGATACCCCCAAGAGCACACCGAATCGGCTGCCTATCGTGCTCAGGTAAATGCCGTTACGATCGTTAACTATCTTTGACAGAATGATGTCCCCCTCCCTGAAGGCATCGGATACCCTGGCCCTTCCCATGCCTATCAGGGATCTCGAGAGGAAGCCCGTGATGGGGGGCACCCTGAGACTGTCTCTCCCGATTCGGAATACATCGACCATCGCGAACCGACCCCTTACGGCGGTAACTCTGCCCATGGTCACCCTACCCCTTTTCGGGATCCCTCGGGTCCTGACCGCCGGGTAGACGGATACCCTCTTCTCGGGCACGTTAAACAGAACAAAACCAGAAATCTGGCTGTAGATACCCTCGCCTTTCACGTAGGTTCCAGGTCCCGGTACAAACTCCTCGATCACCCCCAGGTTGATTCCGGGTGTTACGAAACGTCCGCTCTCTCTCTGAACCAAGGTCTTTGATATAAAGGGCGCAACTTATTAAGCCGTATCAATTTCATCGCTTCGATGAGCGTTCCCGAGCTGGAGAGGGTGGTTGGCGAGATAGCGAGGAGGAAGGCTCATAGGGTCCTCCTGCAGCTCCCTGACGGCCTGAAGCGACTCGGTCCGGGGCTAGCCAACGAAATCGAGGATAGCACCGATGCGACCGTCATCATCTCTGGGGGGCACTGCTACGGAGCTTGTGATCTGGCGCTAGGGGAGGCGATGGCCTTAGGGGTTGACCTGATTCTACACTACGGGCATACGCCGTGGAGCTATGAGACTACCATCCCGGCCTTGTTCCTCGAAGCAAGGGCTGAGCTGGACCTCAGACCGTCCGTGAGGGAAGCAATCTCCCTACTCGAGGGGGTCAGAGCGGTTGGCCTGGCCGCGACCGTGCAGTTCGTCTCCCAGCTGGGTGAAGTTAAGGAGTTGCTGGAGAGACAGGGGAAAAGGGTGTACATGGGCAAAGGGAGGGGAGAACTGCCCTACGACGGCCAGATCACAGGATGTAATTACGCGACATCGGTATCTGTGGCCAAAAAGGTGGACGCCTTCCTTGTTGTCGGGGGAGGCACGTTCCACGCTCTAGGCCTAGCCCTCATGCTTGATAAGAGAGTCGTCGCCGTTGATCCATACACAGGCAGATCGACCGATGTCGGTGATTTGAGGAAAAGGGTTCTAATGCAGCGCTGGGGTCTGATCTCCAAGGCACGGGAATACCGAACATTCGGCGTGATCGTGGGTTCGATGCCAGGGCAAGAGAAATTTCAAGAGGCGGTTAAAATCCAGAATAAACTCCGGCGACATGAGAAGACGTCGGTCATGATCTCCCTGCAGAACATCACGGAGGAAGCCCTCCTGCCATTCGAGAACATCGACGCCTTTGTTGACACGGCGTGTCCCAGAGTGGCCATCGACGACCTGGCATCCTTCTCGAAGCCGATCCTTCTTCCCGGGGAGGTCGATGTCATCCTCGGCGAAGCGACCTGGAACGCTAAGAAACCCTTGCGTGTAAACGATTCCTTTTGGCTGGCCCTTCCTAGTCAATGGGTACGATAGCTAGAAGGATGATGAAGAGACGATTGCTCTCCTCCCTGATGGCTAGCCTGGCGCCCCATCCCCATCCGAAGGCTCGACTCGAGCAGTACACGATCGACTCGGAGGTGGCAGCCGATGTCCTCAGAACAGCAGCCTACACCTACGACGACATCCTCGGTGAAGTAGTCTTTGATTTCGGTTGTGGAACGGGAAGGCTCGGAATAGGCGCGCGTCTGATTGGGGCAGGCGCGGTGGTTGGCGTCGACATCGACAAAGATGCCATCTCCACGGCAAGGAAAAATGCGGTGGCGGTTGACGCTGATGTCTCCTGGATCTTGGGGGATATTGGCTGCTTCAGGGAGGGATGCTGGGTCGTCCTCCAAAACCCTCCCTTTGGTGTCCAGCGAAGGCGAGCCGATCGGGAGTTTCTGCGTGAGGCCCTGAGGGTTGCGAGGGTTGTTTACTCCCTTCATAAAGGAGGGGAGAAGAATAGAAACTTCATACGGAACTTCGTCAGGGATCGTGGAGCTGAGGTAGCGGGGATCGTGGCAATGAAAATGGCCATCCCACCGACATTCCCGTTCCACACGAGAAGGAAGCATGTGGTCGATGTCGATCTCTTCAGGATTCGGGATGGAAGACGAGCCGACGAGTACCACCGAATCGGTAGCTGGATCGTCGGGCAGTACGGGAACGCGAAAAGGATCGTTGAGATAGGAGTCGGCGGCCTACCCTACGTAGCCATCTTTGTCAAGGAGCGATTGCCCACGACCGACGTCATCGCTACCGATGTGGATCGCGCCAGGCTAAGGGAGATCAAAGCTCGAAATCCGGACATCGACACCGAGTTCGACGACGTCTCTAACCCCAACGTCGAATTATACAAAGGCGCTTCTCTGATCTATTCCATACGACCTCCCCCTGAGCTCATTCCCTGCATCGTAAAGGTTGCGAGTAGGGTTCATTCTGACGTACTTGTCCGGCCCCTATCGGGTGAAGAGGCAGGTTTCGACTTTTCAGATTGGAGATACCTAGGCTCCTTCAGATCGTATTTTCTTCCGGCCGTACTTGGCTTCAAATAGCTTTGATGACCTTTTCGAGCTCCTTATATCCTCGAGTAGAAGCTTCTTTTCTATCGAGTCGACCAGGAGCCGGGCTGACACAACCGCATCGGGATTGACGCTTATGCTATCTGCCCCCTCTCGAACGAGAAACTCAAGGTACTCGGGGTAATTGGAAGGAGCTTGCCCGCAGATCGAAGTCGTCACACCGTGCTCCTTGCACACTCGGATCGCGTAACTTAAGGCTCGCATCACTGCGGGATCCCTCTCGTCGTAGATTTCCTGGACCGATGCATCAGCGCGGTCTATCCCTAGGATGAGCATCGTTAGGTCGTTCGTCCCGAAGCTTATACCATCGAGACCGACCTTGATGAACTCGTCGATGAGGAACACGGTGCTGGGCACCTCGACCATGATCCAAACCTTAAAATCGGGATCTCTCCTCAGCCCCTCCTCCTTCATGATCTCCACGACCTTCTCGAAGTTCCTAACGGTACGGACGAATGGGACCATCACCCAAACGTTCTTGAGTCCAAATTCCTCACGAACCTTCCGTATGGCCCTACACTCAAGCCTGAAGATTTCTGGCTCTTTCACGTACCTATAGCATCCACGGTAGCCTATGAGAGGATTCGGCCCTACGTGTCCTGCCTCCTCCTCAAATTTCTTCCCCCCAGCCATCCCTAGGAACTCATCGGGTTTGAAGTCAAGGAATCTATAGACGACGGGTCGAGGCGCGAATGCGGCAGCAACCCTTCGTACCCCCTCGGCGAAGGCGTCGATCATGCTTTTGGCTCCCCCCTCCTCGATCAGAAGCCTAGGGTGCTTTCCGATGCTGAGCATCATGTGCTCCGCTCTTAACAATCCTACACCATCGGGTCGTGTTTCCTTGAACACCTTCTCCGCCACCTCAGGGATACTGAGGTTCACATACACCTTTGTGGCGGTTACTGGCATCGGTGGAGCTCCCTCAGCTATCACCTCGGGTTTTGCGGCTAACTCCTCCTTGAACTTTTCCAGAACACCCGCGTAAACGACTCCAGCCTTGGCATCCATCGTATAGTCTCGATCGGTCTCCATCACCTGAGTGGCATTCTTCGTCCCCACGATACAAGGTTTGCCCAACTCTCTGGAAACGATCGCCGCGTGAGAGGTCATCCCCCCCTCGTCAGTCACGATCCCCTTGGCTATCTTCATGTAGGGGGCCCAATCCGGTGTCGTCATTTTCGTGACAAGCAAATCTCCCTCGTTGAAGATCCGCCCAATTCTTGAGGGACTCAAACCCACCTTCGCCTTTCCGATGGCGATCCCAGGGCTTGCGGGCAGCCCCCTCGTTACCACGTTTTCCTCCTCTGGCTGGGAAGCGGGCCGAACGGCCTTGGCCGCTGGTGCCCCTTCGGTCACCTCACGGATTTGCTTGGGAGCCCATACCGTTTCGGGTCTCGACTGGACGATGAATACATTCTTGGGAAAATCCGCATCCTTCTCGATCGCCCACTCGATGTCCTGGGGTATCCCGTAGTGATCCTCTATAGCCTTGCCCAGCTCCGCTAGCTTCTCGATCTCATCATCGGTGAGACAGGGCCGGTCGCTGAGCTCTTTCGGGACCTTGGTCTCAATCGTCTTCCCGGTTCTTGGATCGCGAACGTGCTGGATGGATTTGGTTGAAATCTTCCTATCCTCGATGCATAGGTCCTCCTTCCTCACCACGTATCTGTCTGGGGTCACGGACCCACTGACCACACTCTCTCCCAGTCCCCAGTTCCCTTCGATCACGATCTTAGACCTATCACCACTCACCGGGTCTAGGGTAAACATCACTCCACCAGCCTTAGCGTTGACCATCTTTTGGACACCAACGCTGATGAGAACGCTCTCGTGAGGGAACCCCTTCTCCATCCGATAGAAGATCGCCCTGGGTGTGAAGAGGCTCGACCAACAGCTCCTGGTTCTAGCGATCAGCTCGTCTCCCCCCCTCACATTGAGGTAGGTTTCCTGCTGTCCTGCGAAGGAGGCTTCCGGCAGATCCTCTGCGGTTGCGCTCGATCTCACGGCGACAAACACACTGGCTTCGCCTAGCTTGCCGCACAGCTCAGAGTAGGCATCTCTTATCGCCTTCTCGATGTCCTCTGGCATGGGTGTCTTCTCAATCAGCTTCCTGATCTCTCGTGACGCGCGTCGAAACTGCTCTGGACGATTGATATCCTTGACGTTTTTTCGGATCAGTCCGTAGATTTTTTCGGCGATTCCCCCCTCCTCTATAAACCTTTTGTAGGCGTGAGCCGTTATCGCAAAGCCATCAGGGACAGGAACCTCGAAGCTGGCAAGCTCTCCTAGGTTCGCATTCTTTCCACCCACGAGGGGCACATCCCCCTTTCGAAGCTCATCGAACCATAGCAGGAGGCTTTCGGATCTCCTCGATCCCCCCTTAGTCACCAAGGGTCTCAACCACTAACTTACACGGTATGGGAAACTTGTGAGACGCCGTCTTGAGCGCTCGTTTCGCCGTCTTCAGATTATCCCCCTCCACCTGCGCGGACATGAGCAACTGACCGACCTTCAGCCGAGCTGCGTTGCCGATAACCCTTCCGAAGGCCTTTTTCATACCCTTTTGCAGCCTGTCGGCGTGGGCGCCAACTATCATCTTGTTCTCCCTTAGAATCTGGTGAGGATACACGTGGATCCTCAGGTAGTAGTTCTCTCTCCCCAGCTCTCGGAGAATCCGGTTGGCGGTGACACGCGCCGCCTCTAGGGCGTTGTCGCGAACTTGGGCGGGACGGGTTGCCCTTAGACACACCCTCACCGGGAAGTCCTTCCTCTGTCCCACCTCGAAGGTGTCGACTTTTACCGGCTTTATGCCTCTGATGTACTTCCTTTTCGTATAGGGCATACCACGAACTCGCCGCTGACTGGCCGGTTTCAAGTCATTAGTTTACCTATCGTGCAATTTAGGATTTCTTGTTCGGTTCAAAACCGCTTTCAGGTCGTTTGATAGCTTCACCAGCATCTCCAGCGAGAGTTCCCTCACACGTTTCTCACCGTATAAAACCGAATCTGCCAGCATCCTTACCCTCCTCCTGTCATGAATCCCCGTCCTCTCCCTTACGAAGCCCCTAACGGCGTTTCTGACCTTCTTATTTCTGTGGGAAAAAATGGCGCGCACCATGTCGTGAAAAAAATCCGTATCGTCGGCTCTTGGATGGAAATCTCGTGGAACGATGCGCACCACCGCGGAATCGACCTCGGGTTGAGGGTAGAAGGAGCCCTTTGGGACGCCCTCCAATATCTCCACCTGGGCCTTGTACGAGGTCGAGACGGTGAGCCTGCTGTAGTCCCTCGTCCCTGGTTGGGCCACCAATCTGTTGGCAAATTCCATCTGGAGTGTCAGCACCGCCAATTCGAAATCCGTTTCTAGCAGGTTGAACAAGAGCGGAGACGAGATTTGGTAGGGGGGATTGGAAACTATCTTCGGAGTGGTTACAAGGGGGATGCTCAGCGCGTCGGATCTGATAACCGCAACATTCTTGCATCCCCTGACCCTCTCCCTCAGCGATCTCGTGAGGTTGGTATCGATCTCTATCGAGACGACCACACCCGCGGCTTTAGCAAGCTCCCGAGTCAGAAAACCCAGTCCCCCTCCAACTTCCAAGACGACATCCTCCCGCTTAACCCTCCCGTAACCCACCATCCTTCGGAGTAGCCCCTCGTCTACCACGAAGCTCTGCCCCAGCCTGCGTCTGGGTTTGATACCTAACCTTATGGCTTGGGCGACTTCTCTCCGGAGACTCATCAGCGGGCGAAGAGCTTACGCTTAGTCTCCCAAGACATTATCTCCGAGTGGATCCTTTTCACTAGGAGTTTCACGACATCGGAAATCCCGGTTCTCTCCGATACGTCCTTGAAGCTCTCAAAGGGTCTCATCTCTCGTTGTCTGATGATCTCCCACATCATCTTCTTTCCGACTCCCGGTAGTAGCTCTAACGCGTGCATCTTTGGGGTCAAAGCCGTTGCTTCATTGAAGAAGGAAACGAATCGCGACTCCTGTTTCCGCACGATCGTCGATATCACATTCGGCAGCTCGTTTTTGGCGTTCGAGCTCAGTTCATCGCTTCCTATTCTACCGATTATGTGACCAATGTCCCTCTTGGTTTCGTCCCTGCCGGTGTATGTCCTTTCTCCGACCCTCGGGATCGACCCGATCTTGGGTACCGCCTCTAGAAGGGTGAAGTGGTCCTCTCCTATTAACTGGATGATGGGTCTCGCTCTAAACATTGGCCGTGAGATACCTATCCTCCCTCGAGGGAGGTAATCCAGAACATAGGCCCACTCCTCGAAGAGCTTCCCTCTTTCCACTCTCCTCTCCTCTCCCGCCAAATCGATCACATCTCGGTGATTTCAGAGACTCAACCTACTTGCCCGCCTTCCGGTACCGGTCCAGGAGTTGCTTTATCCCCTCCAAGGTAGAAGAAGGGAGGATCCTCTCCCTCCCTAGAAAGATCCTGATCTCCTCCTGACTTGTGGGCATGCAATTAACTATCTGAACGACTACACCCCTCTCTAAATCAAACTTTCTAGAGATCTCGTCGACCAGTTTCTCCGTCGTCTCAGCATCCAATCTTGAGAACTTTGAGGCGTAGTCCAAGGTCCGTCTCTGGAGCTCATCCAGATTCTTCTTTTTCTCCAGAATCCTCTTTGCCTCTGCCTGTGTCACTTCTCGCTCACTCTTGACCTCGAAAGCCATCTTAGTGTACGCTCTTTAAATGCTCAGGTCTGGAAATTATTTTTTTCACCTTTCTCTTGCCAACCGCTATCTCGACGACGTACGAGGATCCCCTCTCTTCAACTATCGTTCCCACCCTTCCTTGATATCTGCGATGTGGCATCCCCGCGTGCACACCTCTATCGATCCTGATTACGACCCTCTCACCTACCCTGTATCTTCTAATAAGTGGACTAAGCCCCGTCATCGCCACTCCGATGGCTCTATCTCTAGCCCCCTCATCAGGCGAAGTGGGCCCCTTCTCTTTCTCAGTGTTTTTAGCATCCTCTTCGTGTTTCTGAACTGTCGCAGGAGGTCCCTAACGTCCTTCTCGCTGGTACCCGATCCACGGGCTATCCTTCGGACCCTTGATGCGTTGATCATTCCGGGCTTCTCCCTCTCTGACTTCGTCATCGATTGGATGATGACCTTCCATCTGCTGAGTTTCTCCTCGGCTTCCTCCAGAGCCTCATCGGGCAAGCTGTAGCCCAGCCCAGGGATCATGGATAGGAGTCGCCTAAACCGTCCCATTTTCCTCAACGCGCTCATCTGCTCGTACATGGTATCTAGGGTAAGTTTGCCCTTCAGCACCTCCTCGAGCCCCTCTTCGCTTATCATCTCCGCCTCTCTAGCTGCCCTGACCTTCTCCACGAGCCCTCTGATATCCCCCATCCCCAGCAGTCTTCCCACGAACCTCGGGGGGTCGAACTCCTCAACATCCTCCACCCTTTCTCCAACCCCAAGAAACGTTATGGGTGCACCGGTGGCCGCGACCGCCGATAGAGCCCCGCCCCCCTTCGCCGCCCCATCGAGCTTCGTGACAAATATCGATCCGATCGGTGAGGTCTCATGGAAGGCCTTCGCCTGAGCCATTGCTTGCTGCCCTATCGTTGCGTCGATCACGAGAATGGTGTGATCGGGCTTTATTTTGGCTGCCAACCGCCTCACCTGGTCCATTAGAGCCCTCTCATCCTTGTGTCTGCCCGCAGTATCGATGATGACGACATTACAATCCCTGAACTCCTCGACTCCCCTCTGAGCCAGCTTAATAGGGTCCTTCTCGGACGGATCTCCAAACGCGGGGACACCCGCTTTCTCCGAGAATTGTTTTATCTGGGCGAAGGCCCCTGGTCGGAACGAGTCGGCACAAACCACCGCGGACCGGATTCCCTGACTGCGGTAGTAGGCAGCAAGCTTCACCGCGGTCGTCGTCTTCCCGGACCCCTGGATCCCCACGAGGAGAATGACGTTCTGTCTATCCGGTTGGATGGACAGTGGCTGCGTTCTCTCCCCAAGAAGCTTCGTCAGCTCGTCGTAGACCACCTTCACGGTGTGCTCATGACGCGAGATCCCGCTCGGCAGCTTCTCCTTCAAAACCCGGTCCCTGATCCTCTCAGTTAGCTCTAAGACGAGGTTTACGTTAACATCGGCCCGTAGGAGTGCCCTTTGGATCTCATGAACGAGCTCCCTCACGACTCTCTCATCCACCAGGGGAGCCCGAACGAGCTTCCTCAGGGCGCTGTAGATCGAAGAGCCTAGCTTCTCGAGGACCACTCTAACTCCACGAATACGTCTTCTGATCTATTTATGTTGCCGATGTGGCGCCCGATTGGTGTAGAATGACCGAGTACAGAAGATGTTATTACCGACCATTACAAACTTGAACCTATGGTTAAAGGCAAGGTTCTGGTCACTGACCGCATTCACTCAGACGGACTGGATATGATGCGAGAGGCAGGGCTCCAAGTCGATTATAAACCGGATATCAGCCATGACGATCTGATAGGGATAGTCGATCAATACGACGCTCTGGTCGTGAGGAGCAGAACCAAGGTGGGAAAGGATGTGTTGCGGGCCGCTAAAAACCTGAAGGTGATCGGTGTATCCGGTGTTGGTGTCGACAACGTCGACGTGAGGGAGGCGGAGAAGCGCCGAATTTCGGTTGAGTCATCACCATCGGCGTCTTCGGTCACGGTTGCCGAGATGGCTTTCGGTCTCATGATCGCCTTGGCAAGAAGGATCCCCCTTGGGTTTGAGAGTCTGAAGGAGGGAAGGTGGTTAAAGGACGAGATCCTGGGAACCCAGCTGTTCGGCAAAACCATCGGGATAGTTGGATTTGGACGAATAGGCTCCAGGGTTGCCGAAAGAGCAAAGGCATTCGGCATGAACATACTGGTTCACAAGAGGCGCCCCGATGAGAGGCTTAGAGAGCTCGGCGCCAAGCTGGTGCCTCTCGAGGAGCTCTTAGCGAACTCTGATTTTGTCACCCTACACGTTCCTTTGACCGACGAAACCTATCACATGATAGGAGAAGAGGAACTCAGGCGCATGAAGAGCAGCGCCTACCTGATTAACACCTCGAGAGGGAAGGTGGTTGACACGAGGGCTCTGCTGAGGGCTCTGCGTGAAGGTTGGATAGCCGGGGCTGCACTGGACGTCTACGAGCGGGAGCCCCCTGGTGATCTGACACTGCTAAAAATGCCCAACGTTGTTTGCACGCCTCACATCGGGGCTCAGACAACCGAGGCATTTCGTGGGAATTCGACGACCATCGCCAGGAAAATCATAAGGTCGCTCGGCGGAGACTAGGATCCAGCAGGATCTCTAATAAGAGGAACCAGCTTTGTAGGATGCCCTTCCGGCAAACCGGCAACAGAACGTGGCTTGTGCTTCTCAGCACCCTCTTTCAAGGTGCATCCTTTGCGGTGCTCTGGATGTTCCTACCACTCTACGTCTCGGAAATAGCGACGATCTCCGAAATAGCGCTGATCATGGCTTTACCCTACATCGCCACAGTCCTCACAGCAAATCTATGGGGATACGTCTCGGACTTCATTGGGCGGAGAAAACCCCTGATC
>JBHIEI010000038.1:0-12707 GCA_046760555.1 Bathyarchaeia archaeon
TAACCATCGCCACAGGATGGTCGGATTGCCATATATTCCGCCCCATGTCAACACCCGCGGCACCATTCTGGATAGCATCGTAGGTCATCTGCATCGCATCGAGTTCGGTTTCCATTTTAGGACCACCAGCTATGACTAGCGGAACGGGACAACCCTCTACAACCTTATCGAACCCCTCACAGTAGTAGGTCTTCACAAAGTTTGCTCCCAATTCGGCGGCGATGCGACAGCATAGAGAAAGGAAGCGGGCAGTTCTCTTCTTCAGCTCTTTACCAACAGCGGTGACCGCCAAAACGGGAATGCCGTAATCCCCACACTCATCGACAAGCTTTGAAAGACCTAATAGAGTCTGACGCTCATGCTCAGTGCCTACGAATATGGAGAGAGCCACAGCAGCCGCATTCAGACGGAGAGCCTCCTTCACGGAGGTAATGATCCCCTCGTCGGACAATTTCCGGAGAATGCTGACACCACCAGAGACTCTGAGAACGATTGGCGTATTGATGGTGGCATCTACGGAGGAGCGTAGTATTCCTCTGGTGAGCATGATAGCATCCACGTAAGGGAGAAGCGGTTCGATGGTTTTGCGAGGCTGTTCCAGTTTACTGATAGGGCCCAAAAAATAGCCATGATCAACCGCCAGCATAACGGTGTGACCAGTGGTTGGACTAATTATTCTTGATAGGCGGTTCTTTAAACCCCAGTCCATCACAATGCCTCTACTCTGGAATCTTGAGAAGATCTATTTAATTTAAGTAAGGTTTCCTGGAACGACTGCTCTGACCTCGTAACGCACGTGAAACCGACAAAGTGATAGAATGCCGATAAATGATATGCTAAAGAGAACATTGGTGGGAGTTGAGTCCCAAAGGAGTGCTGGTGAAGGAAAAACCCGCTCAGCCAAGGATAAGGGACGAAGTACGACTATAAAGAAGAAGGTCTACCAGGAGATCAAAGAGTGTGGCCAGAGGCTCGCTAGAAAAGGTTATGTAGCGGCCTACGGAGGGAACATCAGCATCAGGAAGGGAAAAGTACTATTCATCACACGTCACGGCAGTTCTCTTGAAAACCTCGGTCCTGAAGACATAGTGGAAGTCTCCATCTCTAAGCCTACTGGTTTAGACAAGATCGCCTCAACCGATACGAAAATTCACAAGGCGATTTACAATGAGACCGAGCACCTAGCTGTGTTACATGCGCACCCGCCATATTCCGTTGTCCTTTCCTTCTTTAATGACGAGATCACCCCGCTGGATGTGGAAGGAAATTACCTACTGAAACTGATTCCTGTCGTCGAGGGAAAGGTGGGATCCCGAAGACTCGCGGGAAAGATCTCAAGGATCCTGAAAGACTATCCATCGGTTCTAGTTAGAGGACACGGAGTCTTCACAGGTGGAAAGGATTTAGACTCAGCTTACCAGATTGTTACGATGGTTGAACACTCATCACGAATTGTATACCTGGTCGAACACTTGAGAAGATGGAAGTTACGCTTCAAATTACCGAAGATGCCTTGATCCGTTTACTATCCAGAAAAATTTGCAGAGATCTTATCGTCGCGATGTTAGTCTATCCGAAGGTGGCGGAAATTTCAATGAAGCTTGGTCCTCTCACATCGATCTTTAGACCCCTACTCGTCACGTAACGCCTAGCAAGGTCATCAATCTCGACGTTCACGCTTGCAGGTGACTTAACCGTGGCAACTCTCCAAGTAACGGATGAGCCTTTCGCTGCCCTTTCAACCCGCCTTTCGATTTCGCTAGCAACAAACTGGGCAAAGCCGTCAATGTATCTGATTCCAGTACGGACGCCAGCTTTCCTTGCCTCTTTTATGAGAGCGGTTTCCCCTCCAAGGGGCTTTCTCGGAAGTCCTATGATGTTTCCTTTGTGTACCACGAATTCATTGAAAGCCGCTGGGCCGAGTAGCTTCTTACCCCTCTCATTCTCTCTTATAACAACTCTGACCTTCCTCCCCTCATAGGCAATAAACTCGCAAGGGCTCGGTACGTCGCCACTTCTTTCACCGGTCCTTATGATGGCTTTCGCTATTTCCCTACCGATTTTCGTCTGAGGCTTTCGATCGATTCGCAAAAGTTTGGCTATTTCATCATCCGACAAAGTCCACTTCTGGTAGAATTGAGGATAAACCAGCTCGCGGATATCTGAAACACCGTGTATAAGCATAGCCAGCCTCTCCGCACCTAGACCCAAATTCATGACCGGATGGGTGATGTCGTACTTGTCTAGAACAGTGTCGGAATAAATACCGAAGTCGGCTACCTCGATCCATTTGCTACCCTGGTAGCGGGCAAAAACCTCGGTCTCCGTGTTCGGCAAGTAGTAGCTGGCACTTCTCTTTTTCTTTGCAAACCTGATGTCATCGTCCACGATATCGAAGTGACGAAGGAGTTGCCTAGAAACGTCTTCACCCAGACTCACATCAACTTTCGGTCCCATAATTACGGCCGAAGCCGAGTGATGAGTTTTGAGATGGGTCACATCCTCCTTTTGTTCCCGTCGGAAACATCGATCGACGGAAAAGAGTTTGATCGGCAAAGGCTTCCTTTTCTGCAGGCTCTTAAGGCTAAGGAACCAACCCGAGGTCATGTGACTTCTCAGCATCAGGTGAGTTGGATCCGGTTCCAGCGCTTTCAGTTCAGGAAACCTATCCAAAACTTCTAGAGCCATCTCCTCCGTTGTGTCCAATGCCCTTGCAATTTGTTCCGTGAGATCCTCGCCGGTGATCGCACCCTTCTTATACTCGTGAAAGATCTTCTGGAGCTTCACCTTCCTATTACGGTCAACGGCTATTCCCAATCGCCTTATCATCTCGACACTCTCCTTACTCATTCCAACGTCGGGTCTAGGAAGACCGGCAAGATAGTAACACCGATCCAGTATCACGGGAGACTCCTGTTCCCACTGCCTGAAAATATCGGCTTCGTCAACAAAGATCGGATTGACGACCTCTTCAAATCCCAGAGCCAGGTAGGCGCTCCTCAGCTTCTGGATGGTATCGAAAAGCGGATGCGACCTACCCCTCTTGCCTCGATACACCAACCTTGTAAACTAGATTCAAATGCTAAAAGCGGTATTAAGAATCTACCGAAAGGGAGAACTGTAGAGCTAGGATTCCCTGATCGTCTGAATCATATGGATCACCGCGTACCGTTCACCACCCAGTCTATAGGCTCTTAGCACTACCTCCGTGTAAAGTTCTGGACCAGCAATCCGTGTTTCCTTGAGTTCGATGTACTCGTTGTCGATGACTTCTAAGGTCGGTGTCAGGAAGAACAGCTCGATATCCCTTATTGTCTCCTCGAAGGTGTTAAACACCATGAGATCGGCGAACTCCGAAACATGCCTCTTACGTTCGTGGAAGATCATGTCTACACGTTCATAGGGAGTCTCTTCCAATCTCCGAATTGCTTCGACTAGTGTCTTCCTCTCCAACCTCCCGATGTTTAATTTTCGCCCGCCTGTTTTGAAACTTTGGCATAGAATGGATGGACAGCGGCTTATCAGTCCGATCCTTGTACCATTTCACTCCAATCTGGGGACTCTTAGATACAAGTAGGCTTTATTCTATTAGGGCGACTTGGGTATCAAGACCATCCCAATAGGGATCGTGCATTATACAGCCCCGAGCAAAGAGATCGGGGGCGTCGAAACGGTTATCAATTACCATACGAGAATCCTCAGCCGGGAGGGTTATAGGGTACGATTGATCTACGGCAAAGGCGGAAGACTAGACTACGCGGGGGTCCAGAACCTTGAAATCCCCTTGCTATCGCCTTCTGATCCAAGAGTCGAGAATATCCAGGAAGACTTGCTTAGCAAAGGATCGTCCAAGGATTTCGAACCTGCAAAGAAGGAAATAAAGCAAGAGTTGTCAAGAGCACTGAAGGGGATAAATGTTCTGATCGTTCACAACATCATCTCCATGCCATTCAACTTTGCTGCAACTGCGGCCATCAACGAATTCGTCGATGAATCGAAAATCAGGGCAATTTTTTGGCTCCATGATAGTGCGCTACTCAGAGAGGAGTGGAAGGAAAAGTTTGGTAAGTTTCCTCTCACACTACTCCATCATAGAGGTACAAATGTCCGATATGTGACACCGAGTAGGGCCAGGGCACTGGAGTTAGATGAACTACCCGAACCCTATCGGATTCCAAAATCTGAGGTGAGGATAATACCGAACGGGGTAAGCGTTCATGAGTATCTAAAATTCGACAGTGTAACGCTACAACTGATGAAACGTCTCGGTCTTTCCTTTGACGATTTCGTCATCGTAGTGCCAGTTCGGGTGACACCCCGTAAAAACATAGAGTTATCCCTGTTGGTGATCAGAGAATTAAAGCGACTCATCGGTAAGCTCTTCCCGATCAAGCTGATCATTACGGGCCCCCCCGATCATCAAGCTATCAAGAAGGGAGTCCGGTACCTCGAATACCTCCGAGAGATGATCGAGGAGTCAAGCCTCAAAGAGAATGTCATCTTCTGTTATGAGATAATCGCAGCCAGGCGAAGATACCAAGGCTGGAGATTGGTCAAATGGGGTGTGGCTGACGCTTACACCCTCGCCGACATCGTTTTTGTTCCGAGCAGAGAGGAGGGTTTCGGATTGCCCGTGATAGAAGCAGGAGCGGCAAGGAGACCTCTTTTCTGCTCAAGAATCGCTCCCTTCCGAGAATTGGTTCGAGATGACCTAGAAGCGCACATGTTCTCGCTCGATGATGACCCTAGGGACATCGCGCTTAGGATCTACAGGTTTCTGATGGAGGATAAGGTGGAACGAAATTTCTCCAATGTCTCAAAAAACTTCTCTTGGAAATACATCGTTAAAAAGAAGTTGATACCGTTATTGCGAAAGTAATCACTTCAGAAGTTTCACTTCCCTCAATCTGTTTCTGGTACTCCAATTGGACCATATGTTCATCCATAACCTCAGAGTGAAATAATCTACTTGGTCCCTCAGCTCCGTCCAAGAAGGTAGAACAATGGCTTTTTCCTCACTGGGGTATGCGAGTTCAAGGGCCCCAGCGATAATTCTCGAGATTTCGTGTTCCATTTCCCTAGAGTAGACAACTTCGCCCCTCACGAGACCCTCGAATCGCTGTTTCAAGCGATTGAAAATCCGATCATACGACGCCACTTTCGGAACCCTCTTGGCATATTCTTGATTGATCTTATCGATATCTTCCTTGGTCATTCGGACTCCCCTGTCCCTAAGCATGATAATAACACGATTGACTAACTGTTGGACCATCTCCGTTAATTCTGCACTGGGTTTACCTATGTGATGAATGATTCCAAGATCTACCTGGGCCATAGAGTTGATTCCAAACTTTTCCTTGACCTGAACCAGCGAGGAAATTTCAGCACTATAGTCGTTGGGATATCTCAGATTTTCTAAAACACCTCGCCTGAAGGCGGTTTCGCCCGACAGGGGGTAGTTAACCGAGTTCAGCCCTCCAAATATTGTGGGGTAATATGTACTCAGGACCTCCATATACGGTTTCATGAACATCCTTGTTACTCTCCCACCTAAACGGTATATCCGAGTAGAACCCTTTGGGATGAAAGTAAGCCTCGTGAAATACGCCTTCACCATCCTCGTCGGAGTGTCCTTAGTCCAAGTTTGAAGGATTGGGTGGCAAAGGGCGACGATAAATTTCTTTGAAAAGTTTGGTATATCCGAATCAACAAAACAGACAACGTGTCCCCTCGTTAAAGGTATGGTCAACCACAGCCCAACTCCCTTACCGGTTGGGATCGTATCAAAACCAACCGCTTTCTTCACACCACATGCCTCCAAGATGCTCTCTAACCTACCATCGTGCTGATTAACGGCTTTAATGACGAAATCAAAGAATCCTCTGTCCACGGTCTCTCTCACGGTAGCATACTTGCGGGCGAAATTCACCTGTCGATGATATAATCCGACCGTGTGATACGCATCCTTTACTACATCTCGCAAGACTGAGAAATCAGGTTCCCCCTCTTCCGTCCTTGTTCCATCCACAACGATTATCTCATCGAGGTATCCCCTATTCAACAGCCAGCTACATTCCGATAGAACTCTCCTCATCGCTTTCCTTTCTAAGTGTCGAGCCTGCTCGTCGGCACTGATCTTCGTTGGGAGGACAAGCGAAACTGCGAAAGGCATTGGTAGTTCGATAGGTTTGAACATTCTCGCCCTCAACTTTTCGAAAATACACTGTCCGAGATTGAAGTGTCTAAATGAGCCTAAATCTCGTACTCCATCCACCCCAGCTACCTCAGTTGGTCTTGATTACCCCTCCAGCTAGGAGAGCGCTCTTCAACTCCGAGAAGCTGGATACGACTATTTCAGCTGCTTCCGCTAGTTTCTTGCTTTTAGGTCGATAGGCGACACCTATATCAGCGGCAGCCACCATGCCGATATCCACCTCGCTATCACCGACAGCTAAAGTAATTCCATCACACTCCAACTCCTTTAAGACCCGTTCCTTGCGAAGATCCTGCCTGAGTATCCCCATGAAGCGATCGTTATCGAATATGGCTACATGACCGCGAACCGCGTCTGCATTTATTTTTGAGGCAAGCTCCTTTGCTAGAAAGTCGTAGGAGATTGTAACGATAACAACCCTAAACTGGTACCCCTTTAAAAACTTGACAAAATCCTCGGCCCCAGGATTCAACGGAATAGTTCTGAAAATCTCAAGCATGGTCTTTTTTTCTGTTCCAGCAAACAAGCTCGCGACCTCCTGACTTACCTCATGAGAGGACATACCAGATGAAGATCTTTCATCGATATCTCTCAATTCCGAACTCTTTCCCAACGCGTCAGCCAGAACATCAACTGTCCTCCTAGCTAATAGGGTCCCGTCCATGTCCAGAAGAGCGAGATTCAAGCCCGTCCTCTTTCCAAGGCCCTTTCGTAAACTTCCGCCGTTTTGGCGGCAACTTTTTCCCATCGGAAGAGCTTTCTCACTCTCGCTTCTCCCTTCACTCCCATCTCCACTCTCTTCTCATGATCAGTAAGTAGATCAATGATCGCTTTTGCGAGCGCTATGTGGTCACGAGGACTCACAAGGATCCCGGTCTCCCCATTGCTGACCACCTCAGGTACAGCGCAATGATCAAACGCAACTACGGGCTTTCCACATGCTTGGGCCTCAGCAGGGGTCAGACCGAATCCCTCCCATAAACTGGGGTAACAGAAGACATCACAGGCTGCATAAAACCCTGGCAACTCACTGTTAGGGACGTACCCGGTGAACAAGATAGACCGGCTCACGCCCAATCGATGGGCCAGATCTTTCAGATCTGGAAAATCATACCGAGCTGAGCCAGCTATGAGAAATTTGGCTTTCGGTACCTCTCTCAGAACGTGTGGGGCTGCTCGTATTAGGTACTGGGGCCCCTTGTAAAAAGCTAGCCTACCCAGGTAAAGAATCACCGGCTTATCTTCTACTTTGTACTTTTCTCTAACCACAGTTCCATCCACTCGAGGATTGAATCTCCTCAGATCCACCCCATTGTAGGTGACCCATATTCTGGTGGGATCGAGCCCGTAGAATCGTTCTAGTTCGTCCCTCAGATAATGACTAACCGTAATCACCTGGCTTATTCCAAGTTTAAGGGCGAAAAATGTTCCAACGCGATGATCAACCATCTTGATCCTTTGGATCGGATTTCTCCACACCGTAACAGGCGCATATCCATGATACGTAAAGACATGGGGAACACCCCTCATCCTTTTCAGATAGTTTCCAGCCAGTATCCCAGGGTGATATTGGGTGTGGACTACATCGAAGTCTCTAACTCTCACTCCGCAGCTTGCCGCGAATCCAAAGTGACGAATAAAGGGAACGCTTTCGAGGGGAAATGACACACGCTCTATGCTGATGCCCCCAAGCTCACCTTCGGTCTTGCGGGAAAATAGGGTCACCTCATGCCCCATCCTTATGAGCCGAAGAGCTAGCTCCCGAATGTGGACGGTTTGTCCAGATGCCCTATGCAGCGTAGTTCTAACTATGGCAATCCTCATTGAAATCTGATTCTATTTAGAATAGACGCGGAGAAGGTAATCCTTTAAGTCCACGAACCTACCCGCGTTCTTCACTATTATCGCCTCGGCCTCCTCATCCGAGATCCCAGTCGTGGATGAGACAAAGCTACCTACTCTTCCGATCCAGAGAATCCTCAAAACGTCAAGCAGCACTCTCCTCTCACGAGGAAATTTCTTGAAGGAAGAAGCAACAGAATACAAGATCTTGATCCAAAGCTCAGTGGGAAAATCGAATACCTTTCCCTTGCCCACCTTCTCTATCCCCCTAACTAGGTCGATCGGTAGAAACCTCCTTAGTGAGCCGAGTGCCTGTTGAATCCCCGCCTTGTAATCAGCTACGATCCTATAGGCATCCACAGAAACCGGTTCCGGAGAACTATAAATACGCTCACCCCTCACGATGGGAACCGCCTCTACCCCGCTTATCGTTCTCCAAACGTTTTCACACTCAATCATACATGTGAACATCGCGCCCGTCACTTGCTCGAACATCGGAGCCAGAGCCCTTGGGTCCTTGGGATCGTGGATCTTCGCTCCCAACATGGCCTGCTTAACACCATATCCCCTTCCTAGAGCGGTGTGTGTAATCGTGATATCAACTCCGAACTTCGGGGTATACGGATTTTTCCAAAAACCGTTTCTTAGTACCTGCTCGTATAGCCTTCTAGATAATCCGAATTCTCCACCGATTGGCTGCCGTACCTTCTTACCGTATAATGCTAGGGTAAATGGAAAGCAGATGTTATTCGTTATCGTCGCATCGTATTTATGCCTTTTATAAAGAGGAACGACGAGGTCTGTCCCTCGAATTGTTGGGCCCAACAGCAGTTTGGTCCACTCCGGGGTAACACTCCTGACATCGCCATCAATAATGGCGACTCCTTGGGCTGCCAGAACTTTTGCCGCCTCTAAGATGGCCTTGATCCCGACCCCCTTTCCAATCCCCTTGTGTCTAAAGCCAAACAATTTTACGTCGCTCGAGAGATGGATGGCGTTTACCACATCCAATGTACCATCGGTCGATCTCCCATCGGAAACTAGGACCATCGCCTCGTCATCTGGAAAGTACTCGATAAGTCCTTTGGTGACTTGATGTGCCACATAGTTGACGGTATGGGCACAGTTGAGAGTCGGTATTCCCACAACGAGATCAGCCCTACTCTTAGCGATCCTCTCCCTATCCTTTGAGCGTAAGACAGATCCCATTGAACTTTCACTATCATCCACGACCTTCCGCTTTAACTTGATCATTTCAACGGACTATCTAATTTCTGAGCGCGCAAACCAGTCACCAACACGATGAATGCTAATGAGCGCGACGAGTTTTGTGGCGTGGATCCACCGTTTCAAAACAGTGTTAATCTTTTAAAGGCAGCTGGCATGTGACGTAATGGCAACCCTGATACGGAGCATCATGCACAAAGCAACTGTTGTGGACGGTGACATGACGGTTGCTGAGATAGCTAAAGTGATGGTGGGGGCCGTCACCACGCCTCGTGGAGAGGTTGGATCGGTTCTAGTGGCAAAGAGGAGGGGCACCTCAGGAAAAGCGATAGAGACTGGAGCGGTCCCAGAGTGCTCGCTCTCGAACATTGAGGGCATAATAACGGAGCGAGATGTGCTTAGGCTTGTGGCCAATGGACTAGACCCTACTACGATTAGGGCCCACGAGATCATGAGTTCACCCCTAATCACCATTTCCGCCCCTGATGAACCCATTGATAATGCCAGCCTGCTTATGTTTAAGCACGGTATTCGACGATTACCTGTAGTTGAGAATGGTAAGATAATCGGCATCGTGACCTCCCGCGACGTGGCGAATAGTAAATGGCTCGTTGAACGACGAGGCTACTGATCACATAGACCATAAACAGATCTTGAATTCAGCAGTTACTCTGCCCGATACCAAAAATGCAAGGGCAATGATCACCAAGTACCTCAGGGTTTAATGGAAGGATTATCTCTCGCCTTCCGAACGGGGTGCCGCCGCTTCGCCACTAATGTCGTGTTGATAAGGGTCTGGTGATGCCCGAGAGAAGATTCGAGTGTGAGAACAATTGACCTAGATTATGGTATCTCTCAGCGTATAGGGTGACTACTCGCTTGCTTTTCAGCTACCCGCCGCGTTCCTTTGTTGGATCATCTTCATAACTTCATCAAAGATCCTTAACGCCCCATCTCTGTCGCCCACCCCCTTGATGAGCATGTGCCCCCTCTTGAAAACGCTCACAGAGACGCGATCATTGTATTCAAAGGTGATGCCCACACGGGCTTGGACTCTGAGCCTATAACGTTTTGCGAGGATCTTTCCCGCCATGGGAACATCTAAGGAAAGTTCGTTAGCAGGTACGACCATAAAGGAATTCTTGCCACATAGCCCCGCTACCCTCTTCTCCCTGATGATCGCTAGCTCTTCCCTTCCCTTGCCGCAGGCGACGCACCACGGATCTTTTGTTAGGGGAAAGAGGTCGAAACACATGGTCTTGAGGTCGCAAACCAATAACTGGTTGGCCAGTAGGGGCTTCCTGCCCAAGATTATCCTTAACGTCTCCTGAACCTGCACACTTGCAATTATTCCGAGAATCGAGGGCACCACACCGACCACCTCGCAGCTTAGGTTCGGATCATCGCTCATGCCTGGAAGTATGCACTCAAGGCAAGCGGTCTCACCTGGAATAAAGGAGCTAGCATTTCCGTAATATTCCAAAGCTCCACCGAAGACATACGGGATTCCAAGATCTAGGCAGGCTCTGTTAACCGCGTAGCGTGCTGAGAAACTGTCGAAACTGTCGACCACGACATCCATCCCCTCGATGATGCTCCTCACGTTGCTAGAATCTATCGAAGCAGCGACTGACTCGATTTCAATGTTTGGGTTTAAACTCGACAATCTTTCGGCCGCAACCTCCACCTTAGGATAACCAAGTTGATGGACATCGTAGAGGAGCTGCCTCTGCAAGTTCGAAATCTCTACCGCGTCTCTGTCGACGATTCTCAGGTGACCGACTCCGATAGCGGCAAGCTCCAAAGAGGAGAAGCACCCAAGGCCTCCCACTCCCAAAACACAAACCCTTGCTTCCTTGATTCGCCTTTGCCCCTCCCTACCTATTCCCGATAGCACCATTTGCCGGGAGTATCGTTTGAGCTCGCTATCTGTGAATTCGCCTACATCATCCACGGAGACCTGTTTCATCGCATTAACAACGTTATTTTTTATATGAAAGGTGCTTTCGTTTATCAAGAGGGGATCTAACTCAGCAGGATCAAAGGTCTTAAATGTGTAGAGTGCGGGGAGGAGTTTCAGAATGGGCCTGTGGCTGTTTGCGATAGCTGTTTCGCTCCACTCACAGTCGATTACGATCACGATTTAATCGCTGGATCGATTTCACCTACCAGACTAAAGGGCAGGGTAAATTCTCTTTGGAGGTATTTCGAACTTCTCCCTATTGAGGGTAGGGACAAGGTCGTGAGTCTCGATGAGGGGTATACCCCGCTCCGTAAGTGCGAGAGGCTAGGCAAATTACTCGGTCTAAATGGTTTATACATGAAAGACGACACGGTAAACCCAACCTACTCTTTTAAGGATCGTCCCGCATCGGTAGGGGTGTCGAAGGCCATCGAGTTTGGTTTTAAAACCGTAGGGTGCCCATCCACGGGAAACTTATCGGCCTCCACAGCCGCGTACTCTGCTAAGGCGGGAATTGATTGCTACATAATCGTACCCGCAGGTCTCGAGAAGGCTAAGCTAAACCAAGCCCTCGCCTACGGGTCTAGAGTGATAACAGTCAAAGGCACTTACGATGACGCCAATAGGCTCGCCATAGAGGCCGCCGATGCTCTCAACATAGCCTTTCTTAACGTTAACATCCGCTCTTACTACACCGAGGGGTCCAAAACGCTCGCGTTCGAAATCTGCGAACAGCTCGGCTGGAGGGCCCCGGATTGGATCTTCGTCCCCTTGGCCAGTGGAGCACTTTTCTGTGCCTCTTGGAAGGGGTTAAAGGAATTGCACCACTTGGATTTCATCAAAGATGTCAGCACGAGACTCGTGGGGGTGCAGCCAGAGGGCTGTAGCCCAATCGTTAGGGCATTTAAGACCAAGGGAGACATCGTTCCCGTTGAGAAGCCCGATACCTTAGTGACCAGTCTCGCCATCGGAAATCCAGCAAGTGGCTATCAAGTTTTGAGGATGATCGAGGAGTGTGATGGGCTTGCCGAAGCCGTGACCGACGAGGAGGTGATCGAAGGCGAAAAGCTACTAGCGTCAAGTGAGGGGATATACTCGGGTCCCGCATCGGCTACGTCCATAGCCGCACTCAGGAAGCTAACCGAGGCCGGTGTCATAGAAAAGGATGAGACGGTCGTTTGTCTCATAACCGAGTGCGGGTTGAAGGCTCCTAACCTACCCCTTGGACTATCGGGGGTCTTGTACGAGATCGAGCCTGATCTAGGTTCACTAGCCGCCGTTGTAGGAGGTGAGCGTGAATCGTAAAGGTGAGATGCTTAGCAGCCCTTAAAAGGGCAGTTGGTGGGCAGGGCGAAGTCGTCGTTCCCGATGCGACCACGGTGAACGAGGTCCTACAGAGCCTCCACCATAGATACGGAGAGGAGTTCAAGGGTAGGGTATTCGATGGGGCAGGAAAAGTCA
>JBHIEI010000039.1:0-12362 GCA_046760555.1 Bathyarchaeia archaeon
GTTGGACGTACCGATGGGAGGGTGGGGGGGTAGAGGGGATAGTGCGGCTTCATGAGTTTCAGCGTATCGAGCTAGATTACCTCGGGACACCCGAGCAGGTTGTCAGCATACGAAGGAGCCTCACCGACAAGATCGTGGAAGTGGTTGATGAGGTCTTGGATTTGGAGTGGAGGGTGACGGTTGGTCAGGCCTTTTACTTAGCCAAAGAGAAGATCGAGAAAGAGGTTCCTCCAGCGTACGACCTGGAGGTCTACCTCCCCTACAGGGGACCGCGAGATAGGTCCGAGTGGCTGGAAGTAGCCGGGTTCTTCGTGCACAGGAAGAAGTTCATCGACAGCTTCAGGATAAGGGAGAGAAGGGCGAGAGAGCTCTGGACCGGGTGCGCTGGACTCGGTCTGTCTAGGTTCGTTGCTGCCTTTTTAGCCGAATACGGCTTCGAGCCTGATCGGTGGCCTGAGATCATGAAGAAAGAATACGGTAAAAAACCTAAACTTCCCAGATTTTTGCTGTGGCCTAGGAGGGAGTATGCCAAGGAAGAAACCGAGGAAGGTCAAGGATAAGTGGCGTTCGAAGACCTGGTACGCCATATATGCCCCATCCTACTTTGGAGGGAGGAAGATCACGGAGACGATCGCCGATGATCCCAGCAAACTTGTAGGCAGGATTGTCGAGACATCTCTGTATGAGCTGACCGGCGATCTTACGAGGGATTACGTCACGTTGAGGTTCCAGATAAATGAGGTTAAGGAGGGTGGGGCAACCACGGTGTTTCAGGGGCATCGCTGTGCTAGAGACTTCATCCGAGTAAAGGTAAGGAGAAGAAGGTCTCTGGTCGAGGAGTTTTACACGGTTAGGACCAAGGACGCCCATGAACTGCGACTCGATGTAGTTGTCATAACCCCAAGAAAGATAACCGCGGACAAGGCTAAGGCCGTGCGCCGCATCATTCGAGAGGTCCTGGACAAGAAGTCCGAGGAACTGTCCTACGGTGAATTAACGAATGAGATCATCCTCGAAAAGCTATCCAGTGATCTAAGGGAGGAGATAAGAAAGGTGACTCCCTTAGATTTCATCGAGGTGGTGAGATCTAAGCTGATAAGAGTGGCTGGATGATGAAAGTTCCATGGCTTGGCAGAGTTATTTCAATTTCTGTTCCTCTCATTTTGGCGAACTCGCCTTTTCTTTACGGCACAAATTTTCATTTTGGATTAGAATGCCACGTTGTGGAAGGACTGGTCAGCCTGCGATCTGGTTGATCTATGCGTCGGCTGCCGCTTCTGCCTTGTAGAAGGGGCTACAAGCGAGGTTCCATCATTCCTGACTAACCGATGACTGCAATGCGTGTTCGTTCTACAGTTGCCCGAAAAAAGCCCGCACAGAGGAAACTGAAGAGCTTCTTGATGTAACCCTTCGAAAGTTAGAGTCAAGGTAAGTGCCGGAAAACTCCCGTCGTTTGTTCCCATGGTTGATATCTTGTCCGCGAACGTTTCTAAAAATTTAGACGGCTCACGAAAGAATTCGAGTCGGGATTGCAAGAGGATCTAAGTGGAATTAATTGTGATGAATCCTGCGAGGTTATTTTGGGAGGACAAGATCTATTGAAAAGCAGGTTTGGTTTAAGACTATGATCAGGCCATGTGTGATTATAAGAAAAAACAGGGATACACCAGTTCTTGGAGAGTGCACATAGTGGGGGGAGATGGTTTTCAAAAGTTCACGGACAGGATCCGGTTTGAGGGTCGTGAAGAACGAAGAAGACTGGTAGGTATCTAAAGCGACGAGAGAAGGGATATGAGAAAATTCGGCCCGATAAAACAAAAAATGTTGCTGATTAGCAGAGGCGGGGCTTTACTGAAGAAGGAGCGAAGGGTTGTTGAGGTAAGCTGAGAAGTGGCTCATGAAGAAAGTCCTAATCGAGGAGGAAGAGTGATGCGAGTGATCTTCGCCCCATGGAGAATGCAATATATTGAACAGAAAAAGACAGCAGAGTGCTTCTTCTGTGAGAAGCCGAAACAGGGAAAGGATCGGGAGAACCTCATACTCCATCGAGTCAAAGAGGCATTCGTCATGATGAACCTCTTCCCCTACAACAATGGTCATCTGATGATCGCTCCGTACCGACACGTTGTGAATATAGACAAGCTCTCGAGGGGGGAATGGAACGACGTGTTCTTCCTACTACAGAAGAGCGTGAAGGCCCTTAGAAGGGCTCTGAATCCGCATGGATTCAACGTCGGTATCAACGTGGGAGATGTTGCTGGTGCGGGCGCGGATCATCTACATGTTCACGTGGTGCCCAGGTGGAGGGGTGATACCAGCTTCATGCCTGTAGTTGGCGCGACTAAGGTCATGCCAGAGCATCTAAAGAAGACCTACGAAAAGCTAGTCCCCTATTTCTAGCGATCCGTCTACTTCCTATGACCGTGTCGACCTCCCTTGGGTCGAGTTCCATCGTGGGGAGTGGGAGTTACATCCTCGATTTTTCCTATCTTAAAACCGAACCTAGCTAGTGCCCTAATGGCGGCTTGAGCACCAGGACCCGGGGTCTGCGAATAGGATCCCCCCTGGGCCCTGACCTTTATCTGTATCGCATTTATACCCCTATCTCTCGCTATCTGGGCGCAGTGTTGTGCTGCCTGCATAGCGGCATAGGGGCTCGATTCCAATCGATCGGCTTTGACGAACATCCCACCGGAGGCCCTGGCGATGGTCTCGCACCCGGTTGGATCGGTGAAGTGGACTATTGTATTGTTGAACGTGGCGTGTATGTGTGCGATCGCCCACCTCTCACTCTTCTCGCTCATGATTCGTCTTTGGAGCAACCCTTATCGGGTGAGTCGGGTTATTAAACGGACTACCCGGCCAGTACGTGACCTTGTCCTCAAGATCCCTACCCACAATGAAACTGGGAACCTTCACCCTTCTACCGTCGACGGATATGTGTCCATGAGTTATCAGTTGTCGGGCCTGGTGGATGCTGTTCGCCAGCCCCTTCCGAAACACGATCGTCTGGAGTCTTCTCTCCAGTAGATCCTCAACGGTGATGTCGAGGACATCGCTGAGATCCGCCTCCTTCCCGATCAGCCCTTGCTTGTACAGCTTAGTCAGGAACTCCCTCACGGACCTACCTTGCTTTGACGGGTGAAGTGGCAAGAAACGTCTCGCCGTCTTTCGGTAGTTAACGACCATCCAAGCGAATCTTCTCAGCTCGCGTTTGCTCCTCAAGCCGTACTGTCCCATCTGCTTCAACTCAGCATCTAGAAGCGTCTTGTCCCATGGCTTTTTGGGCAACAAGTATTTTTTCCTCAGCTTACGGTTAGGCATTACTCCCTCGCCCTTCTCATCAGCTTCTTTCTCCTGACGCCCACCGCTATACCCCTCCTCCCAGTCGTCTTTGTCCTCTGTCCTCGAACCTTGAGTCCCAGCGAGTACCGCACTCCTCTTCGGATCCCGATTTTCCTTAGAAGGTCTGTGTCCATCTTAGTCTGTAGAGTCAGATCGGAGCCGATCAGGTGCCGATCTTCGCCCGTAACTCGATCCCTGCTCCGATTCACAAGCCAACTTGGAACACCATGCTTGACGGGTTCCCTGATGATTTCCTCTAGCCTCCTTACCTCCTTCTCGGAGAGGTTGCCCACTCGCATCCCCGGATCAAGCTTGGCCACGGAGACAACAGCGTTGGCAAGATTGGGTCCGAGACCCTTGATCATCGACAGACCATGGATTAGCTTTCTCGATCCGTCGAGATCCGTCCCGAGGATCCTGACGACTCGCTCTAACTCAGAGGACACTTCAATGAGAAAGCAACTGGGTAATAAATTTGTAAGATGATTATCGGTATGAAGCCCAGCCTCTGCAGGGCTCAGCACGACCGGAACTTGCGGGAACCTGATTGAATCCCGGTAGCCTCATCCAACAGCGTCAGTTCGGGCCGTCCAAGCCCAAGGAAGTACCTGATGGGCAGAGTGGGAACTTCAGTGGAACATCCGTCTTGTCCCCAACGCCTTTTACACAGGTATTAAGGTTCGCCAGTCATCCTCTCCTTAACGGAAGGAACATCCGGGTTGAAGTTAAATCCCCTCTCTCCTCAGAGATATGAAGCCAGGGTGGCTGAGCGGTTAAGGCGCGGGCCTGGAGAGCCCGTGACCCTTTCTGGGTCTCAGGGGTTCGAATCCCCTCCCTGGCGCTATTGTCTCTCGGAATCAAGGAGATCAGAACTCCTTTAGCTTAATAGGTGAGATCACGGAGAAATACCGTTGATGATGGGTTATTTTGCCCTATTGATGACTGTTCTCATCGGCTTGTTCTCGGGCATGGCAATGGGTTTAACTGGATCCAGTGGAGTATTGATCGTCGTCCCGCTACTTAATTTACTGCTGAATTTTTCCATTCACGAATCCATAGGAACAAGTCTTTTGGTGGATATTATGGCATCCCTAGCCGTATCTTACACCTATTACAGGCATGGCAACATGAATGTGAAATCTGGAATATGGGTAGCAATAGGTTCGGTTCTCGGAGCACAGCTAGGCACCCTTTTCGCATTCGGGATGCCAGAAGCTGGTTTAGGCGGAGCCTTTGGAATATTTCTGATCGTCGTTGGAGTACTGATGTGGAAGAAGGGATTGAGCAGAGAAGCCATAGCAAGCAGGGTCAAGGGCATAGTAAGATTTGAAAACCGCAACCAGCAGATAGCTGTTGCCGGGATTCTGGGTTTAATTGTGGGCATCAATACGGGTATCTTCGGTGCGGGTGGAGGGATTTGGATACTTTTGATTCTGATCTTCGTTCTGAATCTTTCTCTTCACGAAGCTATCGGCACTTCTACGCTCATGATGGCGATAACCGCTTGTTCGGGAGCTATTGGATATGCATCTCATGCAAGCTTAAGTTTGAGAGGCGGTTTGGTTGTCGGCTTTGGTGCAGCAGTTGGTGGGATAGCCAGTGCCAGATTTGCTAACAAATCTACGGAAAGGGCTCTGACTAAGGTGGTAAGTGGATTATTCGTCTTCCTTGGAGTAGTCATGACCATTTTGCGTTTGATATGAGATGGCGATTTAGCGGGCTCTCCAGCTCCTCGGATAGGTCCCCTTTTCCATAATCACACGGTGCGTTTGCACCGCCAGTCCTCGATCCATCTCCAAAATCTGCTCGCTTGTCATGAGCGCCTTTCCAAGGGCGATGGCCTCTCCCTTAAGGGTCATCATGGCCACTAGGTCACCCACCTCGATCCCTGTTTCCAGCTCCAGGATCCCGGGGATGGCCAGGCGGGCTCCATGGCAGATAGCATCTACCGCGGAGTCACGAACAAAAATCCTTGGTATGAGTACCAGGACCTCTTCCATGGGCCGAACAACTCTACGTAGCATTTTCTCATCCCCATCATCCTTCCAGCCAGTGTACGCGTCGTATACGTCGTAAAGCGTTACACTCTCCTGCTCGGTGAGAGGACCGACCCGTGTTCTCCTCAGCTCAATCATGTGGGCCTCACAGCCAACCGCTTGACCTATGTGGTGACAGAGTTTCCTAACGTACGTACCAGCCTGACATCCTACCCTAAATAGGACATCACGACCCTGCATCTCCAGCAGGTTGATGTAGTATATCGTCCGTATTCTCAGCCTCCGCCTCACGGTTGCCCTGATGGGAGGGATCTGATAGATGTCGCCAACGAACTCGCCGAGGATATGCCTGACCTTCTCTTCCTTTTCGGCCCTGTGTAATCTCATCACACAGACGTACTCCTTGCCAGACTCGAGGAAGACGCGAGTCACCTTGGTACCACTGCCTAGTGCTACTGGAAGGACGCCAGTTACCTTGGGATCTCCCCCCTCTCTAGGGTCCCGCCGTGACTGGCTCGACGCACCTTTAGGATTCGTCTGACGGTGTGGGCTATTTCGCTGCTGGTTGGACCGGGTGGCTTATCGAGTGCTATTACACCCGATGCCAGATAGCTCTCGATCGGTCTTTTGGCTGGTTCGCACCCGTGGCTTGGATCGGTTTCCTCCTCGCCCTTGATGAGAGTGCTTCTTCTAACTTCCCACGGAGCGATGCTCATGGATCCCCTTTACTTGGGGTTTCAAAGGCGATTTTAATTGATCGGTGATGCCCGCCCCCTTCAGGGCCTTCAGTACCTCCCGATCGCTGGCTCCTCGCTTGATTTTAACCTTCAGATCCATCGGTTCTATGTGGTTCAGGTTGACCCTCCTTCTCTTCACGCCCGTTAGTTTCTTAGGACCTGTAACGAGCGCGAAGTTCCTACCCTTGATGTCGACCACCACGCACTTCTTGCCGCTCTCTCTCCCACGAAGCTTTACACAGACTCTTCCTACCTCGATAGCGGGCATCTACTGGTTCCTCCTTGCGCCTTCTGCTATGAGCGTTCGTGTGATCTCCTCTAGAACAGCGATCGTCGATTCGATGGGAAGGATGTGGGTGTCTATTATGATGTCGTAGATGCTTTCATCGCGGGGATCTATCCCGTAGTATCTGAGAAATCTCTTCCTTTCCACCTCCTCACGTATGAGGGTGATCTTCTTAGCCTCGGCGTAGGTTAAACCATCGCGCTTGGCTATTCTTCGAATCCTAGCCTCCTGTGGTGCCTCTAAGAAGACCTTGAGATCGGCATTTTTGGCTATCCATCCGGTGAGGACACCATCCAACACAACTGATCCGACCTTAGCTTCATCCTCTGTCCTTGAATCGATTAGGCGATCCACATCCGGCTGCTTATCCGCGTAGTTGGTTAGCTCCATCAAGCTCATCCCCCTATCGCGGGCCATCTTCCGGAACAATGTTCCAGCCGAGACATGCCGTAGGCCGAAGGACTTGGACAGCGCCTTCGCATAGGTGGACTTACCTACCCCGTGTGGACCACTGATCGTGATCACTAGCTTACCGCTGGCCACGAAATATTCCTCGCCTCCTGCTTCAAGAGTCGCATCAAACAGGTTGAACAGATGTGGCCGCCGTGAGTTCGTTCGGGTCTTTTCTTCGTTTTCTGTAGCTTCCTGATCTCCGAGGGTCTAGATCGAGGAACTCCGTGTAGGATGCCACCACAGATCGCGCATCTTGCTCCGCTGGGTTTCTTTCTCTCGTAGTGGATCGTATGCCGACCACCGGGCACCGTTAGACTCTTCCTTCTCAGGCTCCTGGAACGGTATCGAGGTTCTGGCAAGTTATTCCTCACTTTCTTCAGGTCTCAGCCCTGATAGACGATAGGTGATGGTCCCGATGCTTATCAGGGTGAAGACGTACCACCCAGAGAAGGTGAAGTAGACATCGCCCCCAACGTTTCTCAGACCTAAAAGGCGAGTTATGAGGCCTGGCAAGGGGAAGGAGATGGGAAATTTTGCGACCAGCAGATCCCCATAGATGGAGGAGAGGTAAAAGAAGATGAGCAAGAGGGGTATGAAGAAGATCGCGGAGACCTTCATCGTCTCGCGCATGACCTTCGACTGGATCCTCATCATCCTCGATGAGACCCTCGACAACGCCTTGGAGTCGCCCTTCGCGCGGGCCTCCTGGACGGCTTTCCTGAATCTCTGTAGCTCTCTGTTCCAGCCTCGGACCTTCTCCACGTCTATCAAAAGCCTCTGGGCAACCGTCATGGTTAGGGTCACGGCGATGGCGACACCCAGGATAAATACCGTCGTGGTTGGATCGATGTCCACAGGCGGGCTTTGAGGGGGCAATGGACCCCAGATCGAACCGATCACATTCATCTAGATCTCCTCACACACGTTGATTATCTCCTTGGCTACCTCGGCTTGCTTTCCTTCTCTATTTTCAACTATCTTAATTGGGACCCCGATTGCCACGGAACAGTTCATGGCCGCCATCCTTGAGAGTCTTAGCTCCTCCAGGATCTCCTCCTCTCGCATCATCTCTCGTCTTCTGGATAGGTCGGAGGTCCTCCTCCTCATGATCTCTTTGGGCAGTGCCTCGACCAATACGATCAAGGACGGGTTCACCACCGTCAGTACATGGAGTGGAAGACCGGGCAGAAAACCCTGTTCGGTACGAATTATGGTATGGGTGTCGATGATCAAGTACTGGGTTCCCACTGCCTTGCCAACTATCCTCTCTGCGGCTTCCTTTTGGAGGTGCCTTTGGACATCCACGGGGAGTCTTCTTATGGAGTCCCTGTCGGTTTGAGGATACTTCGCCTTCATGACTTCGAGCATGACCGTTCCGAAGTTGACGATATCCACACCCGCACCCCTCAGCTTAGCCTCCTCGACCAGCCTATCGCAGATGGTTGTCTTGCCGACGCCAGGAATCCCGGTCAGCGTGATGATCTTAGTCACGATTATCTTCCTATTATTGAGCCTAGAACAGGGTACATCTCCATCGCCCTCTCTCTGGTCAGGACCTCATATAATTGATAGATGATCTCCACAGCCAGTAGTATTCCCGTCCCAGATCCGAAGACCCCGAAAAAGTCCGAGAAAGCGGCTATCGCTCCGACGATCAGACCCCCCAAAAGAGCAACCGTGGGAATGTAGCGCTTAAGCATCTGCTCCCCAACCCTGGGGGATCGCCTGAAACCGGGGAAGAACATATCGGCGTCTATAAGCTGCCTAGCCACATCAGCGGGCCCCACCCCCCCGATACTAACCCACAGGGAGGCGAATAGTGCACAGGCGCCTATCATGAGCCCCGCATAGACCATTGATTTAACTGGATCGGCGACAACATCGACGAGGGATCTTGGAGCTATCAGATAGTACGCCAGCCCCGCTGTTGGGATCAGCGCATTATCTTTGGTATAGGTGAACCTGCCGATCACGTCCCAGAGTATGCCCTCGTGAGGCCCGGTCCTAGTCCATAGTAGCTGGGCTATCATCACGTAATCAAAGAAAAGCATTCCGGCAAAGATCACGGGTATAACCGAGACGTACATGAGTTTGATGGGATACCTGCCCCTGACACCCCTGAACCGAGCATGGGAAATCGGAAATTCGGTCTTCACATTTTCTAGATAGATTATGATGATGAAGATCGCCAGGGTTGCCAACAATCCTAGCAGGTCCGGCAAGGCCCCACCTCTGTAGATTACCGCCCCGATGCTCCCGCTGAGTATGGATTGGAAGAGCGCAATGATGACCCCGTACGGGACACCCCCGGGAACGGAGAGCGGCGAAAAGAGGTTCCACCAGATCGTTCTGCAGACACCGGCTAGGATGAACAGGCTGATCCCGCTGCCCAAACCCCACCCCTTCTGAAGCATCTCATCGAGGAGGATGAGCACGAGTTCTGCCCCTATCAGCTCACCGATCACTATCGCCCTGACGGTCGGGGTTAGTTCTCCGTAGGCTCCCATCATCGAATAACCGAAGGCGAAAACTACGGTGATGATGAGTGCCAGAACCTTCGTGCCGACGGAGAAGAGGGCCCTATCTTCGGTTTGGGATAAGTCCATGGCTATCAGACCCGATCCGGCCAGCATCTGAAGGATGAGGCCCGCGTCGACTATCGGAATGATGCCGAACTCCATGAGGGTTCCTCGCTGCGATGCGAAGATAACCCTGTAGACCCTAAAGGGATCGTAGCCAGCAACCACACCGTAGAGAGGGACTTCGCCCATTACCAGGAAGGCGGCAAGAGCGAAAAAGGTCCAGATCAACTTCTCGTTTATCCCTATCCTGCGCTTTGGAGGTTTCACCTCGGGGACGACTCGAGCAATGGGCTTGAAGATGTGGAGGAAGCGGGCCATTTCTAGCTGACTATCTCTCCTCCTGCTCTCACCACCTTCTCCTTGGCGCTACCAGAGAAGGAGGCAATCTTGACGATGTAAGGGTTTTGAACCCTACCCCGGCCTAGGAGCTTATCGTAACCGAGCTTTGCGAGGTCGATAACCACTTTCCCCTTTCTCTTTTCCTCCCTGTCCATTCCAAGGACGATCTCATCCAATTGGCCCACATTTACTATCCTAGGATGGGCGAGCCTGCTTCTCGGCCTGAAGCCCAGCTTTCTAAATCGGGTCGGTTCATATTTTACAACTCGCGTCCAGAGGTGTTTACGCCCACCGGTCTTTCCCCTACCGCCCTTCTGACCGTGTTTCCTGTGCTGACCCGTCGTGCCGTAGCCGTGGGTCCTCGATCCTCGTTGTTTCCTGATCTTTCGTAGCTTGTGAGGCATGACCTTCGAGGGAATATCAGAGCATCTTTCTTAAAAGCTCGTTGATCCCTTCACCCCGGTAACCCAGCTCCCCACCCGCGCTGTATGGCTTCTTTGTGGACCTCCTGAATCCTTTCCTAGGAGGGTGTAAGGTGAAGAAGGGTCTCATCCCCAGTCTGTTTAAGGATGTCTTGCACTGGTGTAGCATGGAGGCTAGATCATCGAAAGATTGGAAGCCCAAGGCCTCCTTCAGGTAGGTCTCGGAAAGATCCTTCTGGCTCGGAACTCTGCCTCTTTTTCTCAGGATGAGGGAGACGATATCCTTGGAGACAGGCCCCCACGTTATCTTATCCTTTGCTTTCTGAAGCATCCCGAGATATTGGCGAGTGGCCGGAACCAAGGTTGCGCAAAAGGGCTTTCTGAGATTCAGTAGTTGGAGAGTGTTCTCGACATCATCTCTGACACCTACTGTACCCCTGATTCGAACCACGGCGATCAAGGTGGAGGGCGTCAGGGATCCCATGGACGGCTCAGATCCTTTACCCTTCAAACCCGATCCCGGTCACTTGGTCCATTCCTTTGGAGTGACGATACCGTAAAGGTTCTCCAACGCTCTTATCGTTGCCAGCGAGAGTGAGTGAGCTGTTGTGGTCTGTCCCCTTGTCCTCGTCCAGCAATCTCTAATCCCAGCGAGGCTCAGGATTGTTTTCACCAAGCTGGCGGCGACGATCCCAACCCCCCTCGGAGCGGGAAGTAGTGTTATCTCAACGCTTCCGCACTTCCCATGGACTTTCAGGGGTATGGAGTGCTTCTCGGAACATCGACAGTCCCAACTGCCACAGCCCCTCCGCACTGGCATTATGTTGAGTTTAGCTGAGACCAGAGCCTTATTTATCGCTTCTCTTACCTGTCTGGCCTTCCCTGTACCGACCCCCACGTAGCCATCCCGGTTTCCTATGGCAGCGATAGCCTTGAACTTAGACCTCTCCCCCGCATCGGTTTGCTTTTGGACAAGACTGATATCCAGAATTTCCTCCTCTAAATCGGGTAAGAGAAAGTCTATGATACCGGGTTCCCTTATCCTAAGTCCCTCATTGAGAATCTCTCTTAGGTTCATAATCTTCCCCTCGGCAACCAGGCGACCAAGCGATGTTCTAGGTACGAACACCTCTTCCCCGGTAACCTCTTTCTTCTCGCTCACCTTACGACCGACTTCTTAATCTTCTCCCGGACTTCCGAAAAATGTTTGGGTAGATCCTCCGGTTCCAAATTTCGCTTGAGATAACCACCGAATTGTCTTTTATAGAGGTTCGAATCCCCTGATAGGAGCTTCGCGTATTGAGCTATGTGCTGTCCAGTTATCCTTTCCTCGGTTGGTAAAACCTTACTATCGTACGACATATCCAATCCGGCTTCCGATGCCGCCTTCAGCGAGGCGAAGACCTTGGCGCCGGATGTTGGACTTCTAAGCCCAATGTCGAGAATCGCCTTTCGTATCCCCTCTCCTCTAGCTCTTAGGGAGGCTAACAGAGACGTGAGATACACCGCTGGCATGTTATTACAGGGACCTCTCCACCCGAACTCCCTGAGATTTCGAGAATGAGCGGAAGCTAGAACACGATCCCCAACGATCTTCGCCTCAATAAACTGCACAGCCGTGTGTTTGTTCGAGATCCGAAGAACTAATCTCGGGAGCCGGGATTGGATCAGTTTCTTCCGCCTCCCGTAGTGGGTCTTACCTGTTCTCCTCCTCCTCGGCTTAGAGATGTAGCTCCGTCCTCTGACCATCACTCGACTACGAGCTCCTTCGCTTCGACGTAACGAAGGAGCTCCTTCTTCGTCTTAAACGCCCCTCCCTTGATCATCAGGTAGAGCTTACGATAGGTGTCCTTCTCTAATCTCCCAGCGTTTCTCAGATCTCTGATTGTTCTCCTCAGGGTCCTGACCTTCTCGACCCTGATTCCGTGTCTCTTCTTCTTTCCGAGACCTCCCTTCTTGACTCCGGGTCGCTTTCTCCGGGATCGTTTGGCGACACCGCTCTTTTGTAGCTTTTGGATGGTCCCATCCTTGATCAAACGCATCACGTCCTTCCTCGTGAGTGCGATCTCAACATCGTCCAATCGGTTTGGGTCAATCCGTATCCTCCCCTCCCCGCACTTAAGCAGGGATGCTGCTATTCTCCTCTGGGTTCTCAGGGACATCACTCCTCTACCTTCTTCTCCCCCTCTTCCTCCTCCGCT
>JBHIEI010000040.1:0-11584 GCA_046760555.1 Bathyarchaeia archaeon
TAAGTCAGCACCGAGCGTAGCGACCGACCCGTGGGGCCCGCGTCCCTCACGAACGCCTCGATCCGGTGCTCCAGTGACCTAGACATACCCTGCAACGCAGCCTCCTGCCGGGTTTCAGGAACAGGTGCTCGGAGCTTCCCTCCCCCAGCGGGGACTTCACCCAAGGCGACGGCACCTTTACCCTCGATCCTCTCCACCCTTGGTTCAGGAAGCCCTCCGAACTCCCTCTCGTAGCCCTCGATCTGGGCCCTCAGAGCATCCATGAGACGCTTGGCTCCGGTGGGGGGCATGAGGACGGTGAGCAGGTGGATGAACTCATCACGGCGATACGTTGCCGTGCTTTTATTGGAATAAACTATGCTTCTCCGCTCGACCCCCTCCTTCACCGCCAAATAATAAAGCCACCAGCCTCAAAAGGATGAGGGGAAAGGGAGGGTCGATCTAACCAACCTTTATTGTGGTGAGAAAGACTCATGCACTTGGAATCAACTTATGAGGCGACTGACCACGAAGAGGATATCGATACCTCCAATCAGATCAGGAGGGGGACGTTACGAAATAGAAGTTATCACGCCGATAGACCCATATCAGGATGGGGGGCAGCTTCTCTAGGCTTTCCAACGACGGGGCATATCTGGTCAAAAAGGGCAGAGCGACCAACACCACCCCGAGAACGATTAGCAGGACGCCCAATAAGGTGAAAGGCATTCGATATATCTCACCCTCGATCATACACGTTCTTATCTCTTCTTCCCGACCTCCACGATATCCTTGATGTAATAATGATCTTTATCAGCCCGCTTAAACGGGTCAAACCTCAGGTTCGGGCTTATGGCGTGGAGCCAGCCGTTGCCCAGCGAGACGCAAAGCTCGCGGTAGTCAACACCGTGTTTTCTGAATACGTCGAAGATCGGGCATGCCAGCTTCTCCTCCCGAATGCGTCCCTCCCCAATCCTCCTGCCCCTCATCTCGATACCAAGGGGACGATCAACATCCACATCAGATCGAGCGCATCGCCGATCCCATCGCCCAAACCGTACTCCGCCTTCATCTGTTCCCCCATCTCACGTCCAAGCTCGAACCGAGCGTCCCTTATGGTTTCGATAAAATCCGCGCCAAATATCTCCTCAAGTCCGACCAGCCATCGACTGAGACCGTCAAGCAGCGTCTGTATGGCTCTATCGTGCTTCTTGAGGCATATCCCTCCAGACGCCAATCCCGGCATCTTGGTGGCGATAAACTTCTCCACAGAAGCCAGACTCATCCCTCAATTTACCGCCGATCTGTTAATTGTAGGTTTCCGTCGTGTAGCCTCCGCACTTCGAGGAACTAGGGCTTGAAGGGAACAAATAACATAAATACGGTGGCCAAGAGCGATAATCATGTTATTAGAAAACAGGGTCCTCGTTCGCCGTTACTATGAGAAGATCTTTAACAAAGGGGACCAAGCCGCGACAGCAGCGCACGAGGAATTCATCGCCCGGATTACATCGACCACAATCCACGGAGACCGAATGCGGGAGATACGACGGATTTACACTCGTTAGTGATAAAGGCGATGGCTTAGGCGAGGAACTGAAATCTACCCAGCTATCCTCCTCCGGGGAGGATTTCCTGATAACTGTTCACACAAAGAGGCTTAAAACGCTTGAGGAGGCCATCAATCGGGTTCGAAAGAACCCCAAGTTAATGGCATCTACCGATCGTTCGTTCCGGCTCAACATTGTTCTTGATGGGATAGTCGACGACTACTTCTCGGTTATGGAAGAGTTAGAGATCGAGAATCTGGTTCTAGAGTGGCCATCTGGTTCGAGCATCTCGCCCGCGGCGATAACGGTTTTCCCGAACAGAAATGGGTGGATGAAAAGACCCCAGTATGCCATCAGAATGCCCCCTACGATGCCAATGGCCGCTCCAAGGTCCGCCGCCGCCAGCCCTCTGGGCGTTTTTACGGCCACCATCATGACGTTTTGAAGAATGAATATAAAGAATGAAGGACCTGAGGTTCAGATCCAGCGTCACCCGGATTATCTCGCTAGCCGGCTTTTTTGCTCGCCTTGCGCTTCAGCTTCTCGATCTCCGCGTCCCTCTCGGCTAGCTTTGTCTTCAGATCGTCGATAATACGATCCCCCGTGGACACCTGCGCCTTCAGCTTGTCGATCCAACGATCTCTCTCCGCCAGCAGACCCTCGAGCCTCTTTATCTCCTCGTCCCTCTTAGTGCCCCTATCCTCCAGTGCCCTGATCTTAACGTTGCGATCCGCCACCGCTGCGGTTAGGTCCGTGAGGCGCCTCTCGAGGCTGGTGATCACCTGGTGCCTACCAGCCAGCGAGGCCTCCAGGTCGGCGATGCGCCGCTCGAGTTCGGGTACTCCTCGGATCCTCCGGCTGGCGATCAGACCCATCCCCACCAAGATCAGGACGCCAGACGTGGGTAGGAGGAATCGCATGTCCCGATACTCGGTCTCGTCGACCGTACGTGAGACGACCCGTGGCGTGTACAGGTCGAAATTGATGCTGACGGACTTGAAGGTGATCCAGCTGAATCGATTGTCGATATATATGTTGTAGTGGTCGTTCTTTGGGACGGGGAACGTGAATCGGTAGGTGCCGTGGACCCTTCCGGGGTCGTAGAGTCTGCCCCCCGAGGAATCGGTCAGGTACAGGTCGATGTCCTCGTTGCCACCCAGGATGCGCAGGGTACCCTCCACCCTCGCCTCGGCGGGCAGGGAGAAGGTCAACCTGACAACGTAGAAGGGCTTAATGTCGAACGATCGGCTGTAGGTCAGGTGCGACTCACCGACGATCTGCATGTCTGTCTGCCCAGCAATTTCAGGGATGGGGATGTAGGGTGCTACCCCAGCCAGTATGCCGAGGAGGATCAGCGCTACTCCAACCACCTTGCCAAGGGGAGGCAACTCACATCACGCAACACTCATCGCCCTCCCGGACCTTTTCCGCAAGGACTTACAACTTAAAGGAGTCACTCTATAAAGTTTCGATTCGAGTTCCTCAAGAGCAGAGGGTATCCGCCCAGCACATTCACTCGCCAAGCTACTTATTTCACGCACGTGGTGTACTCTGTTAAATAAAAGGATGAATGGCGTGGTTGCTTAAATACGGCTCACGATCTGCCTTGAAGGCGGCTTCATGAAGAGAACTAACGTCCTCGCTCTGGCTCCCACGGATGAACAAGAGATTGGTGGCACTGGACTGGAAGGATAGCTAAACATCAGAGTGGGCTTAAGAGGGTTAACGGAAGGAACACATCAAAGAGGCTTGGAAGGCTCTACAGGATCAGACAGAGAAGACTGAAACATGCCGTAAACGCCATGGTAAGGAACACGATCAAAGACCTCTACGAGCTCGGCGTTTCAAGAATCACTATAGGAAACCTGAAACACATCAGAGATGGAAACGGCAAGCATGGAGCGAAGATCAACTCAATTATTCCCTAGAAGCGAGAATCCCACCGGCTTCAGCAATGGGAGTGTCAAATACTTGGTTACATCGATACAGAAAGGAACATCGCGATCATCCCTAGTTCACCGGTTTTCTGCTTGCAACGCCATACACTCTTTTCTTGGGGGAGTCCCCATCTGGGGGCCATTCATTACATCTTTCTCAAATGGAGTGGTACACCTTCCTCGGTGCACTTTTAGGAAAGGAGTGAGGTAGTAGCTCTCAACCCCCTATCAATACACGCAGCTGTTCGAAGTGCTCCTCCATCGCTCTTCTGATCCTGGGGAACCTCATCCCGGCGGCCGGGTGATACGTAACGAAAAGGCGCCTACCGCCCCTTCGGAGGGTTCTGCCCACCGCCCCCTTCAGCCCGCTCATCCCGAGTAGAGTCTCTACAGCGACCCCTCCCAATAAAACGACGATCTCAGGATCGATCAGCTCCAGCTGCCTTGATAGGTAGGGCCTACAAGCCTCGATCTCCCCCTTTCTCGGTAGCCTGTTCCTGGGCGGATAGCACTTCACGACGGAGGTGATGTATACGTCCTCCCGTTTGACACCGATCTCGCTCAACAACCCGTTTAGGAACCTCCCCGCTCTACCCACAAAAGGGCGTCCTTGCGAATCCTCCTCCCTGCCAGGCGCCTGACCTACAAACATGATCCTCGCGTCGATCCTCCCCTCGCCGGGAACCGCCTTGTTTCTCGTCTTTGATAGATCGCATAGGAGACACGATCGGATCTCTCGGGTCAGCCTCTCGAGTTCCCCCTCTTTCACCATCCTCCAATCCGTAAATGTCCTACTCCGTGCATAAGCGTGCTTCATAGGGACCTAAGGTTCGTAGAATAGAAAAACGTGGTTAACCATGGAGGAGTGGGCATGTGGAAGGAGGCTGTGGCGATCCTGGCAGTCATCCTGATATGCACTGGGGTTTGCCCCGGGCTCACGGCGAGCACAGAGACGGAGCTCTGGGAGATAGAAGAGGGGGTTAGGATACAGGGGACGTACTGCGATGCCGACGTGGTGAGGCTGCCAGACGGGCGTTACCGAATGTACTATGCTCTTGAGCCCGAGGCGCCCGATTTCGAGGGTCAGGTCTACAGCGCAATCTCCTCGGATGGTCTGATATGGGTTAACGAGCCCGGTGTGCGAATCGATCAGGTGGCATTCCCATGCGTGATCCAGCTACCGGATGGACGTTGGCGCATGTACTATCAGGACTGGAATCGACCCCAGGGCGTGAACGCCTGCATCGGGAGTGCGGTATCCGATGACGGCCTCGCCTTCGAGAGGGAGGAGGGAGTGAGGCTCACAACGGGGGATCCTGGGTCTTGCGACGAGTATAATATCGGAGCCCCCACCATAGTCAAGCTGGAGGACGGGCGCTATCGGATGTACTACCGGGGCTCGGTGTACGATGAGAGCTCGCCTTGGGGGAATGAGTATACCTGTATTCTTAGCGCCGTTTCCGACGACGGGCTCATTTGGACGAAGGAACCGGGGATCAGAATAGACGGTCAACAGCCACCATTTGAAGGCTGGGTCGATGGCACCTATGCCGTCAAACGGAATGGCACCTTCCGGCTTTACTTCTTCGCCGCTGGGAGGTGGGAGGTAGACGGTATATACGTCACTGAGTCGCGGGATGGACTAATATTCGATGAGCCGTCGAGGGTGCTCTGGGGCGAGATGCACCCCTCCGATCCGTGCGTGATAGAGACCCCCGATGGCTGGAGGATGTACTTCGGCGTCCACACCGAGGGCATATTCAGCGCGATATCGTTGACCCCTGCCCCGTCACCAACACCTACACCGACGCCCAAACCACTCCCGACACCAACTCCCACGCCTACCCCCACCCCCTCGCCATCTCCAACGCCTGCGCCCACGCCAATCTCGACACCCACACCCGCGGCTGAGCGCAGACCTTGCATCATCGCCACCGCCACCTACGGCTCCGATCTCGCCCCCGAGGTCCAGTTCCTGCGGGGCTTTCGGGATCGAACGGTCCTATCCACGTTCGCGGGCAGCCAGTTCATGGCGGTGTTCAACGCCTGGTACTACTCCTTCAGCCCCAGCCTCGCGGCGTTCATCGCCGATCACCCGATGGCTAAAGCAAGCACGAAGATTCTCTTATACCCACTTATCGGGATCCTACACCTATCTCAGATCGCCTACTCCCTCTTCGCGTTCAGCCCAGAGCTGGGAGTGGTCGTGGCCGGTTTCGTGGCCAGCGCACTGATCGGAGCGGTTTGCGGCGCGCCACTGGCCCTCATCCTGATGGTCCCCTTAAAACGTATCCGCCAGCTGGGGACCAGCCAGCTTAGGTGGCTCAGGGTGCTATGCGTGGCGAGCGTCCTGATGATCCTTGCAGCCGAGCTCCTCGTCTCGTCCACGCTCATGACGCTCGCCACCGTGGCGTTCGTGCTCGCCACGCTCAGCCTCTCGGCGTTAACGATATCCGCAGCGATTTCACGGTATATGACCAGAGAAACCTAGACTGACCTTCGCGGATCGAGTCTGGTTTTGTGTTCAGAAGAACAGGTCACACTGGTCGCACCGATAGTGCCCATATTGGCGTGTGAGCCTATAGCCGCACAGGGGACAGTTGGTGGGTGCTCTGCTGGGTCTGCTCCGGATCACCACTTCGGTTTCTGGCACAACCCTCACGATTCCCTTGGGCGTCGTTTCCACGATCTCAAACGGAACCCAGAACAGCACATGGATCATGGCGATGTCTCCCTCCACGATGGGGCGGTTCATGAGCGCCTCCCTCACGAACCACTGGCAATCGGGGTCGACCCTCAGCTCCCTTGTTGTGGGCCCGGCTCTTATTCCCTCAGCATCACGCACCTCGGCTCTCCTCACGACCACGTAGCCGCCCACCTCGGCGCCAGCGTTCTGGCGAACGACACCATCGATTTTGACGATCGCTTGCCCCCCGTCCTCGGGGTAGGCAGGCCAGACCACAGCGGCTGTTGATCTGTTACCCACGAGTTCCACGATATCTCCGATGCTGACGCCGATCCGACGCATGACCTCCCTGTCCATGCGCGCCCTCACTCGCCCGACATCCCTCATAGGGGCCTCTGCGACCTTGAGCCTTAGCTGCACCATCCTTGGTTAAAATGATAGCCCAGTTGCATTTCGAATTTACACGGCCAAAGAGCGCAGAAATGAGCCTCAACGGGAGGTAGCCCGCCTCACAACACACTATAAAATGGTCACAACGATCGCCAGTGGCCCGGGGGTACCCGCCAAATTGACAAAAACGACTGTTGTTTTATCGAAAAAGTCGGTTTACGCGTTGTCTCTTTTAAATAGCACCTCACCACTCTTGCTCATCTGTCGTGAGATGTGATCAGCATCCACACAACCAAGGCACGACCCAAAGACGGCGTTGTCATCGGTCAGGTAAAGCTATATTCATAACGGTGTTATCTAAAGAGCGGGTTTGAGAGTTCTCCAGCTTCACTGTTCTTCCTTTAGCTATGAGGTGAAGAGGGGCACGCCGGTCGCAGAGGAGCCGGACCCAAGGAGCGAAGATCTGAGGGATGTCTTGGTTTGCTTTACGTGCTTTGAGAAGAAGGATGAAAACAGATCCGACGAGCTGATAGAAGCTTTCATCGAGAGCGTCAAAGTTGACGTTTCGAGGATAAAGTGCGAGAAGGTTCTCATCCACCCTTATTCGCACCTCTCTAAGAGTCTCGGCTCAGCCAGGCTGGCCAAGGAGTTCCTCAGCAGGCTCAGAGACAGGTTAGCCGAAGAAAAAATCGACGTCCGTAAATCGGCCTTCGGTTGGTACAAGGCCTTTCGCTTAGATTGTATAGGGCATCCCTTGGCGGAGGCATACAGAGAATTTTGAGGCAGGAAACGGTCGAGAGGGGTTCGAGTCGAAGCTCTTGATGCTCAATGTAAAAGAATTCTGGTACAGGACCTTCAGCAAAGCCCTGGAGAACGTGAAAGAAATCGAGAAAGAGGAAAGCATAGAGGATGCCGTTGTCGTCTTTGCAAATATTGAGGAAGAGGACGAAGAGAAAGCCTCCAAAATCATCAGGAAAGCGGTGAAGAACATCACTTGGTTGGCTGGAAAGACCGGTAGAGACAGAATTGTGCTGCACTCGTTCACTCACCTATCGAGCAGCAAGTCAAGCACGGATTTCGCACAGGAGACCTTCCAAAATCTGGAAGACAGATTGAAGAGGAGGGGCTACGAGGTCTTTGTCACTCCTTTTGGGTATTGCCTCGAATTCAGGATACATGTCTTAGGGCCCTCGTTAGCCAAGGTATGGAAGGACATCTCCTAGAGCCCTCATTCTCGGGCCGTGTCCTAAGACATGAAGGGGGAAGCCAGCCATATACCCTCGGCTCTGATCTATACGGATACGAGTGCATAACTGGCTGCTGCTCCTCTCGATGGCGATCGCCCCTGTTGTGTTCCTAGTGTGGCTCGTTTACGTCAGGGACCGGTACGAGCCCGAGCCGAGGAAGCTTATCCTAGGGACCTTTCTCCTGGGCGCCCTTCTCATCGCTCCCGTAATCGCGATCGAGCTCCTCTTGGGCCGGATGATTCCCGGTAGCCTGACCGATCCCGTAGTGTTGTTTCTCTACGTATTGATCGTCATCGCTCTGGTCGAGGAGTCATCCAAGTTCGCCACCGTTAGGCTTCTACCCTATCGGTCCCCCACCTCAACGAGCTCATGGACGGTATAGTTTACGGGGCTGTAGCCGGTCTTGGCTTCGCAGCCCCCGAGAACGTGGCCTACGTGCTGGGCTCGGGGCTCCTCGTCGCCATCCTCAGGGCCTTCCTCTCGGTTCCTGGCCACGCCCTCTGGGGGGCGGCGATAGGCTACTACCTCGCGAGGGTAAAGTTCGGCGGGAGAAGGTGGTTGATCGTGAAGGGTCTGGGGATCGCGGTCCTACTTCACACTATTTTCGACTTCGCCATCCTCTACCCGGGCTTCTACGGTCTCGGATTTCTGATCTCGATAGGCGTGATAGTGTTAGGGTGGTTTTACTACTTTAAGTTCTCGAGAAGAGCACTACGGATATCGCCCTTCAGGCCGACCTCGATGGCGGCTAACGCCTCTCGGTCGTCGGGCTACCACACCCGGGATAAGTAACCATCAAAAGATCTGTGCAATAATACAAGAGAATGACATCGAGAGCCGTTAGATACTTAGGCATCGCCGCAACCTTGGGCGGGCTGATCGTGATGGTTGCCTTCTTCGTAGGGCTCTACACCATGGGGTACTCTCTTATGGGGAGCCTAATGCCTCGAGAGGGGGAGGAACCCTTCAAGATTGGGATGACCCCCGACCCTTCCGGTGCCCTGACTCTAGAGTTCTCGATGGGTGTCCGGAATCAGGGGTTTCTCGGAACCACCTTTACGGTAAGCCTCGAGCTTCTCTCGGCTGATGGAGAATCAATAGTCAGGGGTAGTGACACCAAGGCCCTTCCGCCTGGCTCCTCCGGGGAACTTGAGGTGGAAATGACCGTCACACCGGAAGATGTCGTTCGGTACGCTCTCGAAACCTCGAGGCCGACCCTCTCTTTCGGCTTCAACATCAGGTCGCTCTTTGACCTGATAGGAATGGGCATCTCCTTTCCGATGGAGATGGGGGGTGGTTAGAAGATGCGCAGAACAGTTAAGGCTGTGTTGTTCGCCTCCGGGTATATCCTCGCATTCGTCGTACTTCCCCCTCTGGCTCTGAGGTTCGTGCCTGAAGGGCTCATCGTCCGGATGACCACATTTATGGGCTTGGAGGTCCAAGCCATTCTGACAACCCTGGCTCTGATCGGTCTGGCGATGGCTGCCACCTCGTTCGTAGAGAAGATGACGGATGATTGGTCACCCCTGCACCTATTGTCGTCGATTAGCAAAGAGGGAGTTAGTTTCTACCTTACCCTCTACTTTATAGGACTTGCCGATCCTTGGAGCTTCGGTCTCGTCAACAGGTTGATTCACGTTGAACAGCCCATGGCACCACGGTTAGCGCTTACTCTTCTTTTGGACTTTAGGAACATAGTCATTCTATTCGCTTTTATCATGGGTCTGTCCATTCTGAAAGAGGCTCTAGGATTTTACTACTCTAGGAGAGAGAAGGAGACGACATCACCATCCATCTAGACTACTATGGGAACCGCGTAAAAAGAACGAAAATAAGATGAAGGAGGCATCGAAAAAGGTGCCTATAGCCCTTTCGCTGCTGGCGATCTACTCCACCGTCTACACGCTTCTCGCCTACCGGATGGTCGCCTCGAGCCTGTTTCTGGATGAAGGTGGCACGTTATGGTGGAGAACAAGCGGTCCCGGTGCCTGGTTCCCGATGCCCAGGCCATCCGGGATGCTACAGGTTCTGCACCCCACATCGGCACTGGATCGTGTCATGTATGCAGTGATAGGGTATCACATTCCATCGTTCATCGCCATTCTGCTCTGGGCCTCTCTTTTGGTCATTATCCTCAGGCGGGGAGGTCCTAAAATAGAACGGTAGCTGGACGCTCGCCCACCAGGCTGTTATCTCACGGAGGGCGCTATTAGTGTTCTATAAGTAGCCTTAAAGGAGGAAACTCCACTTAATAGTGAAATGGCTGGAAGTAGCGTCCCTCTGGGTTACGAGTGGAAATGCCCCGTCTGTAAGAACCCGGACTACTATCGAGGTTCAGCCTCCGCACTGGCATTCCACCTCGCCATGGCAAAAGACAAGGCGCACACAGAGTGGAGGAGGGAAAACAGGTTCAAATCTGCCCCGAGAAATCCAGCAGAAGTTGACCAGACGGCTCAAAGGATCCTGCAAACTATCAACAGGAACGCCGAGTCCTTCCGGACTGAGTAGGTACCCTTCTTTGCCCCTCGTTCATCGTACTCCCTCACCGGGAAAACTCGAGCAGAAATAGTTGTAAGGTACCTCTAAGACACAGGTATCGCATTTCATCCCACCCTATCCCATTCCCGACCGATACCTGTTACAGTACCCTACGATAGATAGACACAAATCGAGAAAATAAATCTTCTAATCGTCGGTGAAGGTCGAAGGCTTCACGTGAGGTGGCCATGTTTCTGATAACCCACGCTCCACCTACGGGGAGAAATTCGACGGCTAGTTGATAGCTAACAGCGTGAGGTCGACCTCGGACGTCTACAAGATCCGCCAGCGGTTAACCAGATGAGCATCTGCTACGGCGCCACCGTTATCAATCGATAGGACAGGGACCCCATGCCCAGCCTCTCGGCCGTTTCCAGCTGAACGAGGCTGCTTGTCTTGTGGGTCTTACCAAGCCGGTCGGGCGGATCCACGGACCCGGAACCAGGGATGGGCTGAGCCTGATCGACGAGGTCCAGGGAGGCCTTGTCGATTGACACAATATCCAGGGAGGATAAGATACCCACGTCCTGGACGATCGGTCTACCGGCCAGCGGCTGACAGTCGCAGAGCGAGGACACATCCTGAACGAAGTTCAGGAACGCGACCCTTCGCCTAGGGAAGACGCTCAGTACCGTTTGTGCCGTGTGAGCCATGTATACCTGCATCCCCTCCTTGCAGCCCTCAGGCCAACGGAAGGCCTCCTGTGGGCAGCTGAAGAGGCAGTTGCTGCAGCTCATACATCTTCCCGGATCACGAACAGGCAAACCCTCCTCCATGGCTAAAGCACCGTAGAGACACAGCTCGGCGCAGATCCCACACCCATCGCATAGAGACCCATCCAGCACGGGCCTGTTCAGCATGTGCTGGGCAGCTTTACTCGGCTTCGTGGCGCACCCCATCGCGACGTTCTTGATGGATCCACCCAGACCGGCGAGAGCGTGGCCCTTGACATGGGTAACAACGACCATGGCGTCTGCCCTAGCGATGGCTTCGGCTACCTCGACCTCTCTCAGCTCGCACCCCGCGACTCTCTTCCTGACGGGAATCCTGGCCCCATCGTACCCCTCTTCCCCGTCGGCTATTACGATCGGAGCCCCGACCGTCTCCTCGGTGAACCCGTTTCCTGCAGCTGTCTCGAGGTAACCCTGGGCTGTACGCCTGCGCTTGGGGTACAGCGTGGTCGTATCGGTAACGAAGGGCTCGCCCCCGGAGCCCCTCACGAGGTCGACGATCTTTCGCACCAGTACTGGTCGTAGG
>JBHIEI010000041.1:0-11481 GCA_046760555.1 Bathyarchaeia archaeon
TACGCCATATCTGCCTCTGAGTTTCTCGTAGGTTTGATTGTGGAGTTCGGCTCTGCTTCCAACGCCGTTGACAGCGAGAGCTTCCCTCACCATCTGCAAGAATGTTCTATAGGTTTCTCGAAGCAACCTTCTCTTGACTTTCGTAGGTCTGAGAATGTTCAGAGGCAAGCACTTCTGCACGTAACCATCCCCAAATTTAGGGCGGGCTTGATCGTATTTATACACCCCGTTTCCTCTCGACGATTGAGATCGGGAGCTTCCTTGTAGGGATTCTATGAACATCGCCGAGAAGATCCTTGCCAGGGCTGCGGGAAGGAAAGAGGTCAACCCGGGAGAATTCATCGAGGCTCACGTCGATGTCGCGATGGTAAACGACATAACTGGCCCGTTGGCGATCGATGCCTTTAGAAAGATCGGCCACCAGACGGTTTGGGACAGAGAACGAGTGGTCATAGTCCTCGATCACCAAACCCCTGCGGACTCGAAGGACTCGGCCAAGCTACACAGTATCTCGAGGAGCTTCGCACGAGAGCAAGGCATCGTCAATTTCTACGACGCCGGTAATGGTGGCATTTGCCACCAGGTCATGGTAGACAACGGGCACGTCGTTCCGGGAGATCTTATAGTAGGGGCAGACTCTCACACCTGTACGTATGGGGCCCTAGGGGCCTTTGCCACGGGAATCGGGTCGACCGACATGGGCGCTGTCCTCTCTTCGGGCGAGCTCTGGCTCAAGGTTCCGGAGAGCATTCGAGTCGAGATAGAGGGGGAGCTACAGCGGTTCGTGGGTCCCAAGGACGTTATCCTGTACGTAGTGGGTTGGCTGGGGGCTGATGGGGCCATTTACAAGGCCATAGAGTTCTCGGGACAGGCGATCCAGAACATGAGCGTGAGCGGCAGAATGACGGTCTGCAACATGGCGATCGAGATGGGTGCTAAGACGGGAATCATAGAACCGGACAGGAAGACGATCGATTTTTGCCGAAAAAGAACAAGCAAACCTCTTGTCCCGGTTTTGAGTGACGACGATGCCGAATACGAAGGTGTGATGAAGCTTGATGCAGAGGGCCTAGAACCACAGGTAGCCTGTCCCTCGTCCGTTGACAACGTTAAACCGGTGACCGAGGCTGTGGGAACCGAGATAGACCAAGCCTTTCTGGGATCATGCACGAACGGACGCCTCGAGGATCTACGCATCGCCTCGCTCCTGCTCAGGGGTCGGAAGATCCACAAAGGGGTTCGCTTGATAGTCATCCCAGCCTCACAGAGAGTTTACGCGGATGCTCTTAGAGAAGGCCTCATCGAGGTACTCGTTAGGTCCGGGGCGGTCGTTTGCAACCCAACGTGTGGACCATGTTTCGGCGGCCACGCGGGGATCCTGGCTGACAATGAGATCTGCGTGAGTTCCTCAAATCGGAATTTTGTAGGTCGGATGGGAAGTAGGAAAGCAAAGGTCTACCTTGCCTCGCCCGCAACGGTGATCGCATCCGCCATTCACGGCAGAATCGTGGATCCGAGGGATTATGCTTGATCATCTCCGGCTCTGTTGTTAAGTACGGCGATAATGTGAACACGGATGTGATAATACCGGGTAAGTATCTGGTTCTGACCGATCCAAAGGAGCTTGCGAAACACGCTATGGAGGGCATCGATCCAAACTTCCCCCCCGAGAAGGGAGACAAACTGATCATCGTGGCAGGCAAAAACTTCGGTTGCGGATCAAGCCGAGAGCAGGCAGCCATTGCTTTGAAGCATGCTGGCGTCAGGTGTGTGATTGCCGAATCCCTGGCAAGGATATTTTATCGCAACGCAATCAACATCGGTTTACCTGTTCTACAGTGCGATGGAATCTCCAATTTCGCTGAAAAAGGAGATCGAATCACCGTCGACTTTGAGCGAGGGGAGATCAGAAAGCCCTCAGAGGATTCCGTGTTGAAAGCAAACCCTTTGCCCAGTTTCATCCTCGAGATAATCGAGGATGGGGGTCTCATCCCCCATCTGAGAAAGGTGGTGCGATGTACAAGATAGCCCTGATTCGAGGAGACGGAATCGGACCGGAACAGATGGATGCTACACTTGAGGTGCTGTATGCGGTTAGGGATACGTTCGATCTTCCTTTCGAAACTAGGGAGACGGAAGCTGGGGACGAGTGTATGTCAAAAAGGGGTACACCACTGCCTGAGGAGACCATCAAGGTCGTAACGCAATCAAATGCCTGCTTGAAGGCTCCTGTTGGTGAAACCGCAACCGACGTGATAGTGAGATTCCGTCATATGCTCGACCTCTACGCTAATGTACGCCCCATCAAATCCTATTATGGCGTCCCCTGCCTGAGATCCGACATCGATTTCGTATTCGCGAGGGAGAACACGGAGGATGTCTACAAAGGGCTCGAATTCGAACTTCCGGGTGATACCGCCATTTGTTTGAGGGTCATCTCCAAACGCTCCTGTGAGAGGATCGCCAGATTCGCTTTTGAGCTGGCAAGAAAGAGAAACGGGAGAAAGAGCGTAACTGCCGTCCACAAGGCAAACGTGATGAGGATCACCGACGGGCTCTTTGCCCAGGTGTGCAGAGAGGTCGCAAAGTCCTACTCAGACATCGAATTTAACGAAGCCTACGTGGATGCAACGGCGATGCGTTTGATCAAAGAGCCACAGGAGTTTGACGTGATAGTAACCACAAATCTATTTGGAGACATACTGTCTGATGAGGCCGCACAACTAGTTGGGGGACTCGGTATGACTCCAGCGGGTAACATAGGGAACGATTTCGCTCTCTTTGAACCGGTACACGGGTCGGCCCCTGACATAGCAGGAAAGGGCATAGCGAATCCATGCTCGCTAATACTTGCCGCCAAAATGATGTTTGATTGGCTGGGAGAGCGGTACCAGGATGCTAGGTGCATGGAGGCGGGACGAGCGATCGATATGGCCGTGAAGGAGGCTCTCAAGGGAAAGATAAAAACCCCTGACCTTGGAGGCAAATCAAGCACAAAAGAGATGGGAGATACGATCGCCGGGGCGATCAGGAGTGGCTAAGCGGATCAGGATATTCGACACCACGTTAAGGGATGGAGAGCAGACTCCAGGGGTGGCGCTCACTCTTGAAGAAAAGGTGCATATAGCCAGGCAGCTAGACAGGCTGGGTGCTGATGCAATCGAGGCAGGCTTTCCTATCACCTCTAAGGGAGAGATCGATGCGGTGAAGTCTATCGCGAGGGAGGGTCTGAACGCAGAGGTATGTGCCTTAGCGAGGGCAAACAAAAACGACATCGATCTCGGGATAAGCTGTAACGTGGACTCTATTCACACGTTTATCTCCTCGTCCGAGGTTCAGATCAAGTCCATGCTCAAAATGACTCCAGAGCAGGTTCTGAGGAGTGCAACCGAATCTGTGGAATACGTTAAGGATCACGATATGGTATGTGAGTTTTCCCCCATGGACGCCTCTCGAACCGAGATTGGTTTCCTGAAGAGGATCTGTCAGGCTGCGGAGGAGGCGGGTGCTGATAGAATCAACATTCCCGACACCGTGGGAATCCTAACACCAGCCTCAACGAGAGATCTGATCAACGAGATCAGATCCGTTGTTAAGGTCCCGATCAGTGTCCACTGCCATAACGACTTCGGCATGGCTGTTGCGAACTCACTGGCAGCAGTGGAGGTTGGCGCTTCACAGGTCCACGTGACGGTGAACGGCATAGGCGAGAGGGCCGGGAACGCGGCGCTGGAAGAGGTGGTGATGGCTCTGCACATGTTGTACGGTAAGAAAACAGGAATCAGAACCAGGCTTATTTATTCCACCTCCCAGCTGGTTTCCAGGTTGACCGGGGTCCTGATACAATCGAATAAGGCCATAGTTGGTGAGCACGCCTTTGTCCATGAGTCTGGTATCCACACGCATGGTGTGCTCGCTAGACCACTCACCTTCGAGCCGATAAGACCAGAGATGGTAGGGAGGATGAGAAGGATCATTGCAGGTAAACATGCCGGTAGACATGGCATAAAGGCCGAGCTGGAAGAAGTTGGAATCCATCCCTCCAGAGATCAACTGAAGAGGATCGTGGAAAGGGTCAAGGAGCTTGGTGACATAGGCAAGACCGTTACGGATGCCGATCTACTCGGGATAGCGAGGGCGATCATAGGCGAGGTTCCAGCCGAGGAAAGGGTCGTCGATCTCACCGATTTGGCGGTTGTAACCGGAATCAAAGTGATACCAACGGCTTCTGTAAAGCTGACCCTGGATAACAAAGAATACGTGACCTCAGCCACGGGAGTTGGACCCGTGGACTCGGCCATCAAGGCCATTCAGAAACTGACCCAAAAGCTTGCTAGTGTCACCCTCAAGGAGTATAGGCTCGAGGCTTTGACGGGCGGTTCCGATGCGGTGGCCGAGGTCATCGTAAAGGTCGAGGATGGAAAAGGGAACGTCGTCTCGTCGAGGGCGGCGAGTGAAGACATAGTCAAGGCTAGCGTTGAAGCGATGATTAACGGCATCAATCGTGTTCTCCTACTCCAAAGAAAAAAGCACGGAAAATCAAGTCAGAAATCTTCTTTCTGAGGGGCTGGCTGACCTAAGGCACGTCAGGTTTGTCATGGATAAGGAAATCGTTAGGAAATTTTTGAACAAAAGAAACGTCATCGCTGTTGTTGGAGCTAGCAGGGATCCAAAGAAATACGGCAACTATGTGTATAGAGAGCTGAAGAAGGCCGGATACAGGGTCTATCCGATGAACCCGAGCTCCGAGAAGATCCTAGGCGATAAAAGCTTTCCCAGCCTCGGAGACTTGCCCATAAAACCAGACGTTGTCGACATCGTGGTTCCACCCGCGATCTCTAAGAAGGTTGTTCGGGATTGCGTGAGACTTGGGATCAAGAATGTGTGGATGCAGCCCGGCTCGGAATCTGATGACGTAATCAAGTTCTGCATGGATAATGGCATCAGTGTCGTTCACGGATCCTGCATTGTTAGAGATGGGATAAAGACCCAAAAGATCGAACATGAATCCCACCGAGGTAGAACGTAACCGATTACCTTTTTATCCACTCCAAAAAGCCAATCAGAGGTGATGGCATGCCATTGGTTGAGATAAAGCTGGGAGAGGGCAGCCTTCCGTCAGAACAGCTACAAAGGCTTGGCAAGGATGTAACCGATCAGATCAATCGCACCTATCAGGACCTCCGAGGGAGAAGGCCTAGCCATGTTTGGGTCGTTATTCAGGAGGTGCCCGCGAAGAACTGGCTTCTCGAGGGCGCAACACTCGAGGAGCTGAGGAATAGAAAGAGGTAAGCTATCCTCCCTATTGTGAAGAGTGCGGATCATACGAGAGTCTCTCAAGCCCCTCATCAGAATTCGCAAACGCTTACTTGGTGGAGTTCTCATGGAGAGGCCTAATCGCTTCACAGTGCTAGCGAGGATTGCTGGAAAGGAGGTGAGAGCCTATCTACCCAATCCGGGAAAGCTGTCTTACCTGAAGAAGGGCACCGATCTACTTCTGTTCGAAGCAGCGAGGAGGGGAAGGAAGTTGCCCTACGAGGTCTTTCTAGCTTACGATGGTACGGTCCCCGTCATTGTCGACTCGAGGCTCGCTAACAGGGTGTTTAAGGAGTGTCTCATTCGAGGGTATCTGCCCGAATTTAGCAAGTGTGTGATAGAGAAGGAAACCACCATCCAAGGTAGACGGATAGACTTCTCATTGCAGTGCGAGAATGGGACCTTTTACGTGGAGGTGAAGTCTTGCACTTACGTCGATCAGGGGGTGGCGAAGTTCCCCGATCGACCCACGGAGAGGGGGAGACAGCACCTTTCCCTTCTAATGGGCTTAAGGTCTTCGGGTTACGATTCATACGTTGTATTTGTTATCGAAAGACCCGACGCTGAGGTCTTCTCCCCCTTTAGAGAGGTTGACCCCGAGTTCTTCGATGTATTCTCGGACGCGTTAAGGGCTGGAGTTCAGGCTATGGCTATCTCGACATTTTTCGATAGAGATACCAAAACCGTATACCTGAAGAAGAGGGTACCGATCTCTATTTTGCCCTAAATAAAAGTAGTTACCTTCATCATAGGAGAAACATGAATGGCGAACTAACCTTCAGAGTCATGGCTGGCACTCTACTCATTTTGACCGCTTTTGATGAGGGTATATTATGGTCTAAAAGCTCGGCCATCTGGTGAAAGAATCTCACCACGAGAACGTTTGAAGGAAACGGAGGAGCGGGAAGGGAAGCTAATCATGGTGCCACGGCTTATCTCCTCTTTCTCCTTTTTGCTACTGTGATCATCTATGTGATCTACCCCCAGTGGGTGGCATGGTTCACATTTCTACTTCCTCTATGGGCGCGTTGGATCGGGGTAGGCCTAGGTTCGTATGTCTTCCCCTGTTTCTATGGGTCCACCATACACTCGGTAAGTACTTCTCCCCAGAACTGGAACTAAAAGAGCAGCATAAGTTGGTTTCTCGTGGGCCGTATCGCTGGGTCAGGCACCCGATGTATTCGGTGTCCTTCACACTATTTATCGCTCTCTCTATCGTGTCAGCCAACTGGCTGTTATCGCTGCTGACCGTGATAACGATCATTTCGGTCTACGCTCGGATCGGCAAGGAGGAGGCGATGATGGTGGAGCGATTCGGCGACGAGTACCGTGATTACATGACGCGTACTGGCCGGTTGCTACCGCGCCTATTTCGGAAGCGAACTGGTTCTAACACACGAAGTCTTTCGTGAGGGATCAGAGGTCTAGCCTTTTTAGGAGATCCCTGGGGTAGTCCTTCACTACCTTTAAAGAAGTATCCTCTTCTAATCCTGACCCGATAGCGATCTTGAAAGCCAACTCCTGAGACAATAGTTCTCCAGGATCATGCATGTCGGTACCCACAACCAATTTCGCCCCCACCTCGGTGGCTACCCTTGCAACCTGACCATTTGCTAGGCAATGCCCAACGCGCGAATTCAACTCCATGAAAACCTCGTTCTCCTTGGCTAGCCTCGCCTCCTCGCAGGTCACTAAACCCGGGTGGGCGAGGATATCCACGAAAGTGCAGCTAGCTGCAGCCTTATTGGTGCCAGGCGCCACTGGCTCCACGATGGTCTCCCCGTGGGCAATGACTATCTTCGCTCCCAACTCCTTGGCCCTCTTGGCCATCCCCATGATGTGGTCTGGAGGCACGTGTGTCAGTTCGACACCGGGTATCAGGGTTACATCCAAGCTTCCTTGAAGATCGTTAAATGTTTCGGCCAATCTCTTTGCGATAAGATCGAGGTTTGAACCATCCACATGGTCGGTTACCGCGATGGTCTCGTAATCTAGGGCCTGCGCTCGGCTTGCTATCTCACTAGGAGTGAGGGCCCCGTCGCTTAGCAGAGAATGCGTGTGGAGTTCGATGCGCCTCCCGAGCTCACTCACGTCTATCCCCGTATACTTCTTGGGGCTTGAAGATCTTCGAAAGGAACTTGATGAATCTGGATCCTCGAAGCCTTCTGAAGAAACAAGACTTGTATCCGAGGTGACATGCACCTCCGGTTTGCCTGACCTTCAGCAACAGCGCGTTCATGTCACAATCGACGAGTAACTCCTCGACCTCCTGAAAATGTCCAGATCGCTCTCCTTTGAGCCATAGCCCACGGCGGGTGCTGAAGTAGTGTGCCTTCCCGCTGATTAGAGTCTGAACAACCGAGTTTGGGTCCATAAAGACCGCCATAAGAACCTCAGACGACTCAACGTCTTGAGCTATGGCTATCACTAGACCGTTGTGGTTGTAATTTAGGGAATCGGCAACCGCCTGAGCTCGCGCTCTGTCTAACTTTATCATTTTCTCCTTCTCCTTAACTCGTCTAGCACTGCCGCTAGTGGTACCCGCTTGAAGGCTAAAAGCACCATGACGTGGAAAATGAGATCGGCGGTTTCGTGGACCAGGTCCCCCCTACCCCTTGCGGCCTCCCTGAGCTCGAGGCTCTCCTCATCGACCTTCTCAATGACCGCTCTAAGACCGCCTGACATCAAACCGCTCACATAGGAATCTGGCCTAGGGCGATCCCGTCTATCCTCGATTACCGTAAAAACCTCACGCAGAACCTCTAGGTCAACCCCCCTCATCGTCTCAGCCTCTTCTCAACGGATTTGGCGTGAGCGGGTAAACCCTCTACCCTTGCGAGCACTGAGATGATAGCCTCCAGCTTTCTTAGCCCAGCCTTGTTGACCAGCTGCACGCTTGAGAACTTTAAGAAATCATCGACCGACAAAGGTCCACGCACCTTAGCTCTCCCTCCAGTGGGAAGGACATGATTCGTGCCAGTAGCGTAGTCGCCAGCTGAGGCGGGTGAGGAGGGACCTAGGAAAATCGATCCGGCATGCCTGATCTCCTTCAGAAGATTCATGGGATTCTCGGTGATAACCTCGAGGTGCTCGGGGGCGTATTCGTTAACGAAAGCCACGGCCTCCTCCATTTTCTCAGCGACTACGATCGCTCCGTTCTTTGCCAGCGATGCCTTTATGGTCTCGGACCTCTCCTCTCGTTTCACCAGCCCTGTCAGAACCTTCTCGACCTCCCTTGCGACCCGCCAACTCGTTGTTATCAAGACGCACGCCGCATCTGAATCGTGCTCTGCCTGTGATACGAGATCGATGGCAACCAACTCGGGATCCGCGGTTTCATCCGTTAGGACCATCAATTCGCTAGGGCCCGCTGGGAAGTCCAAGTCTACATGTCCGTAGACCAGGGACTTGGCAGCCGTTACGAATATGTTACCGGGCCCAACGATTTTTTCGACCTTTGGAATGGTTTCCGTACCAAAGGCCATAGCCGCTATCGCCTGGGCCCCTCCAAGCTTGAATATCTCGGTTACATCCACCAGATTTGCGGCTACAAGAGCGGCTGGGTTGGCCTTTCCCTGCCGCGTCGGTGGGGTGCACATCACCATGCTCTTTACGCCGGCGATGCGAGCCGGTACTACCATCATGAGCACCGTCGATGGGTAGGAGGCCCTTCCGCCCGGTACGTACATGCCAACCGAATCGATGGCCCTCCGTACCCTTCCCAGGTATATGCCCTCATCAAATCTGGTCACACCCGTCTCAGAGCGCAACTGTAGAACGTGGTATCGCTCGATTCTCTTCCTCATCTCTTTCAAAGCCTCCTCTAGACCCTCGGGGACCATGGACCTCGCCTCCTCGATCTCATCTTTGGTCACACGGAATTCGCTGGGCCTCATCCCTACCCGGTCGAACCTATACGTGTAATCCACCAAAGCAGCGTCTCCACGATCTCGCACGTCATCTACTATCTTCCTCACAGTGTCGCTGACTGATTCGATGTCGTACCTCGAGCGCCTTAGGATACTATCCAACTCTGAGGGGCTGATATCCCCGATCAGTTTGGGACCGATCACTTCAAAAACCCCTTTTGGCTGAGCACCCTTCCCTTTGCTCTTGGCTCTATCAGGACGGCAGAGCAGAGTGCTACGCCGAGTGCCTTGAATAGTGCCTCGGCCTTATGGTGATCGTTTCTCCCTCGCATCAATGAAGCGTGAAAGCCGAACTTCCCATTTGCGGCAAGTGTCTCTAAGAAGTGGATGATGAGATCGGTGGGCATGCCCTCGATGGCTAGTGCTTTGAAATCGACATCGATTACCGCATAGCTTCTACCGCCTAGGTCGATCGCCACCAATGCCAATGAGTCATCCATGGGGACGAGGGCGTCACCGAACCGTTTGATCCCTCTCCTGTCACCAAGAGCGGAGTCTAGGGCTTTTCCAAGAACGATGCCGACGTCCTCAACGATGTGATGTCCATTAGAGTTCAGCAATTTGGTATCTACCTTAAGGTCGAGTAAACCGTGTGTGGCGAGGGCACCCAGCATGTGATCGAAGAAGGCGATGCCCGTTTTCACCGCTGACTTACCGCTGCCATCGATGTTCAGCTCCACCTTCACATGGGTCTCCCTTGTTCGCCTCTCCCCCCTAGCCGATCGCATTCTCAACGGCCTCCTCCGCTTCCTTCAGAGTGAACTCTCCCCGATACAGGGAAGATCCAACCACTACCCCATGAACTCCGATGGATGATAGATTGACGAGATCCGCGACACTGGATATACCCCCCGAGTATATTATGGGGATTCTCGTCGAGGATACTAATTCTCTGGCGGAATGGGCGTCCACACTTTTCCCTGTACCCTCCACCTCAACGGCAGTATACAGGTAGGCAGCTGTTCCCAACTTCTGGTATCTCTTCGCCATTTCAACGGGCGATATCTCATGCCTAGTGGTCCATCCTCTAGAAAGAACTCCTCCCCCCCTCGAGTCGAGGGCCAAAATAATCCTATCAGGATCAAGAGTCCCACAGATGGCTTGAACTATCTGCTGATTCTCTACAGCAACTGTCCCTAGGATCGCCCATCGGGCTCCAGCATCGAGGATGTCACTTACGTCCTCGATATTCCTCATTCCCCCTCCCACCTCCACTGGTATGCTCACCCTGTCGAGAATACGGGTAACGATCGATTGATTCTTCATCTCACCTCTAAGAGCCCCATCTAGATCGACGACATGGAGAACCTTGGCCCCCTCTTCCTCCCACCCCTCGGCTATAGAGACCGGATCCCCTGAGACGACCGTACCTGACCCCGGTCTTCCTCGGACAAGTTTGACGCATTTTCCACCTAGGATGTCGATGGAGGGGATGACATACATCTAGCTCACCACCCTCTCGATGGGTAGGACGAGTATATCCCGCGCGCCTGCTCTTTTCACGCTATTGATAACCCTGTATACCTTCTCCTTGTCCACAACCGAATATACCTCCCACATGGGAGTCGGTGCCTCAACCCTAGCCAAGGTTGGCCCGGACATAGCTGGGAGGGTCTTGATCACGGCCCTCAGAGCCCCCTCAGGCACGTTCATCATCAGTAGCTTTTTCCCACGTGCTAGAACGACGCTTTTAAGAGCCAGAGCCACCTCCTCAACCTTTTGTGCCTTTCCCCTTACGCTCTCCTTATTCGCGATCAGACGGGCCGATGTCTCTAATATGGTGTCGATGACCCTTAACCTATGAATCCCTAGGGTAGCACCCGTCTCCATAACATCTACGATGATGTCTGCAACCCCAAGGTGGGGCATGACTTCAACAGCTCCAGAAACCTTAACAACGCTGACCTGTTTACCAATCCTCTCGAAATACCTTCTCGTTAGATTCACGAATCTCGTCGAGACGCGCGTTCCGGACCCGATTTCGGCGATGGCTCTAATTTTTGAATCTTCACGAGCCGCCACTACGACACTCGCTCGACCGAATTCCAAATCCATAAGTTCAACAACATCCGCCTCACCATCCACTATGAGGTCGTGGCCGGTGATCCCTATGTCGGCTGCCCCTCCCTCCACGAATTGAGGAATGTCGGAGGCACGTAAGAGAATCACATCCACATCAGGGTCCGGCGTCTTCGCGTATAGTACCCTGCCTCCAACCTCAGTTGGAAGGATACCG
>JBHIEI010000042.1:0-11271 GCA_046760555.1 Bathyarchaeia archaeon
CTTTCTTATCCGCCTCGAGCTTTCATCAAAGAAACACGGGTTCCTAACCGCCCCCGGCGGTGAAGTTAAAAAGCGCATTGGGTATGAAGTGGTTAAGTATGGAATTATGGTCAATCGCTCCGCTCTCAGCCCTGGTCTCTATCGCATTCTCAGTCTATCTGTTTTCCTACGTGAAAAGGCAGGACAACGGCACCAAGAGGATGCGGGAGATTGCCGGAGCGATAACTGAGGGCGCAAACGCCTTCCTGAAGAGAGAGTACATGTACCTAGCGGTCTTCGTAGCCATCATGGCCACGATCTTAGCCATCTTCCTTCCTCAGGGTCCCATTCTGGGGGTAGCGTATGTATTCGGCTCGATCTGTTCGGGCTTGGCTGGCTACTTCGGGATGATGGTTGCCCTGAAGGCAAACGTCAGATCAGCCCATGCTGCAAGAGAAGGTGTGAACAGGGCATTTCCGATCGCGTTTCGAGGTGGGGCTGTCATGGGGCTGTCCATCGTGGGACTGGGGTTGTTCGGGTTAAGCGTTGTCTACTTCCTCACGCGTGATCCCGAGATCGTCCTTGGCTTTAGCTTCGGTGCGAGTGCTATGGCCCTCTTCGCCAAGGCAGGTGGGGGCATATACACGAAAACCGCTGATGTGAGCGCTGACCTTGTGGGCAAGGTGGAGATCGGGATCCCCGAGGACGATCCTAGGAACCCAGCCGTGATTGCGGACAACGTCGGCGACAACGTCGGTGACGTGGCGGGAATGGGCGCCGATCTCTTTGACTCCTATGTCGCCAGCATCGTGGCCGTGATGATCCTTGGACGAGCCATCGGGATGACCGAGATGACCCTACCGCTCATCTTCGCCGGGATGGGGATACTGGCGTCCGTTCTCGGCGTGGGTCTGGTTAGGGTAGGAAAGAGGGGCAACCCGGGGAAGGCTCTCAACTGGGGGACGTACCTAACGTGCCTCCTTTTCGGTGTCTCGACGTTCTTGGTGACCTACTACCTGAGATTTAATTTCGGCATCTGGGGAGCAACCGTCGTGGGACTCGTGGCTGGAGTCATTATCGGCATCACAACGGATTACTTCACCTCGATAGACAGACCCCCAGCAATAAAAACCGCTGAAGCATCGAAGACCGGAGCCGCTATCAACATAATAACGGGCTTCTCCTACGGCCTGATAAGCATGTTCCCCTCGCTCCTCGGAATCGGTGTCGCGGCCGCAGGGGCATACTTCCTAGCTGAGGCGTTCGGGATATCCGGGGTGTATGGGGTTGCCATAAGCGCGGTCGGTATGCTGTCCATCGTTGGGATGATCGTTGCGGGCGATGCCTACGGTCCGATCGCTGACAACGCAAAGGGGATAGCGGAGCAATCGGGACTAGAGGAGGGGGTAATAGACGTAGCGGATAGACTCGACGCGGCCGGCAACACCGCCAAGGCCATAACGAAGGGATTCGCGATAGGAGCCGCTGGACTGACCGTTATCGCGTTGCTCGCCGCTTATCAGGAGATAGTTCAGACCCTGACCGGACAAACGATTGGTTTTGACCTGATGAACCCGCTGGTTCTGGCGGGTGCCCTCGTAGGGATCGCCATGCCACCGCTATTCTCAGCCATGGTGATGCTGGGCGTGGGTAAGAACGCCTTCAGAATGATCGAGGAGATCAGGAGACAGTTCAGGGAGATTCCTGGCCTTAGAGAGGGAAAGGAGGGAGTGAGACCAGATTACGCGACATGTGTGGACATCGCCACAAAGGGAGCCCTGAAGGAATTGATGCTTCCGAGCGTGCTGTCCATCGCCGTCACCCTGGCGGTGGGCTTCGTGGGCGGAATAAAGGCACTTGGAGGATATCTAGGCGGTAGCATATTCTCTGGTTTGATCTTCGCCCTCCTGATGGCGAATGCGGGTGGGCTGTGGGATAATGCCAAGAAGTACATCGAGGCAGGGGCATTCGGCGGTAAGGGGTCGGATCCCCATAAGGCCGCGGTGGTGGGCGACACCGTGGGCGATCCCTTCAAGGATACGGCCGGTCCATCGCTAAATACGATGATAACCGTAATGTCCCTCGTCGCCTCTGTTTTCGCTCCCCTGATCGCCGTTTACGCCCTGCTCATTTAGGGGACGCCACGACCGGTGTTCCCTCGGCGAGTGCGGCTAACCGCCCTCCCGCGTCGTCTCCGCAAGATCGATATCTCTTTCACGGCCTCGTCCACAGTCAGCGGCGTGTGGTCGGAATCGACCAATCCCCGTTCCCTCATCTCGAGGAACATCCGGGCGATCATAGGTACCGTTAGACCTGTCCGCTCCAGCAATCTGGAATCTGTTAGGACCTCCCCCACTCTTGCGTCCGCGATGACCCTTTTGTCCTCGATAAGCAAAACCCTGTCGGCTATCTCAGGGACGATGTCAACCTCCTGGGTTGCCGATACGAGGGTCACCCCACGTTCCCTATTCAACTTGTTTAGCAAGTCGATGAGAATCCTTCGACTCCTGTAGTCTAAATTGGTGGTAGGTTCGTCCACAAGCAGGATATCGGGATCCATCGATAGGACGGATGCCAACGCCACCCTCTTCTTCTCACCCTCGCTAAGCCGGAAGGGAGACTTCTTCAGCAGACCCTCCAAACCTAGCAATCTTGAGACCCTCGCCACCCTCTCCTCCACCTCTTTTTGAGGTAGGTCGAGCTGCAGCGGTCCGAACGCTATGTCCTCCTCTATCGTGGGACAAAAGAGCTCGTCGTCCGCATCCTGAAATACTAGTCCCACTCTTCCCCGCATCTTACGTAGGGTCTTCTTGTTCAGAACCTGCCCCAATATCCTTACATAACCGCTCTCGGGCTGAAGCACACCATCGATGACCATCAACAATGTGGACTTACCAGCCCCGTTGGGCCCCAGAATCGCCACCCTCTCCCCCTCGGTTACCTCCATCGAGACGCCATCCAGTCCTACGGTTCCATCGGGATAGGCGTAACTCACGTCATGAACCTCAATCGCCATCTTTGACATTTCCACTATAGCGCAAACCCGACGAGTACGATGAAGGCGCTGAAGGCAAAGGAGAAGGCGGCGAAGATGGTGTCAAGCTTCTTCAGTCTCAGATCGGTGGCCGCCTTCACCTCTCCTTGGAAGCCTCGTGAGCGCATCGCGAGGCTCACCCTCTCCCCCTCCTCGTAAGATCGGATGAAGAGCGCCCCCAGGTTGGTGAAGGGCTTCCAGCCTGCCCCTCCCTTTACGGTCCTGAGCTCTATTGCCACAAACATCCGATAAACCATATCGAAAAAGAAGAAGATGTATCGGTAAGTCACCGAGATCATCCGGATGAAAACCTTCGGGGTACCCAACTTTTCCATGGCCTTCAGGAGCTCCAGGAAGTTGGTGGTGAGAACCAGAAGGACCGTCATGGAAACGCAGGCCCAGACCCTGATCGTGAAGGCCGTGGCCGTGTACAGCCCCTCGCGGGTGATAGCCACCTGAAGCGGTCCCAGACTCCCCGCTAGAACTTGGGAACCCGGAGTAATGAACGGTAGGGGCAGGACGATGACGAGGGCAAACAGGGGTATGAAGATGAGAACTCGAGGGATGAAAAAGCTCAGTGGAACCTTGGAGATTGAGGCCAGAGCGATCGACAGTGCTATGACCGCCAAGGGGGTGGTGATGTTGTGCGAGATCGCCGAGATCAAGATGATCGTCAGGAAGGATATGATCTTTACTCGAGGATCAACTCCTTGCAGGAGGGCATCGATGCTCGAGAACCTCTCGTTGAAGAGGGCATTGCTCACTAGGCTGCTTCCCTCCTTCAGCATTCTAGCGAGAACGCCGGACAAATCTCACTCTCCCCCTTCCCTGCGCCTCAGTATGCGACCCGCCGCAAGCCCAACGAAGAGTGCTATGGCTATCCCCACCAACCCTGCCATTATGCCGCTCGCCGGCCCCCCCTCCATCCAGGGGATGGTGTAATCTGGCATGGGCCCCTCGTATACCCTGGTCTCCTCGGCACCGTAGTGCTCAACAACGACATCGAGAGGCTCGAAAGCATACCCAAACCAGGGGCTGAGAAGAACGATTATACACATCACAATTATGCTGATCCAGATCCACCTGGTGCCAGAGTGTCTGCCGGCCATTCTAAGTCAATTTAGCCTTGGGTAACCCCAGCAGATCGGGTCTGGCACTCAGAGTGTACCCCACCACGCTCGCCGTGATTATCCCCTCGATTATCCCTAGAAATCCATGATAGAGGGTCATGATGGGAAGAGAGAGCACCCACCCATAGGGGAACTGCGATGAGAGCCCGATCTCCAGTCCACAGGCTGCGGCCGCCAGGGTTATCCCCAACCAGCCACCGATGAAGGCTCCCACGACCTTACCCCTCGGGGTGTCGCCCATGAGCCTACTGACGAACCTGAACAGATAGTATCCGGCGATCACATCGATGATCGCCATATTCAGCACGTTGGCGCCAAGGGCGGTCAACCCGCCGTCGCTGAAGAAGAAGGCTTGGATCACGAGGACGATGGACAGGGCTACGATCCCCCCGGAGGGACCTAGGTAGGCGGCGATCAGGGGACCACCGATAAGGTGTGCGGTTGTGCCTCCGGGTCCCACAGGCCAGTTTATCATCTGAGCCGCGAAAATGCCCGCCGTCATGACCGCCAGAACGGGGACGTGTCTGTCACCGAACGACCGTCTCACCCTTCGCAGGGCCACGATCCAAAAGACGACCGATAGCGCGAAGGTGAGGGTGATGATCCACGGGTCCAGGAAACCATCGGGTATGTGCATATTATAGCTATTCGATCGAGCTTAAAGATATTACTTTTTCGAAAATCGTGTTACGATCTTCATGCTATGGGAATAACGCTCGTTATAGCGGGTAGTTAGATCCTCGATCCTCCAGGCCCTGAAAGATTGCACCAGTGACGCTAGATGTGCGTCTGAAGCACCACTCGTAGGTTGGGGGTGCCCCTCTCGGACGAGGGTACCCTGCCTTGGAGTAAGGCATCCTCAAAGGTCGGCTTCTCCACCCTGTAGAAGATCCCTGTCGGTATCCTGTCTCCCCACTCACGTGCCCTTTTCATCGCACCCTCGAGATCGCCTAGGTTACGACCATCCTCGAGATCGTAGACCCTCTCCCTATAGAAGGCCCAAGTGTCGTTGAATGTCACGCAGGGCTGCAACACATCGACGAAGGAGAAGCCCTTATGTCTCACGGCCTCTTTTAGGATCTCCTTCAACCGTTTCACCTCTCCTGTGAAACCTCTCGCCACGAAGGTTGCTCCGGAAGCCAGCATGAGGATCAGGGGGTTCAACGGTTCCTCAATACTCCCCTCGGGGGTAGTCTTGGTCGCCTGCCCCCTAGGTGTCGTGGGAGTGAACTGCCCCGTCGTGAGGGAGAACCTCTGGTTATCATGAAGTACCATGGTGATGTCGGTATTCCTCTTGGCTGCGTGGATGAGGTGGCTTACCCCCTCCGCCAACCCGTCGCCGTCTCCGGTGAAGCCTATTACCTTTAGCCCGGGGTTCGACACCTTCATGCCTGTGAGGGTTGGCGGGACTCTCCCATGTATCGAGTAGAAGCTGTTGACTTTGAGGTAGTCCACGATCTTTGCATGGCAACCTATCCCTGAGGAGAGCACGATGTTCTCAGGCTTGACTTCATTGGATTCGATCAGCTCCCTTATGGCGCCCCTTACGGCAGTGAGGATCCCAAAGTTGCCACATCCGACACACCAGGTATTCTGGCGGGGACTATCCAGTTGCAACATCAACCGAAAAACCTCCTCAGTTCCTTTGACAGCGAGAGTGGTTCGAAGGGCCTCCCGTCGTACCTTCGTATCGTACCGTCGACTAGGTGACCGGTCTCCGTTCTCAGAAGCTTGGACAACTGACCGGTGAAGTTGACCTCCACGCTCACCACCTTTCGAGCGGCTCTGAGGTGCTTCTCCACCTCCCATGTCGGGAATGGGGAGAGGTAGAGTACCTGAATGAACCTGATGGGTACATCGACCAGCTTCAAGGCTTCAATCACGGCCCCCTTTGTTGAACCCCAGGAAACGACGAGGTTCTCTGCGTCCTCCTGCCCATGGAGCTTCACGGTAATCTTTTCCCTCAGCTCTCTCTCGATACCCTTAAGTTTGGCGAACCTCTTCTCCGCCATGCGTTCCGTCTCCTCGGGGTCCTCGGTCGAGTAGCCGTGCTGGGTGTGTTCGTAGCTGCTCGACTTGACCACAGCGTCACTCCCCGGAAAGGCCAGCGCTGACACTCCGTCCGTGGCGTAAGCGTAACGCTTGTACCCATCACGCTCAGGTAACCCTTCCCACAGCTTTGCCTCCTCGAGGGTCGCCTTGGTTTCATCGATCTCGGCTGACATGGTGCTCTCCGACAGGTGCTTGTCGACGAGTATGATCACGGGCACCTGATACTTCCAAGCCAGGTTGAGAGCCTCATTGGCTTTGTAAAACGACTCCTCAACGTCCCCTGGTGCAACAACCACCCTGGGGAACTCTCCATGACCCGCGTTCAGGGCGAGACCCAGGTCCGACTGGGCCGTGTGTGTGGGCAGACCGGTGCTAGGTCCCGTTCGCTGGGAGAGGACCACCACAAGGGGACTCTCGCACATGCCCGCGAGGCTGAAGGCCTCCTGCATCAGATCGAAGCCACCGCCGGAGGTTCCTATCATCGTCCTGGAACCAGCGTACACGCAACCCAGCGACATGTTTATCACCCCGATCTCGTTCTCGGCCTGAACCGCGACCAATCCCAGGTCGTCCCGATGGGCGACCGCGTAGTGGAGGAGCGACGTTGACGGTGTCATGGGGTAAGCGATGTAGACCCTAAGACCCGCCTTCGCGGCTCCGAGGACTATGGCATCATTGCCGGTGATCAGGGGTCTGGGTGGTGAACCCGTGGGCTCCATCACCCTCAGCCTTTCGAAGTTGGTCTCGGAGTGTTCGTAGCCCCGCTTGGCGAGGTCCAGGTTACTCTCCAGGTTCTTGGCACCGAACACGCTCTTGAAGACCTCTTCCACCGTCTTCATAGGAACACCATGAAGGTGGGCCAAGGCTCCGATCGCCACGGAATTTCTCATGACGGGACGCCCCTTGGCTTCCTTAACCGTGGTGGTCAGTGGAATGGGCAGGCCCAGCGCCGATCCCTCGTACCTAACAACATCCTCATCGTAAAGTATCGCGCCCCCCTTCACGAGGTCCTTCTCATGCCGGTCTACGGTGTCACCATTCAGAGCGACCAGGAGGTCTATCCGGTCGAAATGGCTCCACACCCTATCGCGCGAGACCGTGACCTGACTGAAAGTGTGCCCGCTGTCCCTTATTATGGATGGGTAGTCTTCGAGTATGAAGATATGATATCCGAGTCGGTTGAAGATCCTACCGATGACGTTTCCTGCTACTCTGGTTCCATCGCCTGGCTGACCGCCGACGATTATAGAGACTTCCGATCTAGAGGTCATATTTCTTAAAAAAGGAGGACGACTTAAACCTTGTCTAGAAGCCCACGATTACATTTTCGTATTGGTAACTATTATGGTGTACGATCCTATCCGAAGGGCTGAGGCCTGTAGGGAAATCGTCGTCGATGGAGTGGAGAGGAAATACTACAGGTTTCGAGGTGGCGAGTGGTATGGAGGGATTGCCACAGCCGACTGCGTGGGATGTGCGCTGGAGTGCGTTTTCTGCTGGAGCGGGTTTCCAAGGGACAATCCCAGCAGGGCAGGGAGATTTTACTCTCCCCAAGCGGTATTCGACCGACTGATTGAGATAGCGAAGCGTAGAGGATATCGTCAGTTGAGGGTGAGCGGGAACGAACCAACGATAGCGAAGGAGCATCTACTGAGCCTATTGGAGCTTGTGAAGCGGACCGATTACCGTTTCATCCTCGAGACGTCAGGCATCTTGATAGGTCACGAGCCGGAGTACTCCAAGGCCCTGGCCGAGTTCGACAACTTGGAGGTGCGCGTGTCACTCAAGGGCACCAATCCCCAGGAGTTCTCAAGACTGACGGGAGCGATGCCCGAGGCTTTCGATCTACAGCTGAGGGCCTTAAAGAGCCTACTCGACCAAGGAGTCTCCGCCCACGCCGCGATCATGCTCTCCTTTAGCTCGAAGGAGAATGCTCAGGCTGTTGTGGAGAGGCTTAAGGAAATCGACCCGAACCTGTGGGTCGAAGAAGAGTACGTTCTTCTCTATCCTCTCGTCGAGAGACGATTGAGATCCGCGCAGTTGGAGCCCCTCATCGCTTTTTCCCCATCGGGTAAATCTGTTCAATGTAAGCGGACCGAGCGTTAAGCTAGCTTTCTCGGCTAGAAATCGTATCTAATGCTGCTACTTTGACAATTTCCTCCATGTGCTCATCTCCATGATGGCTATTTCTAGTCTGTCACCACACGCGATGGCTTTGTATAAACTATTTAGCCGGTAGGACTCCTGTTTTTAACAAAGGTGGCTTGTTGGCGGGTATGCGTAGGCTATTCCTTATGAAAATTGACAACAAAGCCAGAGTGTTAAAGATAATCGAACTTTTGGAAAAGGAACATCCAGACGCGAAAATAGCCCTAAACTACACCACCCCTCTGGAGCTCCTAGTTGCCACCATCCTCTCAGCTCAATGCACCGATAAAAGGGTGAACATCGTCACGAAGACGCTCTTCGAAAAGTACACAAGGGCGGAAGACTACGCCAACGCGGATCTGCGGGAGCTCGAAGAGGACATTAGACCCACCGGTTTCTACAGGAACAAGGCCAAGAACATCAAGAAATGCTGCCAGATCCTGGTCGAAAGGTTCGAATCGGAGGTTCCGAAGACGATGGATGAGATGCTTGGGCTGCCGGGCGTTGCTAGGAAGACGGCGAATATCGTCTTGTCGAATGCCCACGATGTCATCGAAGGAATAGCCGTGGACACCCATGTCCGCAGACTTGCCAGAAGATTGGGTCTCTCGGAGCACGAGGATCCCGATAAAATAGAGAGGGATTTGATGGAGATCGTTCCGAGAGCCGACTGGATGAGGGTCACGGACCTGCTGGTATTTCACGGCAGAAGGATCTGTATGGCAAGGAAGCCTAGGTGTAGGATATGCGTATTGGACAAGCTCTGCCCCTCGGCTCTCACATTTGACCAAGGCGACGAACGCCAAGCCAGTCAGCTCGAGGGGAAGCCACTCGACTTCCCGCCCTCGCAAAACTGTTCAGTGTAAAACGACTGCGTTAACCCCTTGCCACAATCGATTAGGTCCATAAAATGAGAGAAGGAGAGAGAAAGAGTAGAACATCTTTAATGTGTGAGCACATTGATTGTGAATTAGTTTTAGTGAAACTAATTGAAACGATCGTTCCAGATCACGTTCCTAAAATATAATTACTTGATTATTTCACGAAATGCTCGCTAAAAGGAAACTGTTGATGTTAGCGCTACTTTCAGTGATCGTTACCTCCATCACGTTAAACACGACCGTGGCTCAGAGTGTAAGCCAGAGCCAAGGAGATCGGAAACGTGCGGAACAACTGCTCCAGTTGTGTTCAAGGAGTGAGGAAAGGGCAAGAGAGACCATGGAAGAGGCTAGGGGGCGTGGGGTATCGGTAAGTACCGAAGCGGAAAATAGGTTCCAAGAGGGGAACAGGCTTCGACTGGAAGCCGAAGCAGCGTTTCAGGGGGGAGATTATGCCAAGTGCGTAAATCTCAGCCTCGAAGCGATGCACCAATACAAAGCCTCCCTCAGGATCGTTATGGAGTCATGGACTGAAACCGAGGTGGAAACCGAACAAGACAGGGCTATCGGCTTAAACGTCGCCATAGAGAGGGCTGAGGTCTTTATTGACAGATTGAGCACCATGGCGACCAAGGCCGAGGAGCTAGGCTACGATGTCACGGAGATCAGAGGGATCCTGCAAGAGGCATCGTCCCACTTGGATACCGCCAGGGCTTTGCTAGCCGACGGTGATGCGAGTGGTGCGGCTCAGGAGCTCGGCGAGGCGCGCCAGACGCTCTCGGGTGTTATCGGCGAATTGAACCGCTCCACCAAGGGAGAAAAGAGAAATCGGGTCGAGAGGTTCATTGAAAACACCGAGAGGCTCATCGGGAACCTCCGAGAGGACATCGAGGAGGCGGAAGGGAGAGGGGTAGACGTCACATCCGCCCGGCAGGCCTTGGATGAGGCGGTGAGCCATGTGAACGCCGCCAGGACCTCTCTGAACAACGGGGATACAGAAGGAGCCATTGAAAGCCTTCGAGAAGCTCAGGCACTTCTCAAAGAGGTCAGGCTCGCACTTCACACCAGTCCCGTTATCGTCTTGGGAGGGATCGATGAACTGGAGGAGAAGATAAAGAGGTTGGAGGACGGGCTAAAGGATCTGCAAGACCAGGGAACCGACGTACAAGAGATTCTTGACTTGATCCGGGGGGCGGAGGAGTACATAAGTGCCGCTAAAGAGGCAGCAAGTGGAGGGGATAGAGACGGGGCTATCGATAGCCTCCGCCAGGCGAGGGAGATCTATCACGAGGCCCTGAGGAGGGCAAGAGATCTTACGAGGCCAGGTGGAGGACCAAGCGGGGGTCACAAGGGTCCCAAGGGAGCCGAAGGCGAGAAAGGTCCTCGTGATGTTGGTCACGGGTCAAAGGAACCCAAGGATCGCTCTGCGGGCGTAAAGCGAGGAAGAAAGTAAGGACGGCAGGTTAAAACTAAAGCACCCCCTCTTAATTCTGAAGGGTCGATGCCGATAGGAAGGGGCGCCACTCTCACTGCACTTATCTTACTTACCACTCTCACAGGACCAGCAATCGCCCAAGAACCCGCCCCCGGCAACATGACGCTGACCGTATACCGAGACGGCTACGTCCACGTCTTTTATGCTCTGGGTGTCAACGTTACCCTTCCCACGACCACTGTAGCTCTGCTCAGCTCGAATCTCGAAAACCTATTGGTAACGGATCAAAACGGGGTCCCCCTCGATTTCTCCCAGATCGGATCGGTCCTTGTGATAGACACCTTGGGCGCTAGTCAGACACTGATCGAGTATGATGCTCCTGATCTTACGAATAAGACCGGTCGACTCTGGACCTTGGCGGTGGAGGCTCCCTGTAACTTCACGATCATTCTGCCGGAGAACTCAACCGTGATGGACGTGAGCGAGGTACCCATCGAGATAAGGAGTGGAGACGGGCACCCCATACTGATTTTACCGTCGGGTAGACAGGAGATCAGCTATCTGATCGAGATCACGGTTCCGCCAGAGGAGGCACCAACGCCGACTCCGACACCA
>JBHIEI010000043.1:0-9778 GCA_046760555.1 Bathyarchaeia archaeon
TACCCGGTCCATCTCGGAGATACTCGCCAGCCGGTTCAAAGTGAGGGATCTTGAATTCCCCGTCAGCATCCACCACGGCTCGTTGGCCAAGCCCTCAAGGGTAGCAGCTGAACAGGGGCTCAAGGGCGGAGAACTCAAAGGATTGATCTGCGTGGCTGGCGGATCGAGAGTCCTCCTTAGCGACGGTAGTTGGAAGGACGTTCGCGATATGGAGGCAGCTAACGACCCGCCCACTCTTCTGTCGCTAGGTTGTAACCTCAAAATAGTTCCAGACAGTGCGGACGCTGTGATAAAAACAGGAAGACGAAAAATCGTTCGAATAGTCACCGAGACTGGGTTTCAGCTCAGATGCACTCCAGATCACAGATTCCTTTCAATGAATGGGGACGGCAAGCTTGTTTGGATCAAAGCGGCTGATTTGAATGGTAAACCTGTTGCCCTAGTAAGAAAGGTTAGATATCAACCCAAAAATCACTTCTTCGTGAACTTCATCCCGGACGATGTATACGTTAGAATATCTCCTCGGCTACGAAAAAATCTCAAATCGACCCTTCGCGAGGTGTACGGGACTTATGCTGGGATTGGACAAAAGATTGGCATTTCAGCTGAACGAGTAAGGTCCTACCTGGGGAGGGGAAAGGCCATGCACTTTAAAATTCTTAAAGACCTTCTGGAAATCTCTTCTTACTCTGTTCATCGGGTCCGCAAGGAGATAACCGGTATCGGTTTTTTGAGAGGACGGAAATTTCCACAAATAGTTGATAGAAAAATAGCGAGGCTTTTGGGCTTCCATCTAGCCGATGGTTCAATATCCAGAAAAGACATGATACGTCTGGTTAATAGTGACATTGATCTCCTCAGGAGATACGTCAAAATTCTGAAAGAGAAGTTCAACCTAAACTGCCATCTTAGATGGAATGGGGAAACTTGGGTTGCTAGAACTCATGCGACATGGCTCTGCAAGATACTTCAAAAGATGGGAATACCGTCAGGAAGGAAAGCCAAAGTAGCAAAGGTTCCCAACTTCGTTTTTTCTTCGTCTCCCGATGTCATCCACTCCTTCTTAGCTGGATATTTTGACGACGATGGTTTTGTCGAAGTAAAAGACAACAAGGTAGTATCCGTAGGCTTCTCGACATCCAGTAGTGCTATGGCAAAAGACCTCCAACTCCTCCTACTTAACATAGGGGTTCTCTCCTCATTGCGCATCTCTAACGACAAGTACTCGGTGGTAGCTTTAGGCGGATTACACGTTCGAGGTTTGTTAAAGAACTGTACTTTTTGGAGAAAATTGAAGGCTGAGGTAAATGAGCTTGGTTACTCCCACCGGGATGTCATCCCAAACATAGGAAGGGAACTCAAATCTCTTCGAGAAAGGACTGGTCTAAGTACGTACCTCATGAAGAATAGTTTTCACTTGAATCCCTATCGATACGAGCGCAATCAACGAGCCATTACAAGATCTCAATTACGTAGACTCATCGTGGTCTACAGGAAGAACAACACCCATGTATCCGATTACCTTGAGAATTTAGCACGCTCGGACATTTTCTGGGACTACGTTACCAAGATCAATGGCGAGGGTGAAGGTGAAGTTTACGACATCGTAAATTCTGGAAACTCATCATTTATTGCTAATGGGTTCATCACCCATAACTGCACTTCGAGCCTTGAGCTCGGGATCGACATCGGACGAATCGACCTTGTGATCCAATACATGTCTCCGAGACAGGTCACGAGGCTCGTCCAGCGAGTGGGTAGGAGCGGCCATCGTATAGGGAGAGTCGCCAAGGGGGTGATTATAACCATGGACTCCGATGACACTCTCGAGGCCCTCGTCATCTGCCGGAGGGCATACCAGGAGAAACTCGAGGAGGTTGAGATTCCTGAAAAACCATACGACGTGCTGATGAACCAGTTCGTGGCTCTACTGATTCAGCGGAGGCGGTGGTATTTCTACGAGCTCATGAAGCTATTCAGGAAAAGCTACCCCTATAGGGACCTCAACGAAGAGGACATCAAAGCCGTGGTGGAGCGCATGCACGGTCGGTTCCCCAGACTGGCCTGGGTCTCTTTTGAGGACACGGTTCTGATGAAACCTCGAGATACCAAGTCCATGTATCGCTACTTCTTTAATCAGCTCTCCATGATACCCGACGAGAAGAACTACATCGTGATCGACGATCGGAACGACACCCCCGTGGGCATACTTCATGAGGCGTTTGTGGCCGAATACGGAGAACCAGGGATCAAGTTCATCCTACGTGGCGCCCCTTGGCAGATACTCAGCATCTTCGAGGATAGGATCTACGTTAAGCCGATCAAAGATCCGACTGGTGCCATACCGAGCTGGGTTGGTGAGGAGATCCCGGTCCCCTTTGAGGTCGCCCTAGAAGTCGGTAGTATACGAAGGTCCGTCGAGGAGGCCTTGAGGAAGGGCGAGGACCCAAAGGCGATAACCAGGCGATTGGCTGAGCGATATCCAGCCGACGAGGACACCATGAGCCGAGCCCTATCGGAGACGTTCCGTCAGGTGGAAAAGGGATACATGGTTCCAACCGATAGGAGGATAACCGTCGAGGAATGGGAAGATGTCGTGGTCATCGGGGCTCACTTCGGGAGTCGTGTAAACCGAACCCTGTCTAGGCTGATAGGATATACGATCGGGGAAGAATTGGGAAGGATCATCGGGGTCCAGCAGGATCCCTATAGAATAGTGATAAAAACCATGGGTGAGGCTGGCGCCAGCGATGTCATCCAAACGATCCAAGATCTTCCCCATGAACGGCATCTGGAGAACAAGATCATCGATTCCGTTAAGCGCTCTGGTCTGTTCAAGCGAAGGATGATACACGTGGCGAGAAGGTTTGGCGCCCTGTCAAAGTGGGCTAACTTCAGCAACATTAGCCTAGCTAAGGTAATGAAGAGCTTTGAGGGGACCGCCATCTTTGACGAAGCCGTTAGGGATGTGATGAGGGAGGACATCGATGTCGGTAACACCGTAAAGGTGCTGGACAAGATCAAAGAGGGTGAGATAGAGGTTGTCGAGGTAAAGACCGAGCGAAGGGAGCTGACCCCGATCAGCATGCTAGGGATCGAAAGAATCGGAAGGAGGGCGGACATCATCCCCCCCGAAAGAATGAAGCATCTTTTCATCGAGTCGACAAAGGCCAGGATCCTGAATGAGTTTAGGACATTGGTATGTACAAAATGCGGGCACACCAAAACGTCAAGGATCAACGATCTCTCCGATGTTATCAAATGCCCAGAATGTGGATCGCTGGCTGTTGGGATAGTCGCCGAACCGGAGGAGGTGGTTGAGGAGATTGGGGAAAAGAGGGGAAGGGGTCTAACGAAAAAGGAGCAAAAGCTGTGGGATACAGCCAGAAAAACTGCCGAAATAGTCGAGCAATACGGGAAGGTAGCAGCTGCTATCCTCGCCGGTAAGAGATTAGGTCCCGAGGACGCTGAGGCGGTCCTTTGGGAAGAAGATAAGCTGAGCGATAGGCTCTTCGAGATCATCATGGACGCGGAGCGAAGGGCTATGCGTAGGCGTTTCTAACGATTCACCAAACACTCTACCGCACGAAATTGGGCCTGAACAAAATTGACTAAAATGACGAAAATGACGAAAAATATTATAGGCTCGTGATTTACGGTAAAATAGCGTGCCAAGACCAAGAATTCCGGCTTGGAGAGAGGCAAAGGCCATGGATCTTTACTTCCGCGGTCTCAAGAGAGATGATGTGGCGAGGGAAGTGGATGTCTCAACGGGGAAGGTCTCCAATATATTGAGGAAGTTCAGGGATGAGGCGGAAATGTCCTCCATTGAAGAGGCGGCTAAGACCTACGGGATCGCTGAACAACTAGGATCCCTTCGGGATCTCAGCATCAACCTAATGAGAAGTGGGATCAGCGTGAAGGAGGCCCAAGAAGGATATCGACTCTTGGTGTTGATCAATAAACTCACCAATCTGGGTGTTGAGGCCAAAGATTTCCCAAAGTTTCTCGAGCTGCTGAAGAGGATGGCCGATCAGGATCTCCCGATAGAGGAGTTCGTCAAAGCAGCGAAGAGTCTATTAGAGATGGAGAAGAAAACAGGTCGAGGATTTCAGCAGGTTCTCTCGGAGTATAAAGCCAGGCTGAGAGAACTGAGAAAAGTTGAAGGCCGGATAAGGGATCTCGAGACCAAGCGAGGGAAACTCGACATCGAGCTCAAAGACGAGCTGAAGAGACACAAGATGACGCTTGAGAGGATCGACCGGATATCTAAGCTCGAAGAGGCATTGCGTGAGCACGGCCTTTACTTTTGGAAGCTTGAGCAACTGGCTAACGTGATAAAATCGATCGAGGAGCTGGGCTACAACCCTGATACCATCATAGCCCATGGTGAGAAGATCGACTCGCTCGTTCGGATGATCTCCACCTTGGAGAAGAGGAAAGAGGATCTCATGAAAGAGCTGGGCTCTTATGAGAGGAAATTATCCGATCTACCCGATAGGCTGAAGACCCTCGAGGAAGAAAAGGATACCCTCGAGAGCGAGCTACCGAAGATGCGTATGGAGTACGATACCCTAACCGTTGATCTTAATCGCAAAAGGAGTGAGCGTGAGAGACTAACGAGAGAGTGTGATGAGCTATACTCCAAGCTCTCCAAGCTGACTCAGGAGATGAAAGAGTTAGAAAAGAAATGGATTGGATAATAACAACGACAATTTACTGAGGACGTAAACCATCTCCGTAGATGATCGATCCAAAGGAATCGATAGCTGTCTTGACAGCGGTTGCAATCCCCACTAGGCAGGGCTGTCAGCAAGAACGGCGCAGACGAGGTCATCACGGCGACGAGTGAGAGGGTCATCTCCCCAACCAGTAGCAGGGTCACGCTGGATAGCCATGGAATTAACGGCCATCGCAGCCCACGCACCCTCGGCATAGCCATTAGGAACGTCTCACCAGCCATCTTGGCTTAAGGTCCAATTTATAACGTCGCTGTGAGAGTGCATCGACCTTCCACTGGGCACGAATGTCCCTATGGGACTGCCGCAAGTAACCGATCGTGAACATGTCGTACTTACTCGCTATAAACGTTTAACCTTGCCAAAGCCAAAATCACCGATTAGAGTACGAGAAAAATTGAAACTGTTGCTGCCACAAGCAAACGTGTGGCGCCAGCATAAATTTCAGTTGGGTCTAGTGGAATTGGAAAAAGGTTTACGCAAAACCAGAGCTAAACCCTGCTTTTCCCTCGTTTGCTCTTGAGACCCAACAGCCTCTGAAGCTGGGGCAGCATACCTATCATCCCCTCGGGCAGCTCCAGCTCCAGCGTCTCTGCTCTGAAATTTACGTCCTCGAGCTCGATGCTCTCGGACTTCTCCAGTAGCTCTCGGAGCCTCAAGGCGAAACTTGGTAACGGTTTCTTTTCCTCTTTTCCCCTCATGCCTCTTCTCATTTGGTTCTCTTGATTATCGCCCTCTTCACGTAGATCTCAACGTTCTTTAGGATAATCCTGATCCTCCCGGCTGGGACCCTCGACACTGAAACGGTTTCCGCAGGAACTACCTCAACGCCAGGCGCGGGAGCTCCCTTCTCCAACCCTGGCTTTGGTGTCGGGACCTCCCATCGACTAATCACCGGATGCTCGACCTCCGTCAGAAACCCCTTTAGCTCCTTGACGTTCGCCACGTCTGCTTCCGTGGCGATCTTTTCATAGATCTCCTCAGGGATATCATCCTTGATCCTCCCCTCTTTTAGCATCTGGGGCAACCAGACGATCCTATTCCAGCCCCCGTCAGCCTGAAGGAACTTGGGCGATCGCATGTAGTTGATCGATATTCCGGTAAAGCCCTCAACCTGGCTTCCCCCGCCGACGTGAGTTGCCATCGTGGAGAAGGGGATCCCGTTGACCGCTGCCCCCTCAAAGCCTCGATTTACGATCCCTATCCCGTCAACCTCGGGTATGTAGAACGCTATGGCCTCGAAGCAGCCGCAGGAGGTATGGGGGTGCCCGAAGATGCTGTGTAAATAGACCTTGAAGATCGTAACCATGGACTTCCTCTTGATCGCGTCGTTAACCCCGCCCCACTCCCCCCTGAGGGGGTCGAGGCACTCGCCCTTCGCAATTTTAAAGTTCGGACCATTGGGGTCAACCTTCGCGGAAGCCTTTGCATCGAACCAGCTTATGGAACCGCATGCTGAGAACCGCTCGGGGGTTATTACACACACGTGGGTTGGCGCGAATGATTGGCACAGCGTGCATCCATAGAACGCTTCGACCTCCTCTTCCGTTAGCCCACGAGCTCTCGCATCACGCTCCTCGTGTGTCCTAATCGCTGTGGGGATCTCCTTTTCGATCTCGAGAGGATCCGTGATGAAGGTCGTCTGAACCTTCTCGACTATGGGAAGATCCGACTTATAGAGTCGCTCTAGAACCTTCCCGACGTACGTGAAGGAGTCCAGTCCCTTCTCGAAAGCCGATTTACTGATTCTCAACCATACGTCGATGCACTGTGCTAGGTGCATGAAACCCTCGATGTAATTGATGTAAGCGTGGATCCTCCTCTCTAGGACGCTTTCCAGATCCTTCGTCAACTTCTTTCCAGCCACATCCACGATGATCCCGATGGGTTGGCTAGACCCCTCCTCCATGTCCTTGATATCGGGGCCGATCACCGTGACTTTTCCATCCTCGACCTCGTCGACCTTTCTTACCCGGGCCAGCTCGAACTTTTGCCTCACCTTCGGGCCTCCGAACTCCACCCGCGTGTCTATCCTCCGTATTCGCTCACCCTCGTGCTCTACGCTGACTTCCACGGGAATATCTTCGAACATCGTCGCTACTTCCTCAGATCGGAGATCACCTGTCTCAAATACTTACCCCACCAGGAATAATCGAGATTCGGGAGGGACCAATTGGCGTTCGGCTGATAGAAGGGGTCGATCGAAACGGTCTTAACGTGAGGGGCAAAGTGTTTCAGAAACGATAACGCCTGGGAGAGCGTAGCATAAGGGATCCCCGTGAAAATGGCAAGATCATAGTTTCCCCCTCCATCGATGCCCATCCAGCCAGGGTCCCCCAGTCTCTGAACGACATCCACGAGGGACATCGAGGTTGCTGCCCTGAAACCCCTCTCCCGCACCTCCTTTACGGCGTGCGCAGTAGCCACCAGATCCATCTTTCCTGCCCTAGCTAATTCCAGGGCGTATTCCACGACCATTTTCCCCTTATCAACTTCGGTTTCATTTGCCGTGTGGCCGATTACCAGGACGATTCTCTGCGCCCTCCTGATTATCGGGATGAGTGCACCGGGTCCCTTTACAACCGAGGCCCTCATCGGACCAGGTATGTTGGGGATCTGCCAAGGTAATGCCATCATCCCCGCCTTCTGGTAAGTCTTGGGAGAAGCGTGGGATCGATGACTCTACTGGGTTTCCACTTCCGCCTCTTTAGAGTCCTAACGATATCGGGCTTTATCGTGATGGGGATGTCGGCCATGGTGCGGACGAATAGGTGGATGTCAGCGGGCAAGGTGCCGTAGAATCGCCTGTGCAGACCGATGTAGTTGGTCAGCTTGATGGCCCTTCCCTTGGTCGTGTCATTGGGCCTCATACACAGTTTGGCCGCCGTCACCATGACCTCCTCCTTCGTCTCGGCTGCATAATAGAGGTTTTCAGGCGCGGGTCCCACGTAGTGCTCCTCGCCGGATCTAGCATCGTATGCGTACCAGTCTCTCCTGCGATCGTTCCTCCCTACGAGAAGCCGTCCATACTTCAGTCCTTGAGGTCCGATGACTACCGGGATACCGAACCTGTTGGCTCCAGCCGCGATGGCAAAGGCTTTCTGGGACATCGTGCCCCAAGCGATGGCCGTGACCCCAACCCTATTCAGGATGTAATCGGCAATCTCCTCGTAGTTGCCCCTCAGATTCCTCCTCGCGAAGATGGATGCGATCTTTATCGCCGATCCAATGATGTGTGAATTGGATACACACGATCCGGTATTGGCTAAGCCGCCCGCATCGAACGAACCCGGATACGCCTCGTAGAGTGTCTTCCCATCGGCGTTCCGGTAGCTGGCGATCGCCATGGCGGAGCATCCGGAGGAGACGACGATGTACTTCCGCTTGAGGAATTCCTCACACATCTCTGCGACCTCCCTTCCGCCGTGTGGAAAGTTGGCGCATCCAACGAAACCGATGACCCCGGGGATCACCCCCAGAACGATGGGCGAGCCCACCTTCCTTATCTCCGTGTCGAGTATGGGACCGCGACCGACCCGAATTCGGTATCTCTCCTCCTTGAGCATCCTCTCAGCAGCCCCCACCATCAGACTAACCAGAGGGATGTTCTCTGGGCACTCACCCTCGCATAGGGCACACGCAATGCAGTGGTCGTAGAGGTTGACGAGCGGAACGAGGTTCCCATGGGCTGCCTCGATCGTCGCCTCATCGATTGGAAGGTCGTGGGGACATGCTCTCCTGCACCTCCTACACTCGGTGCAGGTCTTTGCCAGCTCGATGATGCCGGCCCTGCTCGGGATGGCCTTATACTTTCCCCTTCTCGGGGCCAGCTGGATGGCGAGACTGGAGGCGACTGCGCCCACCTTCACGGGATCAAGGATGAGGGCTCCGGGTGAGCTACCGAACGCCAAATCTTTCACGATATCCTCAACAGTATCGGTCGTCCTGTCGGGCAGTCCGAGGCATACCTTATCGGAGGTCGTGATCACGGCGGACTTGACCTTCCGCGCCTCGATGAGCGAGTCCGTTCTTATGCATTGGTCGCTGAGGACCAGAACATCGGGGACACCCGATCGGATGAAGCGAAGCTGCTGCGAGACCGGGCCGATTATCTTGGCGTGCTCCGACTCTCTTGTGATGTCGTGAGCTGTACAGCACAGACCACAGACCTCAACGCTTCCGTCAAGCTCGTTCTCGTGAAGGTAACCGATGATCTCGGCACCCGGAGCTACGTTGTGACCGACGCACATGACCACGGGCTTGGTAACGTCAACCGTTCCAAACCCCAGATCGGCAAAGGGGGCATTTGGATCCCCCTTGGGATATCTGTAGGTCACCACCTGGGCAATGTCGGCGACTTCCATAGCCAGATTATCGATCATACCTGCGTGGAGTGTCTTCGACTCGAAGTCGAGTGGCTCTCCCTCCTGCCCAACAGCGTTTGCCGCGAGTAGGTGAGAAATCTGCCTCTCGTTGTAGTCCAGAACTACTTCCAGGTCCCCTATCACCCGAGGGCGAATACCACAAACGGTCCGAATGATCGGCGCCTCTACCTCGATGTTGGTGCCGAGGTCGATAGGATGGTCCCGTCCAAACTTTCGGATGAGATGCCCAACCAAATCTCTGGCGTGAGTCCCGTGGCAGGCGGCTCCGATTGTGGCCGTGAAAAGAGCAAGCCTCGCCTGTTGACCCTGTATGTCGATTCCACAGGCACCCCTCTTGCCCCTAGTGAGGTCGCACTTCCCAAAGGTACAGAACGAACAGATGTCCATGGAGGGGACATACAGGGGTTTGTATCGTTGGAGTAATCTAAGATCCCATCTCCTTAAGTCCGCAACAGACGGAAATGGAGTTGGCCCCATCGCCGCGGACCAAACCTCCTCAACGACCCGACCCACGCTAATCTGAAGACCCTTGACGACTCCGATATCGGTGCTTAACTCATCGATCTTGAGTCTTCTTAGAGCTTCTCTGACCATTCTAACCACGGCAAATGATGGTATAGAATAGTCTGAGAGCCATCGTTATAAATCGTAACA
>JBHIEI010000044.1:0-9586 GCA_046760555.1 Bathyarchaeia archaeon
GGCGCCTCGCGTGTGTCAACACCTCTGTTGGTTCGCCACGCTTACCCATCAGGTCGAGCAGTCTTCTGGATGGGAGGGCTGGAACGCCTATCCTTCGGAGCTCTTCTAGCACTCCATTCCGTCCTATCTTAGCCAGTTTGTCCATGGCTCTGAAGACATCCAGTTTCTTCTTCGCGTCGATCTTCGCCAGCTCCAGCAGACCTTCCAGAACCTTTCTGTTGTTCAGCCTTACGAGAAGGGTCGCCAGTCCAAGTGTCTTCAGACACTCGGCGCCTAGAGCGATGACCTCAGCGTCGGATAGTGGCTCGGAGCTACCGACAATGTCGGCGTCGCATTGTAAAAATTCACGTCGCCGAGACGCTGTGGGCTTCTCGTACCTCCATACCCTAGAGATGGAATATCGCTTGAACGGCTTCGGCAACTGAGGATTGCTCGCGATGACCCGAGCCAGTGGAACGGTTAGATCGTATCTGAGCCCTAATTCCCTACCTTTCTTGTCCTCGAATCGGTAGATCTGCTCCTTTATGTCCTCCCCACACTTTACCTCGAGCAGCCGCCAGCTCTCGAAGGCCGGTGTATCCATGGGCTCATAACCATATTTCTCGATTACCCCACGGATCTTCTCGATGACGATGTTTCTCCCAACCATCTCCCTAGGGAGAACGTCGAATGTTCCTCTCGGGGGTTGATACGGCATGACTTTAGTTCTAATTAAAAATGTAAAAAGGATGTTAAGTTGTTCAGGGTCCGTAGCCTAGCTTGGATAGGGCACAGAGTGAGGTGTAGGCCTCCTAAGCCTGAGGTCGGGGGTTCGAATCCCTCCGGACCCGCTTTTGATTCTCCGTTCTGACCCCCATCCAAAAGGTTAGGCATCCATTTCATTTTTGAGCTGGAAATACTTCTAGAGGTGAGGTGCCCAAGGCATTCATCCTAATTAGCGCCGAGGTCGGAGGTGAGGACGAGATCCTCAACGAGCTTAAAAGGATAGAGCAGATCATAGAGGCATACAAGCTATACGGTGTTTACGACCTCATAGCCATACTGGAGACGAAGGACATGGATGAACTGAACAGGATAGTTTGGAATAGCATCCGACGCCTAGACAAGGTGAGATCCACGGTGACCATGGTCACCGTACGTTAGTTTCGTAATCCCTGGGTCAGAATGGCTCGTCGTGAATTCGTATCTCGGGCTCTGGATATAATTTCAAATATACAGGCACTTGATCTGGTAAGGTGCCGTACTGCACGAAATGCGGAAAGGAGGTACCTCCTGAGGGGGCCTTTTGTCCAAACTGTGGTGCCTATTTAAGCACCCGTGCAGAGGAATATCCTTCTCCACTACCAGGTATTCCGCCACCTCCGTCCGCACCTCCACGTCCCACCTACGAGGTTAGCCCCCCTCCGCTTGCTCCTGTTCCCGTGGTGAAGTCGGTGCAAATTCCCCTCTTCGTCAGATCGGCATCCGTATTACTGTTGAGCTTCGGGACGCTGGGAGCTTTGTTGGGAGGGTTGGCTCTTCTCGTATCGAGGATCTTGGGCTATCAAATGGCCTTGGATGTTTTGCAAAGGGTTTTGTCCAACGAGTTCTTTGAGGAATTTGTCTTCGTATCTGGTGCCGCTGGTGTCTTGGCGGGTTTTGGTCTACGAAGGGCCAAAAAGTGGGGAGCCCAACTCGGAACGGTGGTACTCCTGATAGTTATCGCCATCTGGTCCCTGCTCATCGCGGATCTCGAGGCTTACAAACTGCCCATCTTGCCCTTCGCTTTGATAGGGGGATTTCTCTTGACCGCGACCCTTACCACCGCGTTTGCCTGGAGGGCTCTTTCAAAGCGCTACGTAAAGTAGCGATTCTCTTTTCATTCGTGGGCGGAATGGACCAGAACCATTCGTGTTTAATCGATGGATGAAATGACCGACCCCCTCTCGAGGATCGCTAAGGCGCTGAAGAATCTGATATCCGTGATTGGCAGGCGGGAGGAGGGGGCATGCCGTTATGTCGTTGAGGAAGAGGTTGTTAGGGACGGTAGGTGCCACGATTACGGTGCATGCCTTTTCAAGGATCTGAAGATATCCATCAACAAGATCGAGCCTGACGAGGGGCAACGGTATCCGGTAACTCCTGAAGAGGTTTGTCGTATGTTGGCAAGGTTTCCGAGGGAGGACTTGGAAGGGCTCCGCCACGTATTACTTTCCCCCCGTACGCCAGTGGCCCAAGATCTGGGGCTATACGGTCAGTATCTTGAGGAGGAGAAGGGGATTAGGATCTACCCGCTCCAAGTGAGGGGGAGGTACCTCGTCAATAGGGGTCGTCGTGGTAAGCATGAGATAATTGAGAGGTTCACCGAGGAGGGTATAAGATCCAAAACCCTGTGGGAGACCCTGCCCCACGAGATCGGTCATTTCGTAGACCACAAACGGCTCGGCGGTCGTTACGAATCGGACGAACGGGCGGCCGAGGAATACGCCATCGCTTGGAGGGAGCGCCGAGGCAGAATAACCGTGAAAACGTACAGCGAGTCCGTCGTCATTAAGCCCATCGAGTAGAAACAGGCTTAAAGATGGCGTGAAACCATATTAAGGATCGAGATGGTCTCCATCCTAAAGCAGATGACCACCCTGGAGATCGCTCTCTCCGTGATGGTCATCATCGTCTTAGCGTTGTCGTTCGGCGTGTACCTCGAGGCTTCCAACCTACACTCACAGCTCGAGAAACAGGCAGTTGCCAAGCTTTCGATCGGTGAGGATCTGGAGGTCTACGATATTGAGGTTAAGGGGGCGGATCTCCGCGGTAAGATCAGAAACGTGAGCGATAAGCCAATCAAGAGGGCGTATCTGCTGCTCATAGTGTATAGGTGGGATGGGACGATAGACCGCGTTCTCCAAAAGCTCATCACCAATCTTGACGTGGACGAGGTAAGCGAGTTCACCTGGGAGGAGGTTCTCAGGGAGAAGGAGACCTTTAGGATAATAGCCGTCAGCGGCGCTTAGCAAAATGCGCCGGGGAGGGGATTTGAACCCCTGCGACCCAGAGGGGTCACGGGTTTTCAAGACCCGCGCCTTTGTCCAGACTTGGCTACCCCGGCCCTCTTAGTTATTGAGTTGCGGAGATAGAAGCCCTTTTCTGATCTGGGATCCTGACAGGGGCAGGTGAGATCCAGGATTTAGGCGATACTTCGCGATCTATCTCAGCTCGATCTCGATATAGACGTCACTTGGGACCCGCGCACGCATAATCCTGTGCATGACCCTATCGCTGGCGTCTATGTCGATGAGCCGCTTATGTATCCTGAGCTCGTACTTGTCCCAGGTGCTAGTACCGTCTCCACAGGGGGTTTTTCTAACGGGCACGACCAAACGTTTGGTGGGGAGAGGGATTGGTCCGGACATCTTCACCCCTGCCTTCTTGGAGATGTCCCTTATCTCACCGCATACCTCCTCGAGCTTCTTGTAGTCGGTGCTCGTGAGCCTAATCCTAGCTCTCCTCGCCATCCAAAGATTGGAGCGGACCTCTAGATAAAAGACTACTTGGCGGTCTTGGTGATGTCCGTTACGATGCCCGCCGCCACCGTGGATCCCATGTCACGAATGGCGAACCTACCCAGCTGGGGCATGTCCGAGAACTTCTCAACCACGACCGGCATGAGCGGCTCGAATCGTACGATGGCGCTGTCTCCGGACTTGAGGTACTTGGGGTGATCCTCGATTTGCTGGGCTGTTCTCGGGTCGATCTTCGATATCAGCTCCGCGAACCTGCATGGGATGTGGGAAGTATGGGCGTGAAGAACCGGGGTGTAGCCCTCAGCGAGTGCCGTCGGGTGATAAATGACGATGATGCGGCCCAAGAACTCCGTTGCGATCGGTGGCAGTGTTTCTCCGGCCTTAACGGCAACATCCCCCCTCTTCACATCCTTTCTAGAGATGCCCCTCACATTGAATCCTATGTTGTCTCCGGGTACAGCCTGAGGTATGTTGGTGTGGTGAGTCTCTATGGACTTCACCTCGCCCTTTGCCCCCGAGGGCAGGAAGATCAGGTTATCGCCGGGTCTTAAGACACCCGTCTCCACCCTACCCACGGGCACAGTTCCAACCCCGGCGATGGAGTAGACATCTTGGACGGGTATCCTCAGCGGTTTTTTGATGGGCTTCTCCGGTAGGACGAATTCATCGAACGCACTTAAGAGAGTGGGACCCTTATACCAAGGCATGTTATTGCTGATCTCGGTGAGGTTGTCCCCAGTCCAACCAGAGACTGGGACCACAGGGACCTTCTTCACGTCGAAGCCTACTAGCTTGAGGAGCCTCAGCGTCTCGTTCTTGACGTCTTCGAAGCGATCCTTAGACCAGTTTACGGTGTCCATCTTGTTCACGGCAACAACCAACTGATCGATCCCTAAGGTCTTGGCGAGGAAGGAGTGCTCTCTTGTCTGCCCCTTCTCACTTATGCCCGCCTCGAACTCGCCCTCCTTGGCCGAGACGAAGAGGAGCGCTGCATCCGCCTGGCTGGCGCCGGTGATCATGTTCTTCACAAAGTCCCTATGGCCAGGGGCATCGATCACCGTGAAGAAATATTTTTCGGTCTCAAACTTCCAGAAAGCGAGGTCGATGGTTAATCCTCGTTCCCGTTCCTCCTTCAGTTTATCCAGGACCCAGGCGAACTTGAAGGTCTCCTTACCGATCTCCTTGGCCTTTTCCTCGAATTCCTTTATCTGTCGATCGGTGATTGTACTGGTCTTGTAAAAAAGATGACCTACGGTTGTCGATTTGCCATGATCGACATGGCCGATGATCACCAGGTTCAGGTGTGGCTTTTTTGGCGCGCTCAATTTGATCTCTGAATATTATGGGGATAAATAAAAAGTATCTCTGTTCTATCCTGCCGGAATCAACCAGCCAATGGGCATTGAGCGCGCTCAACTTTTTTGCCAACTCCGTCTCTACGTCCCCTTAAGAGAGCAATAGGGCGTATAGAGACTATTGGAGCCAGCTGGCGGCCCCCATCGTTGATCACCTCCACATGGCTTAACACGCTGCCAAGCCTTGTTCTCGTTACCATGAAGCCCTCCCCATCAGGGGCTATGCTGCTTAGCAGCCTGTCGATTCTACCCACACTCCTCTTCCTTCTGGCGAACAGATACCTTCGATCCCTGCTGGCGAGAACGGTTTTTAAAGATCCTGGGGCAACGACATGGAGGGTAGAAGAGAGACCTAACAGAAAGTATTTTGGTTTTTTCGTGGGGAGACCAAAAACGAGAACTACCGTGAGGCTAGAGCGATCCTTTCAATCTCGTTGCGCTTTTGAACAGCGTAGCTCCTGTTAGAGTCGTTGTTGGCGGCTGCTATGAGCTCTCGGGCTAGAGCCTCTTCCAGGGCTTGGCGGTTTTTGAATCCCTTTTTTCGAGCACCCTCCGTTATGAAGCGAAGAGCGAGGTCTACCCTTCGCTGGGGCGATACATCAACGGCAAGGAAATAAACTGCCCCCCCATGGCTCACCCTGGTCGTGTCCTCGCACGGTGCAGAGTTCTCGATGGCGTCCACCAGTACTTGGATGGGGTTTCTCTTGGTCTTTAGACCGACGAGCTCAAACGAGTTTCTCACGACGCTGGTGGCCTTGGTCTTCTTCCCGGAGCTTCTCCCCCCTCCGAGCATGACCTTGCCGATCAGGCGATCGATGATCGAGAGATCGGACTTCCTAAATCTCCTGTGTTCGTGTGTCCCCTTACTGTGTGGGCTGGCTATCGGTCCGATGGATATGTACCGCCTCAGTCCAGGGTCCCTTACCTCAACCCCCTCGAATTCCCATTTCCCAAACAGCTTTGTGCTCAACGCCACTATCGTTGGACGAGTTCTACCAAATATATTTAACCGCGAGCTCTTAGTTGAGCGAGCATGGCGAAAAAGCCCAGGGGCCTGTTCGCGGCGAGAAGGCTGAAGGAGAAGAGGAGACGGTTCAGGTGGGGCGATCGAGCCTATCGCATTCGCAAGCTCAACCTAAAGGAGAAAACGAGTCCTCTGGGGAAGGCCCCCATGGCCAGAGCCATCGTACTGAGGAAGGTTGGGGTTGAATCCAGACAGCCAAATAGCGCGATCAGGAAGTGCGTGAGATGCCAACTGATCGGCACGGGTAAGGTGGTGACCGCCTTCTGTCCTGGCGACGGGGCGCTGAATTTTGTAGATGAACACGACGAGGTTCTTATAACCGGAATTGGTGGACCGATGTCCAAGTCCATGGGAGACATTCCGGGCGTGCGCTATCAGGTCTTGACGGTCAACGGTGTCCCCCTCAAAGACCTGCTGCTCGGAAAGAAGGAGAAACCAACCAGATAACTAGGACGCTATAACCCTAACCTTATCGATACCGAAGTAGCGCCTCGTAAGGAGCGAGATCTTCTCTATATTTTTGCCCCTCCTCCCTATGGTGATCGCTCTGTCCTTGGGCCCCACAATGATGGTGGCGATCTTCCCCTTGGGTGAATTTTCCAATATCCTGATCTCCCTCGGTTCCACTGGCCTGAGAATACCCTTGAGGAAGGTCACGGGATCGTCGGAGTGCTCGACCACCTCATACTGTTTCCCCGTCATACTCTGCAGCTTCTTAAGATTGGACCCGTGATGGCCGATGGCCAGGCCCATGTGTCCTTTCTTGACCACTAAGATCACTCGGTCTCTTTTCTCATCCAGCACACAATCCCTTACCGTCGCCCTAGTTATCCCCTCAAAAAGGGTGATGTGCTCAATCTCCTCCTTGCCTATCCGGATTCCTTTTCCTGACAACTCTCTCTCAATTCCAAGATCTTGGATGTGCCTGGATCCTTGATCCCTAGTGCGGCCACCCTAAAGAGCTTTCCGCAAACGGTTCCCAGATGCACGCTTGAGCCCTCGAACGTGTAGATGGGGATCATGGAGAGGCTTGCCAGATGGCGTATCTCGTCTCCACGGTCTTCTGGGCAATCGGAGGATAGAATTATCAACTTGAGCTTGCCGAGCCTCGTATCCTTGACGATCCTGTTGGATCCTATAACCACCTTCCCGGTCTCTATGGCCATCTGGATGGATCTGCCGACATCCATCACCTACCAGACCTCATGTACAAATCCACCATCCCGGTTCCTATGGGTATAGACTGCCCCACTATGACATTCTCGGTGACACCCTTCAGGGGATCCACCTTCCCCTTGAGAGCGGCCTCGGTTATCGTGGGGACGGTTATCTCGAACGCGGCCTTTGCGAGGATGCTCTCCTTCCGTCCGCTGAGCCCGTGGCGCCCTATCTGCTCAACGGCCCCCTTGGCGGTCATTGCATCGGCCACCAGCATGATGTGTCTAATGTCCACATCGAGCCCCTGCTCCTCTAGAACCGATTGAAGTTCCCTTATGATGGCGTTTCTCGCTGCCTCTATGCCAAGAACCTGTCCGATCTCCTCGATATTATTGGTGTATATCCTGGTTGGATCAACTCCCTCCACTCTCAATATCTCGACGAGATTGGACCCATCCGTATACACCACCCACTCATTACCCTCGAAAGCCACGATGGCTCTACTTATATTCGGAACGCCCTTTACCTTCATCTGGTAGAGTTTGCTGCCCACCTTCTCGAGTGCAATCTTACTGGGGAACTTCAGCAGGAGCCTGTAAGCCCCCGCCTTCTCAACCTCACAATCCATGGAGCTTAGAGCATCCCTCACCTCGCCCAGAGACATATGGGTTTCGGCCAGGGATTTGCGGTCAACCTTTACGTCGACGAGACCCCTCCCCAGATCGACCGAAATCGAAGCCACCTCGCCCAATGTGGTAGGGGTTATCATCCGAGCGATCTCCTCGGCCTTTTCCTTACTACCTCGATGCTCCCTGTCAAGGTGGATGGTCATCACTGGAGTTGAGGGCTCCTTTCTGGCATCGACGATCTCAATTATGCGCGGTAGTCCCAGCGTAACGTTCCTTTCCCTCACACCCGCGTAGTGAAAGGTTCTGAGCGTCATCTGAGTTCCCGGCTCCCCGATGGACTGAGCGGCAACGATGCCTACTGCCTCCCCCGGCTCGATAAGCGACCCCCTGTAGCTCTCCACGACCTTTCGGATCGCCTTTCTGATCCCAGATCTGGAGAGACCTGAGCCTAAGAGCCTCCTCTCCAGTACCTTGGATAGGCTGGGGGTGAGCCTCTCTCTTACCTTCCCAACGCTTTCTCGGATGAACGTAGCTGGCGCCGGTCGACCCTTATCGACGAATTTGACCATCTCGATCACCTTCTGGACGTTTACGGCTTTGCCGTGGTCGCTCTTGGCGGGATCCACACCATCCTCCCCATATACGAATTGGACGATATCCCCGTCCGACGATCTCAGGGTCCCATCGTAGTCGACGTGAAGGTGCTCGAGGGCATTCACCAGCCTTCGTTGCATGTAGCCGCTCTGTTGGGTTCTCACCGCGGTGTCCACCAGCCCCTCTCGCCCCCCGACGGCATGGAAGAAGAATTCAATGGGATTTAGCCCACTTCTATAGCTAGAGGCGATAAATCCCCTCGCCTCGGGTCTGGGGTCACCGGTCCGGAAGTGTGACAACGATCGCCCCCTGTAACCCCGTAGAATCCTCCCACCCCGGATCGACTGCTGACCTATGCAGGAGGTCATCTGGGTGATATTCATCGCAGTTCCACGAGCCCCTGTGCGGATCATGATGGTACCCGAGTTGTCCATACCGAGGCTCTCGTAGGCGATTTTCCCAGAGGCATCCCTCGCCTTGGCCAGCTCGTTCATCACGTATATCTCGAGAGACTCTTCCAGTTCCTTCCCAGGTAGCTTCTCCAATCTTCCAACCTTGTAATCCTCGACCAGATCCTGTACTCGCTTCCTGTGCTTCGACAGTATTCGCCTGATCTTACTCTCGACCGCCCTATCTAGGTCGAGCTCGGAGAGGGAGAACGAGAACCCCCTCATCACTATGAACTCATTCAGGAGGCGACAAATCGAGTTCAGGAACGACCGGCCGAAATCAGTGCCATAATCCTTGACCAGCCTATGATAGATCCCCTCCGCTCGCTCGGCTCCTATCGAATTCTTATCGATAACACCCCTCCTCAGCTCACCGTTTACGACCACGACGTAGGCGTCGAGGGGGCACCTGTCGAGCTTGCACTCACGGTGGCTTATGCACACACTCGATCTGCCCACATAGTTGAAGTCCTTCGGGAGGAACAGACTGAAGATCTGTTTCCCCGTCCACAGCGGCTTGGGTCTTTTGATGGCAGGTCGAGGTATCTTACCATCAAAACCGGCCGCCAGCAGCAGTCTACAGACCTCGGGTTTTGTCAGTCGGGTCTCCCCTCTGGTTAGCAGGTAGATCGCGGTGATGTAGTCTCTCGTGGCTCCTATGATCGGCGCGCCGTATCGTGGGGATAGGATCTGGTCCTGCACCATCATGAGGAGCTTGGCCTCCGCTCGTGCCTCATCACTTTGAGGTATGTGAAGGTTCATCTCGTCCCCATCAAAATCAGCGTTGTATGGGGGGCACACGGATAGATGGAGGCGAAGGGTGTTGTAGGGCAGAACCCAAACCCTGTGGGCCATGATGGACATCCTGTGAAGGGAG
>JBHIEI010000045.1:0-9539 GCA_046760555.1 Bathyarchaeia archaeon
TGAGGTCTTAGAATCGGCACCCAGTAGTTTCGATCGTTATACCGACGTATAACTGGCTCGTACCATGTAGCTACGCCTAAATTCCAAGAGTCGAGACGATCGTGTGATGATTTCAGCGAGGACGACATCCCACAAATCGTGGGAGAAAAATGATCAACTATACCATGCAATGCGGTGTGACTTTTATCGGTTCTGTCAAAGTAGAGTGCTTACGGGTTCGAGGTCGACAGGGAAACCATCGCCGATGCCATTCGAAGACCAGCCAGGGTTGATGAGAAAGGGGAGCAATTTCTAGTCATCAAGCCTCTGAACGAGAAGTACGCCATTCGAGTAAGTCCCGAGGTACGCAAGGGCATTATAGCCGTTGTCACCTTCTGTCCCGTGGAGAGGAGGAGATATGGTCTATAGGGTGCGGTACGACCCCAGAGGCCGACGTGCCAACCGTGATCATCTCTAGAAGGGTCGTTTGTCCCGTGCTGAGGAAATGGGAGACGTGATCGTGCACGTGAGCGAGGAGGGAAGGCCCCTATTCTTGGAGATACTGAACGCCAGCACGGTGACCCCGTCAATGGTTCAGGCTTTAGCGAAGAAGAGCTCGTCGTAGGCTAATTATGATCCCTTTTCTGGGGCTGATAGAAACGCCATGAGCAGCACTAGTTTGCTACGCCAGGATAAAGGGCCTTTACTTTTCCTGATTTCGAGTATGGCCTTGTTGAGGAAAGAGCCTGAGGCCGAGAGGCTTGAGTGGCAGGAAGTGTCTCAGATCGAACGTGTAGAGGGCTGCCCCTCGGTTTAAGGCGATGGCAGCTATCATGGCATCGGTTCTACGTACGGCGGTTCCTTGTTTCTCCGCCTTCAGCTCTATTTCGGCGGATAGCCCGGCATCCCTCTTTGTGTAGTCGAGCACGGGAAGAAGTAAGACCTCCTTCACCGGTCTCGCATACTTCTTGAGGCCGTACAGAATCTCATGAAGGTTTATCGAGGTAGTGGCTATGTCTTCGCCGCTCTTGAGAATCCTCCCCAGAGCCTCATCGCCCTTCTCCGATCTCCTATCGAAGATCTCGATCAGAACGTCGGTGTCCAAGAGTATCATACCTACGCTCCCCCCTCGCCGAATACATCTCGGAGATCATCTCCTTCTTTTCTTCGAACTCGACGCAGCCTCTAAGTCTCCTCAGCGTCTCTAGGGGATCCATGCCCTCGGCGAGCCTCTCAAACAGCTCGCTAAAGCTCTCATTCTCACGCTTGATCGCCATCAGCTTCCTGTAGACCTCATCCCTGATCGATATGGTCTTGGTCAAGGCACTAGTTATATTTAAACATATATTTAAACACAATCAGCCGTGTATAATCCGAAGATTGGCGAACGATCCCAGCCATGCAGAGCATTGGGGTACTTAGGGGCGGATGAAGTTGCCGAGTAAGAGAAGTCGGGGATCTTGCCGAAGAGGTGTTTGTTCAGCTTAACAGGATCCATGGAGAGCTTAGGCAAACGCGATGTATTACCCAAAGAGGGACTTCGTTCACTAGAAAGTTAAAAACCAAGACCGAAAAGTCGTTACCATGTGAAGGCTAATGCCATCACCAAGGGTCGACAAGGATATACGCCTGTTGATGGATAAACTCTACCACATCAGAGAGCCACACATAAAGGCATTTCTACTATTTGGATCAAGGGCTAGGGGAGAGGCTCAGGATAGGAGCGATGTGGACTTGCTTATTCTCCATGATGGGTGTGGAATCGATGATCCGGTAGCAAGGAGAAGGTATCTATACGGCCACGACCCGTCCGGGCGAGTGTGTGAATTGGTTGGCAAGTTTCCGGCGCTGCCAAAGAAATAGCTGAAGAGCTTGCCGCTATAGTTCGAGAAATAGCCCCCGAACACGGTAGATCAAGCTACGGCGAACCGGGTGTGGGTTCGACTCCGAGCGACACTTATAAGGAGAAGCATGCAGTTAATGCACTTACAAACACTAGAAGAGCTAAGGAGATTACGGAGCGAATCTTGAATCGGTTGGGCGTAGGGCTTTAACCTTGTCGGGGATAGGGACACCACATCCTTCCTTAATAGAATTCAGACCTTTTGGATCAGTGTTTTAGCTCGTATACTATTTATATACCAAGGTATATCAAAATGGATGAAGGTAGTTCCAGTTAAGCTGAGCGACTCCCTAACCAATGCCATCGATGAATTGGTGAAGAGTGGGATGTATAACAGTCGAAACGAGGCACTGCGAGATGCCGTTCGTTCCCTGATCGAAAAGACAAAGCTAAGTGGAGCCGAGGAGAAAACAAGGCTTCAGACAGAGCTCCTAACTCTTGCGAAGACAGCCGCGTCCATCTTGACCGCCAGATATGGAAGATCGATCTCCAGGATAACCCTATTTGGGTCCGTGGCCAAGGGAGAAGCCACCGAGGAAAGCGACATCGACCTGTTGGTACTCGTGAGGGATGGCGATGGAAGCGATTGGAGGAGAAAGTTCGTCAAGGAGGTTATGCCCATCGCCTTTGGACTCGAACGCCACATCTCGATCAAGGTGCTACGGGAGGATGAGTTCAGGGAGCTGGCCGAGCGAGGGAGCTCTTTCGTAAGGGAGGTGTCCGAGCACGGCATCCCGGTCTAGCGAGGAAGAAGCCCGTGCTCACCTTCGCAAGGCGCGGATTAAGCTGGATGCGGCTAAGAAGCTCTTGGCGGAGCATTACTACGAGGATTCCGTAAGCAGGTCGTACTACGCCATGTACCACGCGGCGAAAGCGTGCTTATTACTGAAGGGCTCGTCGCCTAGGACCCATGGCGGCGTGGTTTCGGGGTTCGGGAAGTACTTTGTGATGACGGGGGAGGTTGACGCCTCATTGGGGAGAGCGCTTTCCGTGGCCAAGGAGGATCGGGAGGATAGCGATTACGAGGTTCACGCCGAGATCAGCGAGAAGGAGGCTGGAAGGGTTCTAAAAGAGGCAGAGGCGTTCCTCGGTGAGGCTGAAGAGATCGTGAGAAAACTCGCAAAGGGGTCCAAAACGTGAGCGATGCTTTGGATCGGGGAACTAACGGAATTCCACTCGGACAACTCGGCGAGTGCAGAGACCCATGGAGAAGTGTATTTGAGAGAGTCGAAATTTGGGCATTAGAGGTATGCGGCACCACACGTTTCTGAGGAAGAAAGTGATGTCATCGTAGGTCTCAATCCCTTCCTAAGACTTATTTGTATTTGCTTTACTAAAGTATAGTGTCAAGCGGGCTTGAGGTCATATCCCTTAAGGGGACCTTGGATATCCTTCGTCGACTTTCCGTTGGCGAGGGCAGATTCAAGGACCTAAATGAGGTCGTAGGGAATACCAGGACGCTGGCGAAGAGGGTGATGGAGCTACGAGCCTCGCACCTGATGGAAAAAGCCGGTACACTTTATAGAATCACCGACGAGGGCTTTAATCTCATCTTTAAAGTCGCTGATATCGAGGGGAGGCCGAAGGTTGAGGGGCTCCGGGAGAAGGATCTCGCTAAGGTGAAATACGAATGGATGAGGGTCTCGCTTAGGAGGCTCATTGAAATCTTCTCCAAGGAACTTGGCGAGGTGCTTATCTCGGTCGTACTCTACGGATCGTTGGTGAAAGATACCTTTAAGCTGGGGAGAAGTGACGTGGATCTACTCTACGTAGTCGAGGATGGTGTGAGGGATCTCTGGGCTAGAGAGCAGGAACTATTCACGTTATTCAAGTCTACATGGGAGTACAGAGCCTGCGACTACTGGCTTAGGATGCGGGGATTCTACGGATATCCTGATGTCTCCGTAGTCGCATTAAGGAGAAGCCATGCCCAAGTCTTTCAGCCCATTTACCTAGACATGCTCCTCCACAAGGCCACCCTCTACGACAGAGGAGGTTTCTTTGATGGGCTGATGTCAAAGCTCAAGGAGGAACTCAAAGCACTGGGGGCGAGGAGAGTTGAGTATGCCGATGGGACGTGGTGCTGGTTTCTGAAACCGAAAGCGGATCCCGGCGAGCTGATAAAAATAGACCTGGGTAGCTGATGTCGTCAACGAATAGGGAAAGAAGCGAAAGGGCGATCAAAAACGCAAGGAGGGAGTTTGATAACGCACTTAGAAGTTTCGACGAAGGGGACTATGCTGGTGCGTTAAAGTACTTCCAAGAAAGCTTAGAGTACGCCGTGAAGGGAGTCCTTATGGCCTTTGGAGTCGACTACCCTAAAGTTCATGAGGTGGGGCGCTTCCTTCACGAAGTTGAAGAGAAGTGTCCGCAGTGGTTTGTAAAGGAGCTACCCGCTATTGCAGGCATCACGGATAGTTTGGCGAGGGGGAGGCCTAGGTTCCGGTATCCGTATGAGCATCCATCTGAGGAATCCGAGGCGTTGGCAAGGGAAGTCCGCTCCAGCGTGGAAAGGGCTCTAAGGAGTTGCGAGAGCCTCATTAGGCAACTCTTCAGATGAGTGTAGGCTTCGGCGAGTGCGAGAGATCACGGAAGAGGGGCGTGCGAAAGCTTCTACACATTCCCATCAGGTGGAAGGGCGTGCTGCGCGATCTCTGAGGGCTTCACCCTCTTGATAGGAACTTTATCGAAGTGCGCATCGTAAGAAACTACCTTGGTCACGCCGAGCCTTCTCATGGCCTGATGCGTGAGAGCATCGTCGAAGTCGAGCCCCAGCCTATCCATGTGCCTCGTGGCTACCACGCGATCCGCCAAGGAGAGGAAGTAGATCCTCAATCCCTCGTAAGCAACCAGCGATGACAGGAACGCCTCAAGATCCTCCGGCCTCTTCCCGTAGCTTTCCATGACGGCGACCAACAGTATCGACTTGGAAGTCGGTGATCACGGCCTCCAGGTCCTCCCTCTGGCCCCTCTCAAGGAAGGATCCACACACATGGGCCCTCTCTTGGTCGAGCTCAAGCTCCAAGAACACGTTAGGGTCAATCAGATACATCGTTTGTGATCTGCCTTCTAGCTCTGATCCTTCTAGCCTCGTGTTGGAGTTCCACACCGCTTTTACCCACGCCGCTCAGCATACCCGTATGGCTGCCACGGGATCCTCCGGGACCCTGATCCCCTTAGGGAGTGCTCCGTGTTCAAGAAGCCAGCTCCGTATGCATCCTCCGCCGCCCTGCTTATGGAACCCCGGGCGTAGCCGTAGGATTCCATCGCCGCCTTGCGAAAGCGCTTTTCCAGATCGTTATCTAAATAGATCTTTAGATATTACAGTCCCCATCCCTCGCACCAGTTTGACCTCCAGAAGGCGACAACACAGGGGGCACTGGTTCTCCTTGAGGCACAACTGCTGGAAAACCATCGTCTCGTGTCAGTTGTTGGTTTTAGTTTTAGCTCTTCAGCCTTAGCTCAACCTTTTTCAAGAGTACCCAATAGTTATGCGTTAGACTAAACCGCCTGTAATTCGCAGATGAGCGATCGAAAGAGGGTTTTCCTGATAACAGCCGATGATCTAGACGCCTCCCTCAAAACGGCGTTAGAGAGGAAAAATTGGGCAACGAGGTGGAGTAGTGAGGTCGAGATTAGGCCTAATCTGGTGGGTGGCACGGTATAAGCTTCATAGGATCCTCGGAAGACCGAGGTCCATGCCCATCAACGTCACGGTCAGTGTCACCAACTCATGTAACAGCCGATGCAAGACCTGTTTCATTTGGAAGTATTACCTGGAGGATCCTGACCTCAGGCGGGAGGAGTTTACAGCCGAGGAGTTCGAAAGGACCTTTCGGAGCCTTGGGAAGCAGGTTTTCTGGGCCACCATAAGTGGGGGGGAACCTTATATGCGAAGGGATCTCCCACAGATATGCCAGACCCTCTACGATCATTGTCGTCCCGCCATCATGGATATAGCCACGAACGGTCTGCTCACGTCCCGAATCAAAGCCCTGACTAGAGACGTTCTCCTACGGTGCCCCGATACCACCCTGATAGTGAATATATCTCTGGACGGGATCGGTGAGGACCACGACGATATACGGGGGATCGACGGGAACTTCAAAAAACTCCTCTCATCGTACCAAAAGCTGACGAAATTGAAGGAGCGATTCGAGAACCTCCATGTGGGGATTCACAGCGTCATCTCCAACTATAACATCGACAAGATCCTAGACATCTACGATTTCGCAAAGCAACTAAATCCCGACTCATTCATCACCGAGATCGCAGAGAACCGTTCCGAGCTCTTTAATCTCAATGAGAGAATAACCCCCGGCGCCGATGCCTATGCCAGTGTCATTAACGAACTGTTGCACCGTGTAGGGCGTGATTACCTCCGTTCAGGAACGACAGTTTCGAAAATCACTCAGGCATTCCGGATGACTTATTATGACATGGTAACCAAGCTCCTCCGAGATGACAGGCAGGTTGTCCCGTGTTACGCCGGCTACGCGTCCTGCCAGATAACACCTCATGGTGACGTGTGGCCCTGTTGCGTTTTGGGGTATGATGTGAGTATGGGCAATCTTCGGGAGACGGATTACGATTTCGGGAGAATCTGGCACTCTAGAAGAGCCGATGAGATCAGGAAGTTTATCAGGGAAAAGAGCTGCGCCTGCCCATTGGCAAATGCCCACTACACGAACATGCTATGCGATCCCGCGGCTATGGTCAGGGTCCTGAAAAACCTCGTGATGGTGTGAGAGAGAAGAGTTCCATGTCGACACGACGGCTTCCTCCGACTCCGTGCAAGGGAGGCAAAGGATGTGACATGTTGCGACCAATGTTCGAAAGGCATAAGCTGTACGGAGAGAGACCTCTCGGACCTGCGTCGTATTTGCTGCAGCACCAGTTCGGCAAAACCCAGATGGTGAGGAGCAGAGACTCCCTGAGGGAGGCGATGAATAAAAATCTGACGTTCTTATCTTTTCCGAGGAATTTACTCCTTGTAGCGATTCTGATTCCCTTGCTAGAAATGTCGTGAGAGGCTATCGAAGAAACTGAGGTAGCGTGACCATCCCCTGTGCTAGGTTGCTGGTTGCAAAAATACTTAACTTAGTTAAGTAGACTATTTAGAAGTTGCTAAAGCCACCTATCGCCGTTCTTAGACCCGAGGTTAAGGTGATCGCGGCGTTGCTGGGGGGCCGTCCAAAGCGATTCTCGGAACTTAGGAACGAGACGGGGCTGAGTGAACCTTGGCTGTCGAAGACGTTGAGGAAGCTGGTGCGAGGCGGTCTGGTAGTTCTTGAAGGTAGAAGGTACGCCCTAGGTCATGAGGGCCTTGAATCGGGAGGCATTATCGAGAAACCCACGGTTTACTCGCATTTCTTGATAGAAAAAGCCGTACGGGTGGCGGAGGAGCTCGCAAGGAGACCGAGGGTCCTCGCGGTCGCCCTATTTGGGACGGTTGCGAGGTTGGAGGCGGATCCGGAAAGCGACGTAGATCTGCTCATCATCGTCGATACCGAAGATCAGGGCATAGGTCGCGCGATCATTGATCTGGAGGTGAAATACGATCTGCCCATTGAGGCGACAGTCGTTTCCCTAGAGGAGCTTAAGCTTGGGTTGGCGGCCGAGCCCAACATGATCTTTGGCGTTTTGGTGGGATATCTCGTCGTCGTGGATAAGCGCGGTGAGGTCACGGAGCTTCTGTCCGAAAAAAGTAGAGAGATAACGAGCACGTACGCCCTTGATAGGAAGGCGATGCTATGGCTGAAAAGATAGGCGCGGGAGACTACATGGAAGCGGCGAAGGAGAAGCTTGGGGCAGCGAGAAGGGAGCAAGATGTCGGTCTTTATTCGGGCGCGGTCTTGAACGCATGTTTGGCCGTGGACAACGCCGTGAACGCATTCCTCCTAGCGATCGGTGCTAGGCCCGCGAAGAGACACCGATGGACACTGGCTGTCATGAACGCCGCGAAATCTAGAAAACCCGAGCTTTTAAGAGCGAAGACGTTCAGGGAGGTGCTGGAATTGGTCAAGGAGCTCGAGGCTGGAGCCCACATGATCCGATCAAGGTATCCCTTTACGTTCGGAGGTAAAAAGCTCATACCCGAAGAGTATTACACGATCGAGGTCGCGGGCGAGGTTCTCGGTAAAGCCGAGGAGATCCTCGCCAAGATCACCAAGCTCATCGAAAAGTGGGAATCCACAAACTCCCTCCTTCGCTAGCTGATGCACGGCAATGGGCGTTACTATTTCGAGTATCTGCGTACTACCGTTATGCTACCATTAAGATAACACAGCATGGGTAACGCGTTGGATCCTGAAATCGTTCTTTGACACTCCCACGGCTAAGGAGTGGGACCATCTGGCTAACTTTTGGTAAGTGGCTTGACGTTCTCTACCACGTCCTTTGCCTGGGCTAGAGCTTTCTCAGCGATTTCCTTCGTGTAGAACCTGCTTGGCGGGAGAAGCTCCAAGCCTCTGCGGATGGGGTATCGGGCCTTTGTGATGTGGGGTTCAAGGGCTTTCAGGGATTCGATCATTCCCCTTAGACCTGGTTTCAGCTTCGGGGTAGCCCTCAAGAGCAGCCTGTTCAGGACCAGCGAGTTCCTGTGTCTCTTGCTGGGCTTGGCGCCTAGGGTCGTGATCAGGGCTGAGGCGGCGTTCTCGGCACACGAGGCGCTGAGGAGGGCGCAGAGTGCATATCGCTCCCCCCTGAGGGCTAGTTCAGCATCCTTTAGCTGATCCTCGGCGATTTCAAGGTAGGTGTGGGCTTCCTTTGAATCCATGCTCCTGCCTCCTCGTCGTAGATCCAGTTCTCCTGGATCTCCTTCTTTTTGATGGCGAGCAGGGTCTCCACCCCTCCGCGGTCATACAGAACCTGGTAGCCTTCCAGCAACCCAAAGGAGAACGCGGTCTTGGCCTGGAGGTTTACTATCAGGTCGTCGTAGGTTAGCGGGATCGCCTCCACGGGCACGTCGTACTTGAACATGAGGTCGTAAACCGTGTCGTTCAGCGAGTCCTCCATCTCCACCTCTGTAACCACCAGCATATCGATGTCGCTCTCCTCGGTGGCTTCTCCTTTAGCCACGGATCCGAACAGTATCACGGCGACGACCCGCTCGATACCGCCTATCTCCTCCGCGATCAATCCCGCCTTTGCTCTGTGCGAGGTCACTCTCTGTAGGAATTGTGAAAAAACCGGATCAGCTTCGATGATTTTCGTGGGGTTCTTCAGCCGGTACCTGTCCCCATGATGCTCGATTATTCCAGCTGAAGACAGCTCCCTCAGCTTCATGGAGAGCCAGCGATCGCTCAGCCTCGTGAAGGATCTTAGCTCGCTGTAACTTCTGGGGCCCTCGATCAACGCTGCCACGATCCTCCCCTCGGGGGTGACTTCCACCAGCTTCGGTAGTCCCCTCATTAAATTACTTAGTAAAGCTTACTATATTAAGTATAGAAGATCGGTTGGGGATGAAGATCCACCTACCATTTCCCTGTCATGATAGATGCTCAGGCTCGGGAGAAAGTACGACAGGTTGGCTGTTTGGTCTATTTTGGTTGAAAAAGTTTCTTAGTGAAAATCTCGCTTGATCTGGGAGAATCGAGCAAGACTTGGTAAAGGGGAAAGAGAGGCCGTAGCACTAGCACGAGCTCACGCGGTTGAA
>JBHIEI010000046.1:0-9225 GCA_046760555.1 Bathyarchaeia archaeon
CTCCTGAAGCGAAATTTTTGGAACGTTATGCTTAACATCGCCCATGAAAACGAGGTTATTGGGTTGATATTCGGCGATCAAGTTCAGGAGCTCGTCACGCATCTTGGGCATCTGCGATGGGATGTTGATGCCTCTATCGATCAGGGTGAACTCAAAGCCCAGATGAAGATCCGCAACTACCAGAGCTTTCTTCCTGTTTATGATCAGGAGGGCGGGATGTGGGGGTAATAGCTTGATCACGATGCCTCAAAATATTTTTCTACTCCCTAAAGATTCTCACCTGTTTGCAGGGAAAGGAGACGGTTCTCTTAGAGCTGGTGTGCCGGGGAGTGAAGAAAGCGGGTAGGATACAAAGGAGGCACGAGAAAAGGCTCTCGGGTGCGTTTGGTGATAGATACGATAAAGCCCTAGAAGCCGCCTTGAGTGAAAGGGTGCGCAAGTACGTGCTTCATCCCAGTAGCAGGATCATGTGGAGCGTAAGGGGAAAGGGGGGAGAGTATCAGGTGTTACCCGCGGTGGGATTCTGCGCCTGCGAAGATTTTTATTATGGAATCAGAAACGGTAGTGTCCATCTGTGCTACCACCTGATAGCCCAAAGGTTAGCTGATGCTCTTGGCACTTTTAAAACCGTTTCGAGGGGCGATGATTCCATTAAGATCGAGACGGGGGGCTTAATCCTCGAAAGGTGACACCGCGATAAGGTATTTCTTTTGGTCAATCATAGTCGGTTTGCCAACTACCCTAACCCGCTTATCAATCAGACGGGAGAGCAGGGATCCTATCTTACCAGATTCTTGAAGCTTCCAAGCCTCCTCTCCACTAGTCCCAAGGAGCCCGTCCACGACAGGGCTCGCGAGGATGACATTTACAGGCTCGCCGTCTCTGATCTCCACCAGCGCGGAGATGGCTATCCGGTAAAACGGCTCGACCCTCCCGCATTTCGGACAGGAGAAAGTGCCTCCTTGGGGTGCCACCCTCAAGAGACACCTGGGACATGCGGGATAGACGTATGATGGAGAAATAATTTCCCTGATCCTTCCATCTACCACGACCTGTTCTTCCTTGAATTCATCAATTTGCATCTGTGGAGGTGGGCCCTCGGTCTTGCCCTCTGCTACTTCGATGGTCGTGAAGATCGTCGAGCTAAGCTCAACGGTGTTTTCCAGACCGACCCTCGCGAACAGATTCGACAGTTTCAGCCTTGTGCCTACGGGCAGATCCTTCACCTCATTGGCAAGACCCCTCCACATTGACACTCTTATGATGCCGGAATCGTCGCGAACCCTCAATGAGGTCACATCAACCGTCTCGCCCCTTGAGGTCACCACACTCCTCAGGTGGGGAGCTTCGATGATCTCGCCCTCGATGGTCACATTACGCATGCTCTCTTTCACATCCTTGATCCTAGAGATCGATTCCTTTAGCGGAGGAGGCACCAAGCCCTCATCGAGTCTGGGGTTAACTGATATCGAGCCTAGCCTGCCTAGACTAAGTGATAGCCTACCAAACCTCTGTCTAACATCAGCTGATTTAACGAAGACGACATCCCCCCTCCTTATCTCGTCTGCCAGACGAGCCTTATCCTCCCACAGATAGAGTCGGACAAAGCCAGAGCCGTCGTGAAGAAGGAGCGACGAGAAACGACCCGAACTGACGGCAACTACTCTGGCGATGACGTTAGCGGAGCGCGTGCCTGGGCTGAGTTCCGAGATTTTTGTATGAGAGGTTGTCGATTTTGCCCCACCATTCAGTCGCCGTATCCTTGCTCCTTTTCCCACGTGGAGCTCGACGGACCCATCGAGGGCCGCCTTCGACCTAGCATTCGAGATCTCGACCCACTCATCGGGTTTCAGACCGTTTAGATCCCCGGCTTTGTCATTCCAAAAACACACAGTTAATGTCCTACCTTCATCCCTAAAGAGCGCGCGGGTGACTCTACCCTTCACCCCTTTATTGATGAAGGTCTTCGATGGGAAGCTTTTCAGAAACGCCCCTCTGGAAAAGATGTTCGCTTCGTTGGGCTGGATCTCGCTAAACTTCTTGAAATAGCTCTCCCGTGATGGGTAGTCCGCGTCGTTTATGTCGTTGGGGTTTATCTCGATGTTTCCAATTTCACTGACGTTGATTTCCGGACGACCATCCAATCTTGGGCGAACATACGCATGAGAAATCCGGACGATGTCTCCTTCCCGCAGATCCCTGGTCTGTGAGATTCTGTCACCCCAGAAGACTGCCTCCATCTTACCGGTTTCATCCCCGATAAGCACCCTCTTGAACCTCGGTTCCTCCGCCTCTTTGGGAGGATAGATGAAGATGACTCGACCGGTAACAGACACGTCGCCGAGTCCAGCCACCACGTCCATCAAACGAAATGAGGGTTTAAGCCTGGTGATTTCGATTCCGAGTTCAGATGCAAGCATATACGCGGCTGTAATCTCCGAAACTAATCCTCTCATCTTTTCCCTCTTCTCGGCAATCATTTTGGCGACGTCGCTCGCGCTTAGCTCGGACCTCTCCCTAAGGATCCTGTCTATTACCTTTTTGGTCTCAGGCTTCTGACTCACTCGACTCACCAGCCTCCTTCCTTCTTTAAGAGCCCCTCAACCTCTTTCGTGGGCCGATAGGTAAAGGGCATACGCCCAGCATCTCTCTCGATAAAGCCATCCTCGTAGAGCTTCTTCATCAGTCGAGCCGTGTGCTCCCTTGACTTTCCCACGATCTCCCTGATCTGCGAGGCGGTTTTAGGTCCCTCCTTAACCAGGGTCCTGATTACCGTCAGTTCAGTATCCGTAAGCTTAGATAGCAGCTCTCCGGAAACGGAGATTGCTAATGCCATCTTGGGAGTCGGTCGCGCAAGTGCGGGTCGATGTGGAACCTTGGGTAGTAGATCGATTTTTCGATTGATCTCCTCAAGCCTTACTGAAGTTTCTCTGTTAACCTCCGATATTTGGCCCTCTAGCACCCCTATCCTCATTGCTAGCTTGGCTATCTTTTCGTTCTGATCGTCCACGTGCCTACGATAGGCCAAGGAGATGTTTCTAACAGTGGACTTGGACTCTTCATAGTTTGCCTGAGCCATGGAAATTCGCCGATGGAAGAGAAGAGCCGCGACCATCGCCACAAACAAGAAAGCGATCGAGTACAACAGAACCGTTTCCAACCCGTATATAGTGTGATGTACTGTGATATAATTCATGCTACACTCCGTCACAATCGGCGTGATAAGGGCTCACGCGTATGACGTCACGAATTTCACCTTCGCACAAGCGTATATAAGTTGTAGGTGTGATCAATCATTTATATAGAAGGACAGATTTTGAAGTTATTTTTCCTAATTAGCCAATTTTTGAGGATATTTTTCTCGCTCAAGTGACACAAGGATCGATGTGGTTCGGATCCAATAAACTGATAGAAGTCCGTTGTGATGTCACTAATGTCACAAGGAGTAGCCCTCTCCAAAGAGGGGGAAACTGACGCTTGGGGTCGGTAAGGTGGCCTTCGTAAATAAAACTCCGGCCGTGGAAACTGGATTCTACGATCCACGGGCTTCGGCGATTGACTAAGAACTATGAATTTGGATGGGATGGGCGAAGTGGTTAGTCTAATTTTTGATTTTTCAAGACTTTAGTCGAGAAAAACCGTCTAATAGATTTTTTTATAGATATTTTTTAGGAAAAAATGAATTCCTTCGAAGATTTGAAGGGAAAAAACTAGAATGTCTGAAAAAAATGCTCGCACCCTTATCAATTTTCCCGTGAAACCGATGGGCAGTTTATCGATCTCTAACAGGAACCGTGAAGTCGGTATGAAACGGGTTCGTCTATTGCCATATAAGGAGAGTGCTTGATGAGTTTTTGAGAGGACGTAGATTTTTTAACAACAAACTTCAAACCAAACGCGTATGGGATCTTCGCGAGCAGGTGTAGTGTGATGTGTGACGTCACATACTCAGCCTCTCACAGGCGGAGATCGCAGCCAAAGTTCCCTCACCGACAGAGGTGGTGATCTGCTGGATCCCGCCTGTGATGTCGCCTGCAGCGAATACGCCATCGATGTTCGTCCTCATAGACCCGTCGACTTTAATGTATCCCCTCTCGTTTACAGCCACTCCTGCTCGCCTGGCCAACTCGCTCTCGGGCAGGATGCCGATGCAGACAATGACACCACCGACATCTAGAGCCTCCTCTACCCCCGTTTTCCGGTCCTTTAGGAAAACTCGCTGAAGCCACTCCTCCCCTTCCATCCTTGTTACCTCTCTCTCGTAAATGGTCTGGATCCCCAATTCGTCTATCCTATTTTTCAAACACCTTTCCGCTTTGATCTTGTGACCCCTAGGGATAAGAAAGACCTCGGAGGCAAATTTCGTTAGGTAGATCGAGGATACTGACGCCGTATTACCACTTCCGATTACCGCAACCTTCTTTCCCTTCAACGGTGTTGCGTCACACAGCGCACAGTAGCCGACTCCTTTCCCGATGAACTCATCCTCTCCTGGAACGCCTAGCTTTCTATGTCGACCGCCAGTGGCGATGATGACCGTCTTCGTCCTGTAATCAGCGATATTTGTCTTCACTGATTTGGTATCGCCCAGAAGATCTAAATCCAGAACCTTTTCCAACGTGTGAAAGTCTACCCCTTCCTTTATCAGATGGTCTTTGAAGCGCCGCCCAAGATCTAGCCCTTGGATCCTGATGAAGCCGGGATAGTTCTCCACAAAGGGAGCTTCGTTAACCTTACCGCCGATTATTTCTCTTTCTAGGAGCAGGGTCTTCACCCCCATTCTCGTCGCGTAGAGGGCAGCTGTAGACCCAGCTGGTCCACCACCTATCACGATAAGTCCAAACAGCTTCGAAGGCAATTCATAATTTTGTCAGGTTTTAGCTTCTTTAAATCCATGGCTATTAATCAAGGGATGGTGTTTACGCCGGATGATCTAAAGATAAACGCTCCTGAGGTTAAGGAAGTAATCGTTGGCTTCATCGAGGGACATGTATCGGCTGGAGGGGTTGAAGGAGTTGTTCTTGCCATGAGCGGTGGTGTCGACTCATCTTTAGCTGCCGCCTTATGCACTGAGGCGATTGGAGGGAAAAACGTCACTGGGATCACATTTCGTGACCCGGTTCTCCCAAAGGCGGATCTACTTGACGCGAAGTCTTTCGCCCAGAGCCTCAGCATCAATTTCGTCACATGTGATATCACGAAGCCACTAGACACCACTCTAGGGGAGATACCGGTTTACGACCCCGATGACCTTCTCAGCAGTGGGAATCTTAAAGTTCGATTGCGCACGGTGATCCTCTATTACTTCGCGAACCGTCTTGATTTGCTCGTCGTGGGCACGAGCAACAAAAGCGAGCTGCTCACGGGATACTTCACCAAATACGGAGACGGAGCCGCTGATCTTATTCCACTGGGTGATCTTTTTAAGACCCAAGTCATCCAGCTGGCCGAATACGTTGACATTCCCGAGAGGATTTTAGGAAAGCCCCCAAGCGCCGGGTTGTGGCCTGGGCAGCTGGATGAGGACGAGCTTGGCTTACCATACGATCTTCTCGACCTAATTCTTTACGGATACGAGCGCGATTTGAGACCCGATCTGATCGCCGAGGGTACTGGTGTGGACAGGCTCTTGGTGGACAAGGTGCTAGAGCGATGCCGAAAGAATGAGCACAAGAGACAGCTTCCACCCATTCCGAAGATCGAGGTTTAATTCCATATGCTTTAAGGGCTCGCATTGATTCCATAATTGAAGTGGCTCGGAGAAAGAGGAGGAAAGTAGCGAAACCTCTGAGAAAGAGGCTGCCTCAAGTCTTTCAATGTCCCGTCTGCGGGAAAAACTCACTCTCGGTACGGGTGGGCAAAAGTGAGGGGGCTAAAGTGGCGGCCATTAGTTGTGGGAGCTGCGGGATTAATGACAGTGTAGAAATTCTACCTGTTCAAACCATTGTAGACGCTTACTGTGCATTCACCGATAAATTCCTGAGACGGGTTGGGTAAAGTAGAGAGATACTTACTTGAGAGGATTAGATCCGAAGGAGCCATCCATATCACCCTAATAGATCCGGAGGAGCAAAGTCCCACATCAGCGGAAAGAATGGCCAAAGCGGCTGAGGCTGGGGAGACGGCCGCGATTATGGTGGGTGGCTCCACCGTGGTCTCAACGATTCAGGTCAATGAGGTCGTTAAGGCGATTAAACAACAAGTTGAGATTCCTGTTATCATTTTCCCGAACAATGTTTCCAGTGTGAGCCCCTTTGCCGACGCGATCTGGTTTATGAGCCTCCTGAACTCCTCGGATCCTTACTATCTGATTAAAGCCCAGGTCTTGGGCGCTCCACTTGTCAAGAGATATAAGTTGGAGGCCATACCGTTGGGCTATATCGTTCTAGGGCAAGACACCTCCGTATCATTCATTGGGGACGTGCGCCCCATCTCTCATCATAGACCGGATTTGGTAAGTGCCTACGCCCTCGCCGCTCAGTATCTCGGTATGCGTTTCGTATACCTGGAGGCAGGATCTGGATCGAAACAACCAGTTCCTACACCGGTCATAAAGGTGGTGAAGGATTGTGTTGATATTCCGGTAATCGTTGGTGGAGGGATAAGGGATCCGGATCAAGCAAGAGAGTGCGCCATCGCGGGTGCGACCATAATCGTAACGGGCACATTGGTTGAACAGGTAGCTGTTGAGAAGATAGAAGAAACAATTGGCAGGATCGTTAAAGGTATAAGGTTGGAGTAAGATGACGTCGTTTGAGCATTTCTTCAAAGCCATCAAAAAAAGCCTGGGAAGGGACGATGTGTACGATATCTGGCCAAGTTTCGAACCGAATTATAAAAGAGAGGAGTATGTTTGGACCCACCTGCCTAAACTCGGTGAAGTCCTGATGCTGAACTGTGGCGTATGCGAGGGGCCTTCGGATATCAGGCATCGAATATGTAAAAAATGTACTGAGACGAGATCGAAGGTGGCTTCATCGGGGTATTATGAGACCACAGGTAAGCTTAAGGAGAAGTGGCCCACAATCATCCTCTGCCGTGTATACAAGTGGTAGCTCACGCTCCGACTTTTCCGATAACCGTGCTTGGGTTGCAGTAAGTGTGACCCCTAGATTTATTCTCTACTCAAAGAAGTCTTTCTGGGAAGCGTCGGCTTTCAGCAAGTATAAATGATCGAGAGGGGTCGGAGACGTATAGCAGGCATCGCCGCTAGCAGCGAATATGAGGACTACTTTAAGGGGTTCAACGATTCGTTATCCAAGCTCGTAAAGTTAGCCAGAAGTTGCCGATCCAAGGGGTTTGATCCAAGTCCAGAGCCTGAAGTTTCAATCGCGTGGGATCTAGCCGAGCGTGTCGAGAAGCTGGTGGGCCCAAGGAAGGTGGCGAGGAGGATCCGTGCGCTAAGCAATCGCATGACCAGAGTGGAGATGGCGTTCAAGGTTGCCGAGGAGATTGTTTACGGGAAATTCGGTCACCTTTCCGAGCGCGATGCTGCCGATCAGGCCCTCAGGACTGCCTTGGCCATCATCAACGAGGGAGTTACCGTGGCACCAGTGCAAGGAATTTTCGATGTAAAGTTGAAACAAAACCCTGACGGAACTCAGTACCTAGCAGTATACTTTGCTGGACCGATGCGATCGGCGGGTGGCACCGCCCAAGCGCTAACTGTGGTGATCGGGGATTTCGTAAGGAGGCTGCTACATTTGGGTCGCTACAAGCCAGATGAAAGGGAGATAAGGCGCTTCATCGAGGAAGTACGACTATATGAAAGGAGGGGGGTAACTTTACAGTTTCACCTGCCGGACGATGTGCTTTTTGAGACCCTTCGAAGTCTGCCAATCGAGGTAACTGGTGTAGGGACGGGCCCAGAGGTAACCACTTTCAGAGATCTCCCAAGGATTGAAACTAATAGGGTGAGGGCCGGGGCCATACGAGTCGTCAATGATGGTGTCGTTGGGCGGGCAACGAAACTTGCGAGAATCGTTAGGGATATGAATGTAGATGGGTGGGATTGGTTAAGCGGCGTAGGGACTTTGGCCGCCATTGCCTCCACCAACTTCAGGGAAAAGGAAATCATCGGAAGGCCGTTCTTGTCCAGCTCCTCCAACCGATTCGGTCTAAGGTTGCGTTATGGTAGATCGAGAAACACTGGTCTAGGAGCCATTGGTGTACACCCTGCGACCATGGTCATCCTGGATAGTTTTCTTGCGGTAGGCACCCAACTGAGATTGGGCGGCCCAGGGAAATCAGCCGTTGTGACTCCCGTCGACTTTTTGGAGGGCCCTCTTGTAAAGATGAAGGATGGCTCACTGGCTAAGATTAAAACCGAGGCTGAAGCCAGGAAACTGGTCAAGAATATCGATCGTATACTTTTCCTGGGTGACGCTCTAATCGCCTACGGCGAGTTCCTGTTTAATAATAGACCCCTGCTTCCATCTAGCTTCACGAGTGAGTGGTGGGCCGAAAGTCTACGCAAAATCATTTCTTCAAAATTCGGCAAGTCCCTGGAAAGGGTGGCCAAGGAGCTGGGGATGAGTGAGGACAGGGTTAGGTCCTTTATCAGGGAGCCTCACTCGGTGACCCCCACCCTGGAGGAGGACGTCGTCGTCGCCAAGAAAATGAAAATCGCTCTTCACCCAAGCCACACCTTCTTGTGGAACGAGATAACCGTGAAAGAGCTTGTTGAGCTGAGAGAATGGCTCCTAGGTATCCGAAACGTTGATGGGGCTTTGATTGGACCGCAGAAGGGTGCTCCCAAACGCATATTGCACACTTTGTGGTTGCCCCATCGCATCGATGGTGAATCGATCGTGATAGATCGGGAGGTGGCTCGTGTTTTGGATGAGTGCTTGAAGCTGGATGACCCGGATGCGGAGGTCAGGGGCAAAACTCCCATCGAAGCGATTCGGTTGCTTTCAGGGATCATCATTGAGGATGTGGCCAGGAGCTTCCTGGATGCTAGGATAGGCAGGCCTGAGAAGGCAGAAATGAGGGCGATGGCATCGCCCGCTCACGTACTTTTTCCAGCTGGCCGAGCCGGAGGGGATCTCATTAAGGCGTCCAAGGCGGGAAAGGTAGGTGTTGACATCGCAAATATGGTCTGCCCCAAATGCAAGAGGCGTAGCTTCACGAGCATCTGTCAGATCTGCGGCGTGAAAACGGTTGTGGAGATGCAGTGCCCTCGTTGCGGGACATCGGCCAGCGAGGCGGAAGTGTGCCCGATAT
>JBHIEI010000047.1:0-9194 GCA_046760555.1 Bathyarchaeia archaeon
ACAGATTCGCCTTGTATCTCAAGATATCCTCAGCGTGCAGGGTGATCCTCGTCTGCCCGCTCCTCACATTAACCTCAACCTCTCTGAGTATGTCCTCGAGGGGTAGACTTCTTAGTCGTTGAAGAGTGGGGAGACAGAAGCGGCACCCTCGTCCACACCCTCTTGCGACTTCAACTATGCCGCAAATCGTCGCCCCCTTGATGCAGGGTATATTTTCTACGACGTTGCCGTGGATGATCTTCGGGACTTCTTCGCCATCAATTATTCTGTTAAACAGGTCGGGGACGAGGTCCTCGCCTCGCCAACAACTACATGGCCGATTTCGTACTCTCGGAGGAGATCTGGACGTTTCTCAGGTTGCCAAGCCCCGGACCCTCCGACGACGATCCTCGCTCCCCACCGTCTGAGATGGGGGTCGGTAACAAGTGCCTTGAACTCTCTTACGAGATAAGCCTCCCTCTTGATGATACTGCAGAATGTTGTCGTGGCTGGCCATGCCGAGCGGGTCATTCGCGGTTATTCCGATTATCCTGGTATTCGATCCCACCACGTTATGTAGATTTTCAGGTGTGGTTACTATCACCTCTTCTTCGTTGAAGCCATGATCGAGGAGTGCTGCCTCTATTTTTCTCGTTCCACAGGGAGCGTAGAGTGCCTCGCCACGTTCTCCGGTGGGGACAATTGGTGCTATTACCTTATAGTAAAACCAATCCGACCACAAAGTCCGGATCGGGGCCGTAGCACAAAAACCAAAGAACAGAAGAAGGTTGTACTCGCTCATAAGCGACCGAGGGGCTGTAAGCACGATCTTGTAACCTCTCTTCCCCCTTCCCGATGATAATCTTTCATCCTTTCTCGGTGCCGATGACGCGGGAGGGAACTGATCGGTTATCAAAGTCTCGCGATCGATATGGTGTTTCTGGTCAAGTAACGGCAGTAGTTTCATTAAAAAAATCTGGGATAGCCCGCTCGGCATGCACGGTTATTTGAGGCCACTCCGCGTGAAAATCTAGGAGATCGCCATTCTTGAGCTAGTTGCAGTTCTTCTACTACCATCAATCGCGCTGATCGGGCGTCCACTCGCCACGATACATCAAGATCTCTGTACGTAACCTTAATTTCCGTTGGGAGAACCTTGACTTTAAATTGCATAAAGACGCATTTCTCTTAACCCCTGAGTTAGGGGCACGAAAAGGGTAGGATGAATGTACTTAGGACCTTTGACCCCTGGAGGAACCCACTGTGCACCTGCCCGGATAAGTACTCGCTAAGCCCGTACACGGGTTGCGATATCCGATGTCTCTACTGCTACATCACGGCATACATCCCCAGGGGATTCCGGTGTCGGGCGAAGGGGAGGTTCATCGAGAGGCTCCTGACCGATCTGAGGAGGGCAGAGAGGGCTCTACCCATCTCAATCGCTAATAGCTCCGATCCCTATCCGAAGATCGAGGAGAGGTTGCGATTGACCGAGGCGACCCTTCGCGTCTTACTCAGCGGGTCCTTCAAGGTTCTCCTCGTCACGAAGTCGGACCTAGTGCTGAGGGATCTCAACCTTATCAGGAGGGGGAGATGTAGCGTCAGCATGACCATCACGACCCTGGATCCCGCCATCGCGAAGAGGCTGGAGCCCGGAGCCCCATCGCCTGAGAGAAGGCTTCGAGCCATCAAGGAACTTACTAGAAGTGGCGTGCCCTGTTCCGTTCGAATCGATCCGATAATACCCCAGATCAACGATGGGGGGATCGGCAACCTAGTGAAAGCCGTAGCCGATGCCGGGGCGCGGCACGTGGTTTCGTCCACCTTCAAGGCAAAACCGGACAGCCTGACGAGGATCGTTAGAGCCTTCCCCGAACTCTCCCGGAATCTGATCTCTCTTTACAGGGAGAGGGGAGAGCTGAAACCCGGACGGGCGTGGTATCTCCCTAAAGATATGAGGATACAAATCCTCAGGGAAGCTAAGGAAGCCGCCGCGGACTCGGGAATGACCCACGCGACCTGTCGAGAGGCATTAGGCTCATTGACCACAGGTCGAACCTGCGACGGCTCTCACCTCATCCCAGGTCGCCCCCAGCTCTGCCGTGCCAATTCTACTGGAAACTGAGCTCAGGATCCCTGGGATCTAGATCTGTTAATTTCGGAGTAAAATCACCGGAGAAGGAACTTTTTGCGTTTTGTCCATCGGAATTGTGGGTCCTCTTAAGCGTGTACCGTAAATCTTTGTTGTATGGTCGGAAAAGCCATCAGCAGAATCGTTGAAAAGGAAACCATCTTCTCGCACACGCCCCGGAGGATGCTGGCTCTCAGAGATTGCCCCGAGATCAAGATGGCGGGTCTGACCGTTGGGCCGTACAAGAAGGGGGAACTGTTTGAGATAGAGTACTCGATAGGGGGGATCTTGGAGAGAGATGGGATCGCGAAGTTCGACGAGGAGTTCATCGATCCACAGGCGATTCTCAAGATCCATTGGAAGGAGAGCGTTCAGAAGGCAGAACAGCTCTCGACTCTTCCACCGAACTTCTATCCCTTACTCCGTCACACCCTCGACCGCCTGAGGAGGGGTGGCGAGAAGAACGCCGAGAGGCTCATGGAGTACCAGCGCATCGTCGAGTTCTCGAAGGACATCGTGAACTGCAGGCTCAGGAAGATCATAAGGCTAGCGGCGGTATCTGTCCCAGAGAAGGCTCTGGAGAGTCTGACGCCCGAGGAGAAGGCACTTTACGACGAATTGCGCCCCATCATCAGGGGTTGGAAGTCGACGATTCTGGGGGTCGAGAGGTGACCGAGGAGAGCCCGGAAGAGAGGTTTCAGAGGTTCCTCAAGTCCTATAAGGAGGACGATAGGTACAAATATCGGGAGCGAATAGCGCAGCTGGGTAGCGAGGGATCTGTTTCGCTCGTCGTAGATTTTGCGGACCTCAATGCCTACGATCACGATTTGGCCCTCAGACTCATCGAGTCTCCCGACGAGTACCTTAGGCATGCGAACGAGGCCGCAATGGAGCAACTTAAGATCGAGGACCCAGAATACAGCGCGGAGGTTGAAGAGCTCCACGTCAGGCTCTCGAACCTGACCGAGACCACCCCCCTCAGAAAGATAGGCTCCGACAAGATCGGGAAGCTCATCATGGTTGACGGGATCGTGGTTCGCGCGTCTCCGGTCAAGTCGGAGATGATCAGGGCGACCTATAGGTGTCAGGCCCCGAGATGCGGAAGGACGTGGACGAGAGATAGGGAACCCTTCCTCCGGATGATGCGCTGCGAGAACCCGGATTGCAGGGGGATGGGGACGCTGCAGCCAGCAAAGTCGGAGTTCGTTGACGTTCAGCACCTGAGAATTCAGGAGAGACCGGAAGAGCTTCCCCCGGGGCAGCTCCCCCGCTGGACCGATGTCGACCTTAGAAGGGACATGGTTGATCTGGCGAGACCAGGGGATCGGATCGCCTTGACGGCGATCGTTCGCGCGACTCAAGAGTGGAGTAGAAGGGGAGGGAGAAGATCCTACGATCTGTTACTCGATGCCAACCACATCGACGTCTCAGCCAAGCGATTCGAGATGGTGGAGATATCTCCTGAGGAGGAGAAGAGGATACGCAAGCTCGCCAAGGACCCCAATATAATCCAAAAGCTCGTGGGCTCAATCGCCCCCTCCATCTACGGATACGATTACGTAAAGGAGTCGGTTCTCTACCTGCTCTGTTCCGGGGTACCCAAGCAACTACCCGATATGAGCATACGGGGCGACATCCACATCCTGCTGGTAGGTGATCCTGGGACCGCGAAGAGTCAACTTCTGAGGTACGTCTCCGAACTGGCTCCCAGGGCGTTATACACAAGCGGAAGAGGCTCTTCAGCTGCAGGTCTCACAGCGGCCGTTTTGAGGGACAGAGAGGGGGGGATGACCTTGGAGGCCGGGGCCCTCGTCCTCTCTGATATGGGAATCTGCTCTATCGATGAGTTTGATAAGATGAACGTCGTGGACCGTACCTCGATCCATGAAGCCATGGCCCAGCAAACCGTCTCGATAGCCAAGGGCGGCATCGTCGCCATCCTCAATGCAAGAACATCCATCCTCGCAGCAGCTAATCCCAAGTTGGGGCGATACGACATCAGACTGACGGTTGCTCAGAACGTCAATCTTCCACCAACCATTCTCTCACGGTTCGATCTCATCTTCATATTTCGAGACGTCCCGTCAAAGGCCGAAGACGAGAAGATGGCTAGCCACATAACGAAGCTGCATCGAAAGCAGGCTCCCCTTGGCGAGACGGTCATCCCTCAGGATCTGCTCTCGAAGTACATCGCATACGCGGGGGTTTTAAAACCAACCCTGACCGACGAGGCGGCGGAAAAGATAGAGAAGTTCTTCCTGAGGATGAGGATGCAGGGTGAGTCGTCCCCTGACTCTCCCATCGCGATCACTCCCAGGCAGCTCGAGTCCCTTATCAGGCTGGCTGAAGCTAGGGCCAAGGCCTCGTTGAGGGAAAAGGTGACAGCGGAAGATGCCGAGGCCGTGATAAATCTGTTCAAGACGTCCCTGCGCCAGGTCGGCGTAGACATCACAACGGGTAAATTTGACATAGACATAATTATGACGGGTAAGCCCAGAAGTGCGGCCGACAAGATGAAGACGATACTGTCCATCGTGGGCGAAAAGGGGGTAACCGAGACGGAGCTCTTTAAGAGTCTATTGGAGTACGGGATCGAGCGAGAGGATGCCGAGCAATGGATCGGCCAACTCCAAAGGGATGGGGTGATCTATACACCTCGTAAGGGCGTTTACCGAAAAGTCTAGGTTGGTATCCCTCGTAGAGGATCTACCGATAAACGATCAAGCGAAGGAGATCCTCAGGAGATCGGGGATAAAGAAGCTCTATCCCCCTCAGAGAGCCGCCTTCGAAGCGGGAGCCCTCGATGGAAGGAATCTGGTGCTGGCATCGCCCACGGCGAGTGGGAAGACCCTGGTGGCCGAGGTTTGTGCCCTCAGACATGTTACCGAGCTCGATGGTAAGGTGCTCTACCTCACCCCCCTGAGGGCTCTGGCCAAGGAGAAGTACGATGTCTTCCTCAAGTACTCATCCGTGAAGAAAAGAACAGGGGATACCATCCGGATAGGAATATCCACGGGTGACTACGATAGCAGCAGCCCTTGGCTGGGAAGAAACGACGTAATAATCACGTCTGTGGATCATGAGGAACCAACCATCATCAGGGAAGATGGAGTTACTAAGACGGTGAAAATCGGTAGGTTCATCGACGATCTTATGAGGACAGACTCCGATAAGGTTCGAAGAGAGTCTGACACCGAAGTTCTAGATGTCTCTGATCTCGATCTCGAAGCCGTTGCTTTTGATTCAGAGAACCTCAAATTGGCTTTCAGAAAGATCTCGAAGATCATTCGGCATAAGGCAAGCGTGCCCCTCTACAGATTGAGGCTCGAAACTGGAAGGGAGGTAACGGTAACGGGGAGTCACAGCGTCTATGTGCTAAAGGGGTTAAACGTGGTTACTAAAAGGGCGTCTGAAATCGAGGTTGGAGACCTCGTCCTTATCCCAAAGCGCCTGCCGTTAGATCCATTTAAAGAAACAGAAATCGATTTGACAAAGGAACTTAATGGAGTTAGAGAAGCCGGGAACATATTCATAAAGAATCTTCCCGTAGAGTTTTTCGAATCCTCTTCTTTCAAGAACCTTGAGGCAACGGGTTATGATAAAAAAGACTGGAAGAGGAGGAGGGAACTTCCTCTAGCTATAGCCATTAAATTAGGATTTGACGAGAAGTTGGACGGAGCAAACGCTTTCTTCTCTTACATCGGGTCGAGGCATAAAGTCCCGATCAAGATTCCGATTAATCAAGAGCTGCTTCGACTTATCGGTTACTACATTGCAGAAGGAAGCATGGATGGAGATAACTATAGAGTGTCCTTCGCGTTAAATTCTGAGGAGAAAAGATATGTCGAAGATATCTGTAAATGCACGGGAAGGCTATTCCACTTTAAGCCAAGCGTTGACGAGAGAAGGAATGTAACGTATATAGATATATGTGACAAAGTCGCGTATCTGCTTTTCAGCAAAGTGCTTAACTTGCCAAGAGGAGCCAAGAGAAAGAAGGTTCCTCATATGGTTTTTAACGTTAGGCAGAAACTCCAGCGTGAGTTCCTAAAATCCTTGATACGCGGTGATGGGTTTTTTGGGCCAAGGATAGATTACACCACTTCGAGTAGACTATTAGCCTCAGATCTTCTTTATCTTCTTCTTCAGAATAGCGTGATAGGTGGGCTTTCCTATGGAGAAAGAAGAGGAAAATCGCCCTCAGGTAAAGGTGTATACGCTAAGCGTTTCGATGCTCATATCAGCGCATGGTCAGAGCTGAACCACATAAAACTCTACCCTAGACTTGAGAAGCCTTCACGCCATCAATACAGCCATAGGGTATCCATGATCCCCACCGGCCATATAAAGGGAATCCTAGAAGCTTTATGTAGGAAAAGCAGTGATGGCTCCCCTGTTCATTTTGGAAATAGGACAAGCAAGAAGAAGCTTGAAGAGTGGTTAGCTTCTGGAGAGAAGAAAGCCAAGCTGAAATTTCTTAGGCTACTACTGAAGCGGGGAAGCCTTACTAGTGGCCATGTAAGCGAAGCCCTGGGAATCCCGTGGTCTACTGTGAACTACAGGCTTAAATCGCTTCTGAGGAGGGGACTCGTAGAAAGGAAGGGTAGTACAGGCCACTATGTATATCATATATCCAGCAAAGGCTCTCACCTTCTTAAAGAAATAAGACTGGCTAGAAAGCTTTTCAATTCCCATTTCTCCTTCGCAAGAGTTAAGGAGATAAACAGGGTAAAGCCGTCAGGAAATTATGTTTATGATATCTCGGTTCCCGGCTGTGAAAATTTTGTAGCCGGTTTTGGCGGAGTCATTTGTCATAACACGAACGAGAAGTGCGACTCACTCCTGAGACATCGGGCCCCTTGGATCGACGAGATAACGTTGGTCATCGCCGACGAGGTCCACCTGTTGACCAGCGCCGATCGGGGACCCACGCTCGAGGTAACGCTGGCGCGCCTGAGGCAGGTTAACCCGAGTGCCCAGATCCTTGCCTTGAGCGCGACGATCCGAAACGCGGATGAGGTGGCGGGGTGGCTTCAGGCCAAACCCATCACGGTGGAGTGGCGACCGGTTAAGCTGCTTGAGGGCGTGTATCTTCACAGCGACAAGGAGATCATCTTCAGAGATGGTAGCGCCAAAACGATCGAAGGTTTAGAGAAGAGCCCCTCGATAAATGTGGCTCTGGACACCGTACGCAAGGGACGTCAGGCGCTGATCTTCGCTGGAACGAGGAGACGAGCAATAAGTGTGGCTAGAAAGGCCGGATCCGCGGTCGAGGATTTCCTGTCAGAGGGGGAGAAGAAAAGATTGCACAAGATCGCCGACTCCATCCTCAAGGGTCGAGAGAAGACGAAGCTCAGCGAGCTGCTCTCAGGCTTGGTTTCCAGGGGGGTCGCCTTTCACCACGCGGGGCTGGCATATTCGGACAGGAGGATCGTCGAGGATGCATTCCGAGATGGGAAGATTCGACTACTGGTTGCTACACCAACCCTAGCGGCTGGTGTGAACCTGCCAGCGAGGACGGTCGTGATCGCTGACTACCGGAGGTACACCCCGGGTTACGGGGCCTATCCCATCTCCGTCCTAGAGTACAAACAGATGGTTGGTAGGGCAGGTCGGCCGCAGTACGATGACGTGGGTGAGTCGGTGATGATCGCGAGAACCGAGGACGAGCAGGATCTCCTGATGGAGGAGTTCATATGCTCAGAACCGGAACAGCTCTGGTCGAAACTCGCCGTTGAGAGCGTGCTTCGATCCCATGTGTTGTCGACCATCGCCACGGGCTTCGCTCACTCGGAGAGCGGGCTCATGAAGTTCCTGGGATCAACATTCTACGCCTACCAGTATGGGCTTAGCAACGTCACGGAGGTGGTGGAGGAGATCCTGGATTTCCTATGCGAGGAGGAGATGCTTCGCAGGAGGGGCAGAAGGCTTCTCGCCACCAGATTCGGTCGCAGGGTATCCGAGCTGTACATCGATCCCATGTCGGCCGTCATCATCAGGGATGGGCTGAGGCATGGGGCCGAGGAGATCACCGACTTCAGCTTCCTCCACCTTGTGTGTCGCACGCCTGACCTGTCTCGAAAACCCTTCCCGTCTACAAAGGAAAGAGATGCCATGAAAGTCTACGTCGGCGAGCACGTTGACGAGTTCATGCTCGAGATGCCTGAAAGAGTGGAGGACGTGCTGGGGCAACCAGACTTCGCGAGAGAGATCAAGGCAGCCATGGTACTTGAGGGATGGATCAACGAGCTCCCTGAGGCGGAGATTTTGGATCGATTCCATGTGGAACCCGGAGATCTCTATTACCTAACCCAATCCGCAAACTGGATCGTCTACGCCGTGCATGAGATAGCGAGGCTCTTTGGCTACAAGGACATGCTGTCGAGGCTCTCCGTGCTTGGTGACAGGGTGAGATACGGCGTGAGGGAAGAGGTGGTATCGTTGGCGAGGTTAAAGGGGATCGGGAGGGTCAGGGCAAGAATGCTCTTCAACAGCGGTTTCAGTTCCATCAAGGACCTGAAGAGGGCACCCGTTGAGAGGCTGTCCTCTGTCCCTCTGATCGGCACAAGGCTCGCAGTCAGCATCAAGGAACAGGTGGGTGGACTCGTTGGGGAAGAGAAGTGGAAAGAGCTCAAGAAGAGGGAGGTGGAACAGAGGGAGATTTCGGAGTATGTCTAGCCCAGAAGGAAGGGAGCTCGTTAGCTTTGAGATGATCGAATCCTCCTCAGCCTTTCAAGTGCCTCAAGCATTCTTGACAGGATCGTGCTCAGTCTACCCAGTTCCTCTATGTCCTTCTCCTTGTCTATCCTCGCTTGGATATCCTTGAGCTTCGACACCAGACTATCCTCGAGACCATCTAAGACCAACAGACCCACTGCCGTCGAGGGCTTCTCGCTTTTTTTAATGATCAGAACGCGCTTTTCGCATGACGGACACCATATCTCACCACTGGGCATTCTAAAAAGCGGAGACCCGCACTCGGGACAAGAATCGGAGAGCATGGTGGCTCCCGCTCTAAGTAGGTCTGCCATTCTGGTTAGCCTCTCCTTCTCGCCCATCCTAAACATTTTAGCGGTAAGTGTTT
>JBHIEI010000048.1:0-9051 GCA_046760555.1 Bathyarchaeia archaeon
AGAACCACGAAGCCCATCTCCTCTGCAGCTTCGACGATCGCGGCCCTCTTTCTCCTACCCACGACATGTGCGATCCTCACTACCCTTGTTTTTGGGTCTAGGCCCTCCAATTCGCTCGGATTATGAACAAGCACTTCCTCGAGACCGGAGGGATGTAGCCCTCTGATGATTCTAGGTGACCGGTACCCGACCCGTACGATTGGGGGCCACCCTTTCTTTCTGAGCCTCATCTTGCTATCTCCTCCAGTTGGCCTTCTCCAACTCTCGTCAACCCGCTTATACCGCCAGCTTTCTTGCCGCCTGAAGACCGGTTTACCCCTCCTGATCCTAACTAACCTTTTCCTAGGACCGGATCTTTTGGGCGACATAGCCTTCGTATAATGACCCAAGTGAAATAAAAGGCAAACCATGCCAGAGAGTCTAGGGTCCTGCTCTGCTCGATTTTTTACGGGGATCCTGCGATTTCCCTAAGCGTAGGAGACGAACGCCTCGATTTCGACCTTAAGAACGAAACTCCCGGGTATTTCTTTTCGCCATTTTCCCGAGCACCTTGGCGCAGGTTACGCATAGGCCGTGATGGAAGTGACAGTGCGCGCAGATCTGCCTCTGGCACCTTCTGCACGTTAGAGAGGAAACTCTCCTTCCACAGATGGCACAAACTTTCATTATGAATGAATTGGTGGCTGGGCTACCAGATCCGAGCTACTCGGATTTGAGCTTCTCTATGATGAGCTCGGCTACTCTCTTTCCCGACAGCGCCATTCCGCCAAAGATTGGACCCATGCGAGGTGTCTTGTACATAGCGGCCACCGCCATGCCCGCGGCGTAGAGTCCTGGTACGACTTCTCTGGTGTTCTCGACCGTTAATTTCTCGCCTCGAGAAGCCCACATCGATCCCTCACCCTGAACGACCAGATCCAGTCCCGGGATCTTTCTGGATGCTACGCTAAGGACCTCGGCATCGTGACCCGTGCAGTCCACCACGGCCTTCGCCTTTATCGTCAATGGGTCTACATGGATTCCGGACATGATCACCGACACCCACTGAATAACGGCCCCCGTGATCCTCAACGGTGATTCTCGATACATCACGTCATCGACGACTGTCCCGAGTATGATCTTCGCCCCGGCATCGATGGCGGCACTAGCTAATTTCGCAATCATCTCGGAGGTATCGGCGACATAGACGCCCTCCTCCACACGCTCCATCTTACAACCCATTTCACTCAGGATCTCGTCGGCTGGGCTCTCGATGACCAACTTATGAAACAGCATTCCTCCCCCTCCGATTCCACCACCGAAGGAGAGTCTTCTCTCGAATACGACCGTCTTCAATCCCGCTTTCGCTAGGTAGTATGCCGCAACGAGACCAGAGGGGCCAGCACCCGTGATCACGACATCGACCTCACTAAGGTCTATCCAGTCCTTGGAGGCTTTTTCGATTATCGTTCGTGTAATGGTGGTCTCTTCAACAGCCTTTATTTCCTTCATCGCCATTTCTAGACATTAAGGGCTAGTAATTAAAAATGTCCGATCGTTTTTTATGGGATGAAGTGTCAAGTGTGCGGGAGACTCATCACCGGAGAGTATGTCTCTAGGAAGACCTGCTGCGTCAACAAGCTTTACGTTTTCTGCTCGGAAAAATGTCTCCAGGAGTGGACCCGTGCGTGGATGCGGAATCAGATGCCCATGCGGACCGCCACACACACGACGTTATCCAGCGTTGGATCCGTTCGAAGGACGAACGTCAGGAGAGCCTTGGTGGTGTAATTTTCGTCCCTCATTTTTCGAGGAACCTAGATCTACGCCTTAAATTCTTCCACTTCTGGGTTAGATGAGCGACGTCAAAAGTGCTGGAGACAATTGAAGAACGATCTGATGGTGACCCTTTTGAGCAGCTTCATTAAGCTTTTCTAAATGGTGTGCGTTGAGATGGGGAAGCCTAGGGTCCCGAAGCGAGATGAGGAGACCGTCATAGAAATAAGGACCCTTGAAAAGGCTCTAAAGATCCCAGAGAAAAAGAGCGGGAAGCTGAGGGGCCTCCCTTTGGGAGGGAAGGCGATGAGGAGGTTGAGGAGGGAGGCCGTTGACTGCCCGGCGTCCGGAGAAACCGTCTCCTTTCTTGAGTGCTTCGGTTGTGAGAGGTTTTTACGTCGAACGAGGGGCAGGGTTTACTGTAAGGGGATCATGGAATAACTGATGTTAGGGGCCTTTACCTATCGGACGATGAGCACTGGGCACTTCGCTCGATGACTCACTTTGTAGCTCACACTGCCCATCAATAGCGACCTGAGCCTCGTTAATCCTCTGCTCCCCATTATTACTAGGTCGAAATCTCCCTTCTCCGCTGCTTGGATCACCATCGTTCCAGGATCTCCGTATTCCAGGATGTGATCTACTTTAAGGCCTGCCCTTTTAACGGTCCTTGTTCCCTCCTTGAGAATTCCTTTTCCTCTTTTCTCCATCTGACCCATGACTCCGGTGTTCCAAATCTCAGGGCTGACGGGAGTCGGAGAAGGGATAACGTGAATCAATGTGATTTCCGCGCCACATGATTGGGCGAGAAAGATGGCGTATGAAATGGCCTTGCTAGCATACTCAGAACCGTCGACCGGGACTAGGATCTTCGATATCATGTCTTTCATACGGAACTAGATCGTCTGACTAAAGACTAGCTTCCAATTGTTCCACGTTATAGTCACTTCAAGCCTCACGTCCTATCTGGTTGAGCATTAAGTCGGAATGAGCTTTCTGTTTCACTCTCCATAGGCAAAAGGATAGTACCTTCTTTGCCTCGGATTTCTTTACTATCAAGTAGGGTAGAATCTCGGATAATAGTTTCAGAACATCGAGAGTCCCACTTATTGCCCAAGAATGTAATCTCCGGGGTCTTCCCTTTATTGATGAATATTTTCTTCCTCCGAAGGCCCTCTTTATCCAGCCTATAAGTTCCTCGGAGTTGTTCCCGATGGAGACTAATGGTCTCTTTCCCCCTGCGGCTTGTTTGGATGTTGTTAATGTGATTGTTCCCTCTCCATCTAAAAGACCGGCGAAGTAAGCCATAGACAGTTCGTCTTTCGGAATTCTCACCGTTAATTTGTATATTCGTGATGGGGATGTATCCAAACCTAACTCCTTTCGTAATATCTTCCATATTGCTGAAGGAGAGCACCCGTAAATCTCTGCTATCTGATGACAACTCCGTCCCTTTTTGTAATGGGCTTCTATCTCTGCTCTGGGTAGCCTTTTGTGCCTCGACCATTTCATCTCTTATTCCCCATCATATCTTTTCCACCTCCCTTTAAGGGGCAAACCGATTGAGGTCGTTGTACATCGAGTCCCCTCCAATGGTCCTGCGGAGGTCATCCGCAATGGATTGCCAACGTATGAAACCCTCTTGTCTAGCTCTCACCAGCTTCTTGCTGAGGTACTTGTAGGCGTTCATCGTATTCGGGAGGAGTTCCCTCGAAACGAGGGCGTAGAAAAGGGCCCTGAGGGTGGGTGTCACGCCCCGCCCCCGGAAGTCAGCGACGATCGACTCGACCTCCACTATCGCCTTTTTCCAATTAATTCTCATTTCCTCCTCTTTGCTTGGTTCTAGGTCTGGCGATCCTCACCAGCAAATCGATGTCCCTCCTCAGCTTCTCTCCATCGTTCTCTAGGATCTTCCTAGCCCTATTTCGGATGACGTAAAGGGCGTTGCGCTCAGTAGATGTGAGCCGCGCACCCGATAGAAACTTCTTGACGATTTCCCGCTCATAGGCTGTGAGGATCCATTTAGGCAATCATCTTACAAAAGTGTAAGTAATATAAATCTTACAAAAGCGTAAGAAAGGCGCAAATACTTACAAGAAAACACTATCATCTTTTGGTACAATGCTGATGGAGCGATGAAAGAGTTCAGGATGGTTCTTATACTCGGCTTCGTCGCCACGGCTCTGACGCTGTGTATCGCTGGTATAACATTCGCCGCCGTAACCAGGTACGGAGTTCGTGCCGAGATCATCCCAGGCGCAAGGCATTTGATGGAGACGATGGGTCTCTTCTCCGCCATTATTTTCTACTTGGTCTCGATCAACGGGATGATCTGGGGCTCCGTATTTTTCACAGTCGATTGAGGAGCCGCTTGTCGCTCCTCTTCGTGCTGATCATTCTTAGCGTCGTGCTCCTAAACTTCCTCGCAGAACTTTACGCAGTACTGAGGGTCAGATTCTTGAGCTATGTTCTCGGTAGGGTGTTGCTGGTTTACTTTCCCATCGTGACGATCGGCTTTATCGCCGCGGCTTCCGTTGTCATCCTTCGGAACTTAAGGGCGTCCAAGTCTGATCAGGCTAAGATACAGCAAGGATAAATATTCCGGAAGATCAACACGATTTTCCACATCATATATCTCCAAGCTGAGTGCGATGCTTTTGGAGTATGAAGGTCAGGGCCCACGTCCTTATAAGCGGTAGAGTTCAAGGCGTTTTCTTCAGGTCTGAAACCGAGTACGAAGCGAACAGGCTGGGCGTGAAGGGGTGGGTTAGAAACCTTAGGGACGGTAGAGTTGAGGCCGTATTCGAAGGTGAAAAGGGCAAGATCGAGAAGCTGATCCGTTTCTGTCGGAGAGGACCTCCGGGAGCTAGGGTGACCGATGTCGAGGTGTCATGGGAGAAATACAGGAGTGAATTCGAAGACTTCAGGATACGTTATGGGTATTAGCCCGATGTCGGTCGTGACGAAATCGGCACATGGGCATCCTTTTCGCTGGGATTTTCGTCACCTATTTATTAGAGCTGTGAGGAAGCTAGGATGTGGTGAAGAATTTGGATGCTGAGTCTCTACTAAAGGAAGTAAGGGATTGGCTGGCTCCCCTAAATGAGAAGATCCTAAAACATCCATACATCGGAGAGGCTGAGCAGGGCAAACTAGCCTTGGACAGTATCAGGACTTTCGTGGCTAACCAATACTATATCGTCAGCCACGACGTCAAGAGCCTGGCGTTGATGCTGTCCAGATCCACGACCAGAGAGGAGGCCGATTTTTTCGCGAACGTCCTAAACGGGGATGTTGAGGGGCTAAAGCTCCTTGTAAAGCTGGCTGAGGCCCTAGGGTTCACCATGCAGGAGTTGGAGGACTACAGCCCGATACCGAAGGCCGTGGCATACACCCACTACCTGGCGGCGCTGGCTTCTCTTGCCTCGCCCGGAGAGCAGGCCTTTGCGCTAATCGTAAACCTGCCGGTGTGGGGCTCGAACTGCGGCAGGCTATCCAAAGCTCTGAGGGAGAAATACGGCATCGATGAGACCGGCTTTCTCGATATCTTTACGTCGCCCATGGAGGAGGCAGAGAGAGCCGCACTGCAGGTGATGGATGGGTATCTCCCGGCGAGCGGGGATCGAATGAGGAGGGCGGCAAAGCTCATACAGGCATACGAGCTGATGTTCTGGGACGGCGTCTACGAGAAGTAGCATTGTTCGTATAACTGGATCGGCAAGTGAAAGTAGTGACCTAGATAATTGTCCTCAGTGTTCGCCTGAATATCTCGAAGCTTTCCGAGTCATAGAGGCAGAACACCACCCTCTCCAAGCCAGTCGACCCCTTGACGTAGGAGACGACCGTCGATAGCATGATCCTTGCGCAGCGATCCTTGGGAAAACCGAAGACGCCCGTGCTTATCGCCGGGAATGCGATGCTCCTCAGCTCATGCTCATCAGCTAGTTTCAGGCTGTTGAGCGTGGCGTTCCTTAGCTTTTCATCCTCGTCACCTTCACCGTACCTAGGACCTACGGCGTGAATCACGTGTTTTGCTTTCAGGTTCCCTCCAGTCGTGATCACCGCTCCTCCCACAAACGTTCCTCCGATTCTGTCACACTCCTCTTGGATCGTAGGTCCCCCCTTTTGCCGGATAGCGCCAGCCACGCCACCACCCAGCTTCAGTGCCGCGTTGGCCGCATTAACGATGGCGTCCGTGTCCAAATCGGTGATGTCACCCTGAACGAGCTCGATGAGAGTCCGACCGATCTTGACCTTCACAGAAACCACCTAGAGCATTTGGAACATTAAGTCAGCGCATCCCGCTAAGAACTTGCGGATCCCTGCTTTCAACTTTTCCCTGTGAAATGTACAAGGCCGGGTGTGTTACTTGTGTCAGTAATCCTCTTATAGAATAATCCGATGCGAACGGAACCAAAGGATCGTATCTGAGGTTCGTTGTTTTCTAATTAGTAGGTGCTCTAAAGGCAAGGCTGAAATCGACCTTGTAAAAGTGCCCGATCCATGGGATCGGCACCGGTCGCTGCCGCGCGAGCGGAAACGGTTGTCGACCTCCCCTATCGGGGGATTTGGAACCTACCGACTCCCTTCCCAGCAATTTGAGTGCGCAGTTGGCATTCACCGCCTGCTGATCGGATTTGGCTTTGGGCTCCTTATGTTCCTGAGCCTCATGATCATTCCCACGTTCCTCTGGATCGCCAACAGGGAGCAGCACCGTCTGAGGAAAAACGGTAGACGCCAGAGGATTTGACGTGACTTTCTAATCGGTAGACTGCCGATTAAATAGCAAGCGATCTCAGGGCTGGTATAAGGAAATCGGTTATCCAGCGGGGATAGACGCCCAGCAGAATGGCGACGAAGGCGGAAACTAGCAGCGGAGCCGTCATGATCAGCGGGGCTTCCTTGGCGTCCTGGAGGTGCTCGGGAAGCGGACCAAAGAAGATGCGGCGCACGGTCCAAAGGGCATAGCCCACGGTGATGCTGGTGGCTATCAGGGCGAGGATTGCAATAATCAGCTCGAAGATGCTCGGCGATCCGGCGAGCGCCTTGGCGAAGTAGCCCGAGAACAGGAGCCACTCCGACTGGAACCCATTGAGCGGGGGCACGCCAGCGATGGCAAGGAAGCCAAGTAGGAACACAGTTGATGTGATCGGCATCTTCGACGCCAGGCCGCCCAGCCTCCTGATGCTCCTGATGCCCACTTGGCAGATGAGCACACCAGCCACGGAGAACAGGATGAACTTGCCCGTGCCATGAGACACGTAGTGGAACATCGATCCTGTGACGCCGAGCGCAGTCATACTGGACAAGCCCAGTTGCAGGTACCCCATCTGGCTTATGCTGGAGTAGGCGAGGAGCCGCTTAATATCGTCCTGAGCGAGCGCCATGAGACCCCCGTAGATCATCGTGATCAGCGCCCACACGGCAATGAGGGGTGACAGGGTGACCACCACATCGTGAAGGGGAACGATCACGATTCGCGCGGCGGCGTAAGCGCCTATTCCGATCATCGCTGGGCTAAGCAGGGCGCTTATGGGCGTCGGAGCCTCAGCATGGGCGTACGGGAGCCATATGTGCAGCCCGAACACCGCCATCTTCACGAAGAGCCCGAGGAAGATCGCCGCCGCCACCCACACCACCACCGGGTTTCCCAGGAGCAGGGACATGTCTGCGATGGCGAAGCTCCCTGTCTGGGTGAAGGTCGTTAGGATCCCGGCAAGCACCGCGATGGCGCCCACATGCGTCCACAGAAAGTACATCATCCCGATCCTCTCCTTCTCCCCGTAGCCGTAGGAGTTGATCAGTGCCCAGGATGGCACCAGCATGAGCTCGAAGAACAGGTAGAACTGGATCAGGTTGGTCGCAAGTACCGTCCCCATCATCCCCACCGCATAGAGCAGGTAGAGGAAGTAGTAGACGGCGTGCGCTTGGTAGTTGTCCTCGTGGTACATCTCGAGCACTCGATGCTCCATATACCTGATCGAGTACACGGCATCTATGCAGCACAGCAGGCTCACCGTCAGCACGATAGGTATGCTCAGCCCGTCGGCTAGGAAGCCGAACGTGAGTGCGGTCACGGGAGCCCAAGCATACTCCTCGGAAATCGCACCCACCCTGAGAACGTCCCATCCCACCATGATGATGAGCGTCGTGGTGTACAGAAGGGGCAGAAAGGTCAGCCAGCCCACCTGCTTCCCGATGCGCTTCCCGACCAGGTACACGAATGGAGCGGATACCACAGGCACGAGGATGATCTGGAGGAGTGCGAAGGGTATAGGCATCCTAGAAACTCACCAAGAATAATATTAGAATTACCAACAGCGTGAACCCTATGTACAGCATGTTGTAGCCCAGCAGCCCGGTCTGCGTCTTCTTGATTCGGTGGTAGATGGACTCGGCACTCTCCGGGATGCCGATGTTCAGGCCACGATCGATCCCTAGCGTCTCTAGTATCCTGAACGACCAGCTGCTCACGAACAGCGTGACCTTCACCGCCACGATGTTGATCTTATCGATCACCGCCTGCTCGAAGAACTCCCACACCGCCTGCTTCAGCTTGAGCGTCCCCTGCACGAAGACCCTGTAGTAGGTTGGGTTCAGATACCAGCGGTTCCAGAAGAACATCCAGATTGCTCTGAGGGAGAGGTGATCGGCTATGATCTTCTCAGGGCTCGGTTTAAGCTTCATGTAGATTCGATACCCTGTCCAACCTCCTAGGGCGAGCATGGCGAGGGACGTAGTCACCCCCACCAGATGAGCGTCGAACGCCGAGTCTTCCCTGGCTCCTGCGGCGGCTACACCCACCCCGAGCCCATGGACCGTCTCCTGGACCCGCTCCCCAACGTACCCCGGGGCATTAGCGAATATGTACTCTTGGGTGATGTATTCCAGCCTCTGGTGTAGGAACGTCTCAGGTCCGGTCAGACCGATGCTGTCACCGATCCCCGCCACGCTGACCCCCAGTATCAGAATCACTAGGACGCCGATCGGAGCCCACATCACCTTGGGCGCCTCGTGCAGGTGCTTCCCCTCGTGCTCCAGCTCGTGCTCTCGTTCCTCCAGATGGTGGCTCTTCTTCCACGTGAAGATCATCGACAGGAAGCGTATGGTGTAGAAGAAAGTCATGGCCGCCGTGGCCGCGCCAAGTAGGAAGAGGGCGAACTGCCCTGACTCTAGTGACGCCACCAGGACGAGGTCCTTGCTCCAGAATCCGGAGAATGGGGGGACCCCGGATAGGGAGAGACCCGCCACCACCATGAATAGGTATGTGATGGGCATGACCTTCCTCAGACCCCC
>JBHIEI010000049.1:0-8943 GCA_046760555.1 Bathyarchaeia archaeon
CCTAATAGATCTGGGACGAGCCGAACCGCTCACCGCCCAAACATTTTACGAAGCCGTAGCCCTCGCCGTCGATAGGGGGGCTGTCCCCATCCACGATCGTCCTAGCTCAGCCGTCAGCTCCCTACGTGTGCATCGGATTCCACCAGGAACTGGAGAAGGAAATTGATGTCGGGTACTGCCGAGCTCACGGCTTCCCCATCATCAGGAGGGGGCAGGGCGGAGGAGCGACTTACCTCGACAGCCACCAGGTTTTCTATCAGGTAATCGCGGGGCCAGATAGCAGCGCCATCCCGTTGGACGTCAAGGGCCTATTCGAGAGACTGCTGGGCGTGACGGTTTACGTCTACCGTCAACTCGGACTTCCTGCGAGCTTCAAGCCACTCAACGACGTCGTCGTGAACGGGCGAAAGATATCCGGAAACGGGGCCGGAAAAATCGGAGCGGCCACCGTTCTCGTGGGGAACATCATCCTCGATCTGGACTACGAGTCCATGGCCAACGTGCTAAAGGTCCCGAGCGAGAAGTTCAAGGATAAGATGGCCAAGAGCATGAGGGAATGGGTGACGTCCCTGCGAAAGGAGCTCGGACACGTCCCACCCGTCGAGGTGATCAAAGAACTTCTGATTGAGGGATACGAGAAGATTTTGGGGATCAAACTCTTGCCTTCCGAGCCCACCGAGGAGGAGAAACAAATATGGGAAGGGGAGGTCAAGCCGAAACACCTCTCACGTGAGTGGCTCCATATGCGCAGGCTGAGGCATGAGGAACTAGGGAGGGGACTCAGGATTGCCGATGGCGTTAGGATGGCTGAGGTGAGGTACAAGGCAAAGAAGCTTATCAGGGTGACGGCCGAAGTCATGGACGATGAGATCTTGGACATCCTGATCTCAGGAGACTTCTTCATGATACCGGAGGAAGGCCTACAAGAGCTCGAATCGGCATTGAGGGGAGCGAAGATGAACCGCAACGAGCTGCTCCAGAGGCTTCACGAGTTTTATGAGAAAAGCGGCGTACAAACGCCAGGAGTTACGCCTGAAGATTTCGTAGAGGCATTGATGAAGCTAAAAGAGCTCCTCGAAAAATATCCGTCCACCATCCGTCCTTACGCCGAGTCAGAGTCTGATGACAGTGGAAATAAATTTCATAATCAAATCCCATTTCTCGAGTCACCAAATTAAGCGATACTGCGGCTAGGGAATCGAGTATCTTTCGCCTTCTGCCCTTCCCGTTTCTCTTAGCACCAAGCCAAGTATGAGCGTCATCTCTGCTACGGCGGCCAGCATGATGACGGCGGGAAGGAATGAACCCGTTGCATCCTTAACGTATCCGATCGTGATCGGCATCAGGAGGGATCCGAAGTTTCCGAAGGACGATACGATGCCAACCGTGCTCCCCACGAAACCGGAGATCTCGGCGAGCTCCGTCGGGATCACTAGGACTAGGGTCAGGATCCCCGTCAGGCACAGCCCCGTCAAGAAGATGGCGATCAGCAGGAGTGGCCCTGAGCCCAACCCGATCGCAAGGATAGAGAGGCCGCCGATGAAACCCAAAGCCCATATGAAGGGTCTCCGCAGGCCCGCTCGATCGGATGCCGAGCCGATTACGGGACCCGCGCATAGAAAACCCAGCGGCAAAATCGAGGCCATGAGTCCGGCCATCGCTTGTGAGATCCCCCGGTATTCGAGCATCGTTGGAAGCCACAAGACGGTCGCGTCGTAGGATCCCATGCTGATGATGCACAGCCCCGTCAAGACCCAGACCTCCCTCACTCTAACCGCGTTAGCGAGACCTTCCCTAAACGAAGGGGGTGAACTCATTTCAAACATTAGTGCGTGCTCGTTTCGGGTGGGCTCCTTAGCGACCATCCACCACAGGATGGCCAGGATCAGTCCACAGATCCCAAAGATGCCGAAGATCCTCCTCCAATCACCGGTCAGGGCCAAGAGCTGAGGGGTGAGGCTCAGCCCAACCATCTCGCCGATCGGGAAGCCCGCCACATACGCGCCGGTGGCAAACCCGGCCCTACTCGGAAAATAGGCATCCACGAGCTTGGGCAGACAAGGTAAGATCGCCGCGAAACCGATTCCGAGCAGGGATTGGAGTGCCAATAGGGCTTCGTATCCACCAACCACACCTCTCAAGAGGCCGAACGTCGCGATGAAGATCATCGCCAGTCTCATGGTCGCCACGAATCCTATCCGGTCGCTCAGTATTCCCCAAGGGATGCGGAACACCGTTATGGTCAGGATGCAGATGGAGAATATCAGGCCCGCCTGAGTGTGCGACAACCCCATCTCGGATATCACCTCCGGAACTAACGGCGAGTATGAGAACAGGAGAAGGTGCAACGTGAGTGCGGTGAGAAAGGCCAGTATCAGCATGGTCCATCGACGCGCTACGCTCGGCATATCCCGTTATCCTGTGAGTTTAGGGCTCCGCGCATTTCATGCTTGGTGGGTTTTCCGTTCCAAATGAACACAATCCGAATGCCTCGAGATCGCAAATCGAATCAGCGTGTTGTACGTCCGATCGGTGAGAATCCCCTATCTAGATAGACAGAAGGAAAGCCCGGGGGAAACTCGTGGAACACCTCACCGATAGTACTCGATCCGAGAGTGAGAGCCCCTCCTGAACAGCCAGAGCGCGAGGATCCACAGGGGGATGACGAGGACCAGGAACCCCAACGCGTGCGTGGGCTTCTGGATCGGCACCCCAGAGGCCGCCATGTACACCAGCAATATGGTGCCCGTGAGGAAAATGAGAAGGGAGCTAAGCCGATATGCCGCGGTCCTGAGGCTTCGTGGCGGGGACGGGGGCTTACGCAGAACCCCAAAGGGATACCCCTCGCGTTCAGGCTCTGAGGGCGCCGGGGGAAAGAAGAAGTCGTAAAACCTCCTCGATGCGGACGGTTTGGTCGGTGGTGTGGGAGGAGGCTCGGGCGGCTTGACGGTCTTCTCACCGAGGATCTCCACCTTGTAGCTGTCGATCACCGACTTCACGAGCCGTTTAAATCTCGGCTCCAGCTCGACCAGGACGATCCCACCCTCCCCTTCCCTCTTCCTGACGATTCCCTCCTTGACCAGGTCTCTGAGCTTCCTATAGGAAGCGGCCTGGGTGATGCCGAGCTTCTCGACTAGCTTGCCGCTGCGCATAGGCCCGGCAACGAGCCCCTTGAGAATGGCTATTCGGTGCTTATCCCGGAAAAGGATGGGTAAGAGCTCCTCGATCTCCCTCTCAGCCAATCAAAGTAGATGCCAGCACGGTCTAAAAACCGTTTGGAGGCACATATACAAAAGTATAGTGCTTTCTCGCGGGCGTCATGACGAAGAACCTTGTTACTCTACAGGAGGTATAGTTGACTTCCCAAAAAGTACACTGAAATTATACTTTTTCGAGATTAATATTCTATTTTTCGTATAGAAATCGCTTAAAAATGACAAAAAATGTATATTTTTGATAAAAATGCCATTATGGCGAAGAAAATCGGTCGTGGTGACGCCCCTTCGAGGCCTCAGGTACTACGGGATCCTTAGGATCGCGATCCTGATCCCGATCATTCTCACATCGCTGGTGTTTCTGAGCGTGCTCGGTCCTCTGATCCTTGTTCTCTCGATCACTTTTCTCATTATCTCCCTCTTTCTGCCCGGCCACAGGCGAATCGGTAGCCTGCTAAGGGCGCCGTTCACACTTGCCTCGGCGATTGCGCGCTCTATAGTAAGGGTGGTATCGCTCAGATACTGGCTGTGTCTGCAGGCTCACGAGAAGTTCAGCAGGGACTGCACCCCCTTCCCTCCCCCTCCACACATGGAACATAATATCGAACTGGGTCGCACACTGACATCCGGACTTTTCGGCAGCCGGTACCGCAAAGTAGGCATCTTCGATGGCGAGCTCCTCAGGGGCGTTTGCATTCTGGGTGGGATGAAGGATCAGTCGATCCATGTCAACAAGCTCATAGTGCACGACGCGGAGAAGCTCGGCGTAAACTATGTCGTATTCGATGTGGACAACCGCTACCGGAACCTGCTCTACGGGTGCAGGGACGCGAAGGTGCTCAGGCTCGGCGTGAACCTATTCGTGAACCCGTTCGAGAGATCGGGTATGGGTGAGAAGCGCTTCGCAAACGTACTCGCAGATATCTTCTGCTCGGCCTACGAACTGGGCTCACGAGAGCGGAACCTCCTCTGCGCAGCGATGCTCAAGCTCTACGAGAAGGCGGGGAGAAAACGCGTGAGCCCGACTGACAGGGAAAGGTTGGAGGGCGCCATCAGTAGGATCGAGGGCGTGCCAACCGCCATGCAGGAGATCAGACAGCTATTCGATGGTCTCACCGAGCTAAGGACCGCGGAGGCGTTGGGGGAAACGCTCACTCCCCCCATCAAAGCGATCTTCGAGAACGGCACGGTGATCGTTGAGCTCGGCGGCTACGATCAGCAGTTCAAGAGCTTCATCCAGGTGGTTCTACTGGCCCGCTATCTCGCCTACCGGGAACGATCAACATCCGCTCATCCTAGGAGCGTCATCCTTATCGACGAGGCCCACAGGTTATTTCCGGATCCACGAAACCTGCCGTCCGACGTTAGGATGTTCAGGAGACGCGTGTGCGAGCTCGTGAACGAGCTCAGTGAGCGTGGGGTTGGGATCCACATCAGCACACCCTTCCCATCCGAGGTCGATCCCACGGTGCTCGGGACAGCAAGAACCCTGATCGTCTACAGGGTCCCCGACAATCGTTCGTTGAGGAGTCTAAGGACCCTGCTGGGACTGAGCCAAAGCCAGACCGGCGTTTTGCTTGCCCTCGGCCATCACGAGGGTTTGCTGGCGAGGAGCTTCACAGCATACGAGGGCGTACTCCCCATAATCCACTCCGACCTGCCTGAGTGGATCTTCCGTTCCCCTCCCAGCGACGAGGAGATCGGGTTGGTAAGAGGGATTAGGGCCATTGAGGTTCCCACCGCCGCGGTAAGGAGAACGGCGCTCGAGGAGGACCTAGGAAAGGATGCCGAAGACGCGTATCTGGTGTTAGGCTTGCTGACCGAGTACGGCCCTTGTACGTTGGATGGATTTGCAGCATACGTCGGTGAGTTGCCAGGAAGCAGGGTCCGCCAGCTTTGCAGGGAACTAGAGAGATTGGGTTATGTCAGGTTCGCTGGCGAGAGACGTGAGCTCAATCTCACCCAAAAGGGGATAGAGGCGTCAAGCGAGTGGGGAGAGCGCAGGTTCGTTAAGCTCAGTGAATTCGAGATCGAAAAGGTACCTGAGGAACGACTGATCAGCTTGGCTTCCAGGCACCCCTCGTTCAAACACCTGCTCAAGGCAGAGCGAGCCTGCGGTTCCTGGGAACACGCAAAATCCATCGAATTCGCCTACGATGCGGTGAGGACGGCGATGAAGGAGACGTATGAAAGGTCCGGTCAAAGCTCAGGGGAGCGGATGAGCTACCAGAAGCTGGTAAAGGAGTTGGGCTCGCTTGGAGCCAGACCCCTAGCAGCCTCTGAGCTGTTCCACTTGCGAAACCTGAGGAGATATGCAAAATATGGGAAATCGACTCCTGGTCCTCAGGAGGCGGAACGCGCGGTCAGAATCGCGAAGGAAGCTGTTTGTCGGATCTACTGGAAGGAGGTGATGGAGGGTGGATAGACACGTTAGCACGGGGTGTGAGGCGCTCGACGATCTGCTAGGCGGCGGCTTTCTGAAGCGCCGGGTCAACCTGATCTATGGGCTTGCGGGAACGGGCAAGACGACACTAATATCTCAGAGCAGCCTCAACGCCTATCAGGAGGAACGCGACAATCAGACGTTCTTCTATCTGGACACAGAGACCGGCTGGTCCGAGCACCGCTTCGCCCAGCTCGCGAAGGCCCGCGGACTGGATCCCGAGAAGGTGATCGAGCGGATACCTAAGCCCATGCAGGTCAGGACGATAATCGAGCAGCGCGATCTCGTCGTGAAGAAGTGGTCGGAGATGATCGATTCCAAAAACTACGAGCCGACGCTATTCTCCATCGATAGCTTCATCAACTTCTACCAAGGTCGGATCGTCCAGACGAGCCCGAGGTACAAGGTCTTTGAGATACAGAACATGCAGGGCAACCTCACCGCTCAAACCATCAGGCTTCAGTATCTGGCCGATACCTACGATGCTCCCGCTATACTTGTTTCATGGCCCAAGAGCAGGGTGTCGCACGCGTTTGCCGAGAGGGAGCAAGACAAGATGGCCAAGGCCGACGAGATAACGGATGTCGAGGTGGGGCTAGGAGCCAAGGACTTCGACCTGCTGGGGGGTCAGAGGCTGTCCTTCGTGGGCAAGGTCATCCTTAGGCTTATCGTGGTGAATCCCCAGCGGCACTTATGCGGGGCCATCCTCGAGAAGCACCTGGAACGACCGACGGGGCTCATAGCATTCTATAGGCTGACGGACAAGGGTATCGAGGACGTGCCCGAAATGAAAACCATGACGGTCGAGGAGTTCTTCAGACAAAGGGCGAAAACAAAGAAGTAGTACTAAAATCACGACTCAAGGTTGTGAAGACCGACAGAGCCTGGTTAAATGTGGATCCATATCTCGCTGACATCGTCAGGCGGTCGCTTCCTATTGAGTCGGAGACCGGGGCCGAGGTCATGGGTCCGGAGAAGGGGTGTGGAGAGAATGAATATTCCCCACAGGTCGATGAGCTTGGCCCAGAGCACGCAGCCGAGCTGTTCGACGCTCTCCGAACGGTCGAACTACCGTTCCCTCCCCAAACGGTCAGTGAGGTGGAGGAGAGGTTGCTGAAAAGGGACAAGGTCTTCGGGGTATTCGTCGGCGACCGGTTAGCCTCCGCCGTGACCTATCGCTCCTTTTTGGGCTTGGGCATCATATCAATGGTTCTCACTAGGCCTGAGTATCGAGGGAGAGGCTTCGCAACCTCCGCCATTTCCGCCGCCATTCATCACTACTTCCAAGATCCTGATGCCGAGCGCATGGCTCTATTCGTGAAGAGCGACAATACGTCAGCTAAGCACGTATATCAGAAGGTTGGATTCAGAACACATAAGAAGCCAGTCTATATGGGCTTAGGCGTCCAAGTACAAATCCGCTAAAAAAGCATAAGCGACTGGCGAAATTCGTCTATGATCGGCAACGCTAGACCGCATCGTGGAGAAGTTTGTAAGTTGGTCGCGCGAGTATAGGACGAGATCACACAAACTGCTCGTCCTGATTCTGGGCGGGATACTCTTCGTGTTCGCTCTCCCTTACCTGATGCTTTTTGCAGGAATAGCCGTCGATGCTTACCTCGACCTACCGAAGATCTTGGCTAGACCTCACAATTCGGTCCTCGGGGCAATCCTAATCGCCTTGGGACTACCTTACGCTGCGTGGTCGGTCTGGTTGCAGTATCGGATTGGAAAGGGGACTCCTGTTCCGTATGTTGCCACCCAAAAGCTGGTGATATCCGGTCCATACAAGCATGTAAGAAATCCCATGGCTCTAGGCACCATCATCTCTTACGCAGGAATCGGCCTATGGTTCAACTCTATATCCTTCATAGCCATAATGATTCCAGTAGTCTTCGGCCCTCTACTGGTTTTTATCAAGCTGATAGAAGAGAAGGAGCTGGAAGAGAGGTTTGGCGACCAGTATAGAGATTACAAGAAGAAGACACCCTTCTTGATACCAAAAATTCTCTGAAAACCATTTCGAACTTGAGTTGTCGTTTTCGGCGGTTAAAGTCCCATCAAATATGTACTCTTTGGACGATTTTTCAAAATCCTTCACGATCTCTATCACCCTTTTCAGCGCCTTCGATCCCGTTGAGCGGGAGACCCTTCAGTAGGGAGGGACCAGCCCATTCTGGCCAGACGGGTCGCAGGGAGTTCCTCGCCGAAGGACTCTCTGGAGATTCAATACACAAGCGACCTAACCTCCGATTCTCGTACGTATCCTAGGGCATGACGGGGTTGTGTAGACGAAGGAGTTAGCGAGCATTTGCGACTTTGAGTCGCCTCAACGATCCAAACCAGGGCTCGATTCAATATGATGTCTTAGTACATGGGGTGATAGGCCAAAAATCTGAGGGAAAGATTGTCCAGGTAAAGCATCATGCTCACTCGTACTTCCCCAGAGATAGCTTGACCGTTTCTTTCACGTCTCGTACACCTCCCAATATCCACTTGCCTGATCCAGTTCCTGCGGTTTCTCTCTACGTCCGATACCTAACTGTCAATCCTCTACCCCGCTTAGAGCATTATCGTATTTATCTTAACAAAGAGGTAGATCGGCTGGGTACTTCGATACTTGACACAAATAATTTAACGGGCAGGGATATCGCTCTGGAATTGAGAGGGAATCGAGTTGAGTAACTTAAAAATTAGACCTGCGAGTGAAAAAGACGTACCTACACTGTTGGCTCTCGCCGAAGAGTTCATGCCGGAACAGGCAGATACGAAGAGACGTTCAGGCGTATTGAAGAGAGCTTTACATGATCCCGATTATGAGCTGTTGGTAGCCGAACTAGAGCGAGAGATCGTTGGGTTCGTGGATCAGTGGGTCATCTACGATTTCCCCCATGGGGCAACGCTCAGCTTTATACAGAACCTTTTCGTTTCTCTTTCGCATAGGAGGAAGGGCATAGGAAGAACGCTTCTTCGTGAGATCATAAAAAGCGCGAAGGCGAAAGGAGTCTTAGAGACCCATACCGCGACGGAGTTTGATAATAAGCCCGCTATCGAGTTGTACAAAAAACAGGGCTTAGTCAAGGAGTCGTTACTACTTGAAATGGAACTCGAATAGAGGTGCTTTTAGCTTTACTTACCGATTATCGCTTCTAGTCTCTTCCCTCTGCGGAGCGCTAAACCAATTCTGACTAGAGTTGCCTCAAGGTTCCTAAGGTCATAGCCCTTCACTTTGTTCTTGTTCCAGAATGCCTTCATTCTCTCTAACGCGTTCTCTTCTGAATCCAC
>JBHIEI010000050.1:0-8789 GCA_046760555.1 Bathyarchaeia archaeon
TGGTCTACAACCCACGCCTTCACATCTTCTGGCATAGTTCCGCCTATAGCTTCCGGAGGGGCACCGTACGTGTCGCCCATGTGATCTGAGATCAGAATCCATTTCATTCCCATTACATTCAACATCGTATCAACCGGCGGCAATAGGTTCTCTTCCCAAGGTGGATTTTCGAAGTCGTGATTTCCAAGAACGTAATACCAGTTCTCGACTTTTAGGTTGTCCATTGACCGAAGAAACCTCCCCCTATACCAACTACTCTCGTTAATAATATCTCCCAGTAGAATTGCATAGTCCACTTCTACCCCTTCGATTTTCTCAACGTATTCATTGACATCTTCTATCCCCACTCCTAGAGAATCCACCGTGCCATAACCTACGTGAGGATCACTCGCTATCCACCACACCTGCGTTTCCTGTCCTTCTTGACCTTCCTCTGCTCCCCCCAGGTAGAGATAACCATAAGCACCTGCCGAAGCCACCACCAGGATTGTAACTATTCCAATTGCTTTCTGGGAACTTGGCGTTTAAACCCGCCTCCGAATTTACCGTAAGTCTTATGCCCGTATTTGCCGAAACTCTTATAAATAAACGTATCTTCATTATTAAGGCTGACGGGGGCCATAACTTGTACGCAAAAAGGGCTGTAGTAGCAGCTGTGATATTTTCATTGCTTTTATCTTTAGTTTTAATAACCCCTCTGAGCGCGCAAGCGGGGGAAGCAATAACCGTCGTTTCAGGAAAAGATACCGCATATAACACCAATTTGGAGGGGCTTGCTCCTCTAAAAGAGTATACCAGTTCTCCACTTGTGATGGTCTCTGCTAAGGTAGGCTCTGGTGCAGTCGTCGCCGCGGGAACGGTTGCAACGTGTAGGGACACGAGGTGGAACAGTGAGGATAATCCAATTCCGTACTTCGATGTGCTCCTCGACAAGGTATTTCAGTGGATGGTGCCTGGCGCAACCGAGGTTCTCTGGTTTGAGGGTTATGGAGTTTACAACACCATTGACAAACCTGAAGTTCAATGTCAACAACTCGAGGACGCACTTGAGGCCAAGGGATACACGCTTACGGGCGATGCTACGACACCTATAACTTCAAGCCTTCTCTCGGGCTACGATATTCTGGTCATCCCACAGATGCAACTCGGCGATAGGTACGTAGGGGGGGATCCATCCCAGCTACCTGATAGTGATGTTCAAGCGATAGTCGACTTTGTAAATGGTGGTGGAGGCCTGCTCATCATGGAAAGCAGCGACTTCGGCGGTCACAACTATGCCAGGGTTCATAACAAAATCCTCAAGGCCCTCGATGTCGGCTTCTATTTCCAGCATGATCAAGTACAGGATGATACTAACCAATGGGGACAGGCAGCCTACCAGCCGATCGTCAATGTCGATACGACGACGGAAATCGGAAGTGCCTACCAGAGTGAGACCGGGACGGACGAAATCGGCCTCTACAGCATATGCTCGCTCAGGATAGAGAAGGATTATGAAGTTTCCGTGATGGTTTCACCTACCATAAATGTCGGTAGGGCTGGGGAGGTCTTAACTTATGAAGCGACAATAACGAACATCGGGACAAAAAGTGATACTTACACCCTCACGGCCGAGGATGAGCTCGGGTGGTCGATCTCCCTTTCAAAGAACGAGGTAAGCCTTGAGTCCGGTGAGAATGAAGTGGTCGAGGTTAGGGTGACTGTACCCGAAGGCCTGACGGAGAAAATGGCCAACTGGATCACCATAACGGCATCGGGGGTTTCGGAGGATGACGCGCGTTGTAGGGCCGTGAACATCTTTCCGCGGGAGAAGCCCTCATACGATATAGTCCGCCCAGATGTGATTCGTTTCTTAGGACCCGGTCTTCCCACCCTTATCGTCAATTCGCCCGCAGTGCCGGCTATTACTGCCGTCAAAACCGGTTTCGGTGTTGATTTGACGCCGAGGGAGCCTTGGCCGATACTTTATGGTGAGGGTGAGTTCGCGCCCGTGGGTGCCGCTGAACTGATTGGCAACGGCCGAGTCATGGCCTTATCTAACTCCATCCTGCGGGACAGATACTATGACCGCCCAGAGTTGGCAAACGATGAAGTCATGTCAATGATAGTCAGGTGGATGTTAGACTGGGAAGATCCAAGGGGGCATAGCCTTTTGTATTACGTTACCGCAGACGCTTACCACCTTCCCCCAGGAACAGCAGCACCAGTAGTGACGAAGTACATCGAAGTTACGCTAGAAGACGGCTTTGGATTTGAGGTCGGGACCCAAGTAGGAGGAGAGATAACCCCCGAGTTAATCAGTGGTTACGACATTCTTCAATTGGCGGAGATCTTGAGGCCACTTTCCGCCGAAGAGATCCAAGCGGTTGTGGATTATGTGAATGGCGGGGGTGGATTGATCATAATGTGTCAGGCAGATTACGGAGGTTATGGACGCCCCAAGTATCCAAACGAGCTACTGGAAGCTTTGGGTTCCGGAATCAGGTTCCAAGATGACGAGCTGTACGATGAAGACAGCTGGGTAGTCGACGGCCCCTGGTACCCCGAGGTCTACCTCCTTGACGTAAGGGAGGCGAATGCCGAATTTGACGTGTGGTTCCCGGGGCATGACCTTAGCATTTCCATGCCCGTGAAGAGCATGACGGTCGAAAGCGCGCGAGCGCTCTTTAAGACTATGTTAACAAATGAAGGAACCGAGGACACGACTTACACGATCGAAGTAACAGAAATTACTACCCCTGAAAAATTAGGTTGGGATATAGAGGTAAAGCAAACGTCAATCGATGTCGCGGCTGGTGAAAATGTTGAAATTTATACGGTAGTAACTGTTCCAGACATAGAAGCTGGAAGGAAAAGAATGGATCTGAACATTAAAGTTACGGATGCTGAGCAAGATTTCTTAACGAAGAGTGATAGGTTTGCAGTTCTGGGAGAAGATGGTAGAGCGCCCTCTGAGGAAGCGAAGCTCGAGGTTGGACAGAGTGTTTCTCATCCTGACTGGGGTGACATCACCATCCAAGACTTCGGATGGGACGGCAGTTCTTGGGCATATCTATTCACTGCGGATGGCGAACTCAAGCTTGCGGCCGAGGGGGAGCTTACGGAAGCTAAACCGGGAATTTCAGTTCCAACCTGGATAATTGTAGCAGTAATCGTCGTTATCATCGTCGTGGTTGCTGCGGTCTTTGTGCTAAAGAAGAGAAAACCTGAAGTTGGTCTAGGGACGGGCTATGGTTAAAATCTCTGGGAGCAGGGTAATAGTTATACTTTTAATCGTGATTGCAGCGGTGTACATTTTAATTCCTAAGGGAAAACCGCTGGAAACAACGGGGTTAAGGGCAGTTCAGGGTATTGACGCCAATTCTCTGGATATCCACCGCACGAAGCTCGATTGGGCATACCAGGCTATAGCCCTCATCCACGACACTCTAATGACCTTCGATTATGAAATGAAATATATCCCCCTGCTCGCGGAGTCATGGGAAATCGACAACGAAGGGCGTTTCATAGATTTTCACCTGAGGAAGGACGTGAAGTTCCACTGTGGGCAGCCCTTCAACGCCGATGCCGTGGTGTACACCATCAGGAGAGCTAAGGAACCATGGTCTGCGCACGCGGATTCCGTGAAAAATGTCCTGGATGCGGAGGCACTCGATGAATATACCGTAAGGATACATTTGAAGCAATGGGACAGATGGCTCTACGACTGGTTTGCCACGACTTCTAGTTCAATAGTATGCCCCCACCATGCCGAAAAATATGGGCTGGATTACGGTGAGAAATATTTCTGCGGGACGGGCCCGTTCAAGGTTAAAGAATGGATACGGGAGGATAGGCTCGTTTTGGAGAGGAACGAGGATTACAGGTGGGGGCCAGAGATCTACCAAAATAGAGGTCCGGCACATCTCGCGGAGATAACCTTCGAGGTCATCCCGACGGATATCTCTCGAGAGGACAAATTCAAGAGAGGTGAGACCGATATGATGATCGGTCTTTCTCCTCGCCCTGCGCTGGTGGAGTGGTTGAATACGACGGAGAACGTCGTCTTCATCATAAATCCACGTTCGTCCATGTCGTACGTGGGCTTCCACGTCGGCACGCTCTCACCCGAGATTCAGCAGGGTTTAGTAAGCGGTCGCCCATATCCTCCGGGCGCCAAAGACACCCCGGTCAAGGATGACCGTCCATGGCTACAGGTCGATGGCGTGATGACCCCAGATAACGCTAATAAAGGTCTGATGGTTAGGCGGGCGCTCCTGTACGCCACCCACAGGGAGAACCTAGTTAAGTTCGCTTGGGAAGGCATGGGCAAGGTGGCTTACGGCCCCCTCACGAGTACGATATGGGGGTATAACCCGGCGGTGGAAAATATGTACCCCTACGATCCCGAGAAGGCGAGGCAATTGCTGGCCGAGGCCGGATATGCGGACGGCCTCAAGCTCACGATCCTCACTACTAACTACGAGCCCTACGTGAAAACTGCCCAAGTGTTGAAGGACCAGTGGGCGAAGGTCGGGGTCGATCTCGAGATCTCGGTTCGAGTCTTCGACGATATAGAGGGCATAATAGCCAATGCTCAACATGACCTTTGGGTCGGAGGATGGACCTGGCACAACGCGGATATGATTTGGTGGTACTGGCATACGATTCGGGTGCCTCCTGCCTCCAACCGATTCTGGTGGGGCAGCGCATATACGGATGCATTGATAGAGAACACGTTCCATATCGATGATAATGTGGCTTATCATGCCATCCAAGAGAGCCAGAGGCTGATCATGGAGGATGCAGCGTATCTACCAGTAGTCGAGCGCCCGTTCCTCCTAGCTCATTGGGACAGGGTTAAAGGTTTTAAGATGCATCCTTTGAGCAACTTCGTCTGGAAACACCTTGATACTTACATCGAGGAATGAAGGTTCGCGCTGAATTTGACCGCCAATTTAATAATAACATAGTTTTGATATTTCATGGGGAGGAAATGCGGTTCATAAGATTGCCCGGAGGCATGTACGGGTTTATAATAAAAAGGCTGCTACTACTGATCCCCATATTTTTCGCGGTAACTATCATAGTTTTCATGCTTTTACAGCTGACCGGCGACCCGGCCAGGCAAGTGCTGATGGCGCAAGGCATATTAGAACCAGATCCAGATCAGCTTGAAGCCGTGAGGCATCAATACGGTTATCATAGACCCATCTACATCCAATACATAAGATGGTTAACTGGCTATCCTCCTGCTGATCCCACCCAAGGCGAAGATCCTAGAGTAATGACCAAAGGTTTGCTGAGAGGCGACCTCGGATACTCTCATAAATATAAGAGGTCGGTTCAGGAGCTTATGATTGAGAAGATTCCAAACACTTTGTTGCTTATGGTCGCTGCTTTTATGGTGTCACTGACAATGGGACTTTTACTGGGAGTCCTCGCTGCCCTCAGGCGCAAGACGTGGGCAGATTACACGGGCATGGGGATAGCTCTCTTCGGCGTCTCCATACCCAACTTTTGGCAGGGGATGATGGCAATTTTGATATTTGCAATCTGGTTGGGATGGTTTCCCCGAGAGGGGTACTATGGTCTAGCATACTTGGTCTTGCCGGCCCTTACCCTTGGAACGGCTCAGGCAGGCTCCCTTGCCCGAATGACTAGGTCGAGCATGCTGGATGTGCTCAGACAAGATTACATTAGGACGGCGAGGGCGAAGGGACTGAAGGAAAGAGCGGTCATCTATACACATGCACTGAAGAACGCTCTCATCCCAGTTGTGACCTTGCTGTTCTTACGACTTCCCTGGCTGTTTTCGGGAACTGTTGTAATTGAGGTAGTGTTCAAGTGGCCAGGTATGGGAACCCTCTTGGTTAAAGGGGGAATGGGGGCAGCAGGTGGCATAGGCAAAGACTGGTTCATAATCCAAGGTGGTGTCTTCATGTTTTTGGTGTTAGCCGTCCTCGCGAACCTTCTTTGCGACATCGTGTATGCCTACCTCAATCCAAAAATAAGATATGGAGAAGGCTGATGAAATGCTAGGTAAAATTCATGGTTTCCTGAAAGGCTTACGGCGATCTCCGGCGTTCAGGTACTTCAAGCGAGACATAAGGGCAAAAGCTGGTTTTGTTATAGTTGCAGCGGTTGTTTTCACCGCAATCTTCGCGAGTTTCATCGCCCGGCACCCTCCCTTAGAACCACACTATGATGACAGGTTAGAGGGGCCAAGCTGGAAGTACCCGATGGGGACTGATTGGATGGGCAGGTGTCTCTTCAGTAGGATTATCTATGGAACCAGATATGCGCTGACGGTTGGAATTTTGCTTATTGTGGTGCAAGCGTCGATAGGTGTGCCGCTCGGACTATTGGCTGGCTACAAGGGGGGAAGAATCGATAACTTGATAATGAGGATTGTGGACGCAACGCTTGCCATGCCAGGCTTGATAATAGCACTGGCGTTTGTGGCTCTTATAGGTCCCGGCCTCTACAAAGTGATAATTGCATTGGCGATAACTGGATGGGCTGGGTATGCCAGACTAATGCGCGGACAGACATTGGCAGTAAAAGGGGAGACGTACATCGAAGCCGCGAAGGCAATAGGGGAAAAGGATAGGACCATAGTCACCCGTTACGTACTGCCCAACACGATATCACCATTGATAGTATTGATGACAATGACTTTCCCGGCAGCAATCCTACTGGCCTCGGCCATGAGCTTCCTGGGATTGGGAGTGCAGCCGCCAGAGCCTGAGTGGGGGGCAATGTTATTCGAGTCCAGCCGATACCTTGGAGATCCGATGCCCGCGCCCTTGTGGTCCATTTTCCCTGGCATAGCGATCATAGTATTGGTTTTGGGGTTCAATTTCCTGGGAGATGCGCTGAGGGACGCCTTCGACCCAAGGTTGAGGGAGTAAGGTTAGATGGCAGAACCACTGTTGAAGGTGCAAGGGCTGAAAACGTATTTCTTTATCGAGAGGGGCGTGGTGAAGGCAGTTGACGGAGTGGATTTCGAGATAAAGAAGGGGGAAATCTTTGGCTTGGTTGGTGAAACGGGTTGTGGGAAAAGCGTCACATCGCTGTCGATACTGAGGCTGATTCCAACTCCTCCTGGCAAGATCGTTGAGGGGAAAGTCATCTTCGAGGGCGAGGATCTGCTTAAGAAGAGCAAAGAGGAGATGAGAAAAATAAGGGGGACTAAGATATCTATGATATTTCAAGACCCTCACACCTCACTTGATCCTGTTTTCACCGTTGGCCACCAGATAGCGGAACCAATCGAGTTGCACCAAGTCATCGAGCAACACCTGATAAGCGCTGAAGAGGTACCCAAAAAGGTCATAGAGATGCTTAAGCTCGTGAGGATACCTGACCCAGAGCATAGGGTCGTCGAGTACCCACACATGTTCAGCGGGGGGATGAAACAGCGGGCGATGATTGCCATGATGCTCTCATGCAACCCATCCCTGCTAATCGCGGACGAGCCGACGACTGCTGTGGATGTGACCATACAGGCGCAGATCTTGGATTTAATGAGGGAATTGAGGCAGAAGCTGGGCATGTCTATTTTGATCATCACTCATAATCTGGGGGTAATAGCCGAGATGTGTGATAGGGTGGCCGTGATGTACGCGGGGAACATAGTGGAACAAGCCGACCTAAAGACCTTGTTCAAGAGCCCAAAACACCCATATACCCATGCCCTGCTTGCTGCAGTTCCGAAGGTGGGGACAAAGAAGGGAGAGCTGGCAAGCATACCCGGGATGGTCCCAAGTCTCATTACCCCCCCGCCCGGGTGTAAGTTTCACCCGAGGTGCCCTCAGGCTACGGACATGTGCAGAAAGAAGTTCCCGCAAATGTCTGAGATCGAGAAGGGGCGAATGGTGCGTTGTTTTCTCTATAATGGAGGCGCGAAGAAATGATTTCAGAAGTACCCCAAGCGAAGTCAAAAGTGGCCAAGGTTTCTGAAGAGAAGTTGATAGAGGTCAGGAATCTAAAAAAATATTTTCTAACGAAGAGAGGGGTATTTGCGCGGGAAAGGAAGTGGGTTCACGCAGTTGATGATGTGAATTTTTACATCAGAAAGGGGGAGGTCTTCGGACTGGTCGGCGAGAGTGGATGTGGTAAGACAACCGTGGGAAAGCTGATACTGGGACTCATAAGGCCCACGGCTGGCGAGATCTATTTCGATGGTCACAACTTGACAGAGTTTAATCCAGAAGAGCTGCGGAAGCTCAGGAGAAGGATGGGGGTGATCTACCAACACCCTCAGTCATCACTAAACCCCAGGATGACCGTCCATACCACACTCAGCAGGCCGATGGAGATCCACAAAATTGCAGATGGGGGCAAAAAGGAGGAGATAATTTTAAGAGTGCTTGAGGAAGTCGGCCTCGAGCCCCAGCACCTCGACAGGTACCCGCACGAGTTCAGCGGCGGGCAGCAACAGAGGATCGCAATCGGTAGGGTGCTCGTCCTTAACCCAGAGTTCGTAGTTCTGGATGAGCCGACCTCAGCCCTCGACGTGTCCGTTCAAGCTCATATCCTCAACCTATTGAGCGGGCTTCAGAGCAAGTTCGGCCTCACTTATCTCCTGATCTCTCACGACTTGGGCATTGTCGAGCACATGAGCGACAGGATCGGGGTAATGTACGTGGGGAAGATGGTTGAGCTCGCAGACACGAAGGAGCTACGCGAGAACGCTTTGCACCCGTACACGCGGTTATTGCTCGCAGTTGTCCCCATCGCGGACCCGGAGCACAAGCGTGAGGGCGTCGTTTTGAAGGGTGAGGTACCGAGCGCCATAAACCCGC
>JBHIEI010000051.1:0-8751 GCA_046760555.1 Bathyarchaeia archaeon
ACCATCTTTTCACTTCTAGAGGAGGAGGGAGTAGGCGAACTCTACATCGGAGACCTCAACGGGATCAGAAAGGAGGCGAACCACGGCAAGAAAGGAAACCAGAAGCTGCATCTCTTCTGGGCCTACGACAAGATCGTCAAGCGCATCCTTGAACTCGGGGAAGAATACGGCATAGCCGTTAAAAGAGTCTCTGAGAGAGACACCTCAAGGACGTGCTGCCTCTGCGGAAAGCAGCATAACGGCCGGGTGGAGAGGGGGCTCACGGTCTGCCGTGAAGCGCATGAGAGCATCAACGCGGACGTGAACGGCGCGGTGAACATGCTGAAGGTAGCCGTGAACAGGTTTCCCCCGAGGGGAACCAGCGGTAGCGGGCTGATGGCACAGCCCTTGCTCTGGAGGTGGAACTACTATGAATGGTCATGAAGCCTCAAGAAGCAAGAATCTCCTGAATTTATTCGGGGAGAGTGTCAATTCATCGTCACGCCCACATGAATTATAGGGATAAGGAGTCCTTTTCCCAGGCCAAAGGGCCTCATCTGGAGCAAGATAGGCGATGATAAGCTCATGGAGATCCCTCTCCTGCGAGAGCTGCGTCCAGCTTAGGCGAACTGTGATATCTGGCTCCTTTTTCTAAGAAAACCAAGTCAAACTATTTAGGTACGGAATTAAGGCATCGTACTAAATTTGTGACCTACTGTTGACAGCCCTTGCACTTGTGGTCTCCTCCACGATCATCGGCTTCAGGCTCTTTCAGGACCTTGGCCAGTGGTCGAAGAGTTTCTTTAGGGGCATCCTCCCAGATCTCGTCGAGATGCGAATCCTAATGTCGCATAACACTATTTAGCGGCGTGAAATTAGAGCGATAAGGAGGATGAACATCTATCTCATCGGGATCGGTTTCCTGTTCCTGCTCGGAGGGCTACTTAGAGCGCTTGTCCCACATCGGTTTGTTAGATTCTATACCCAGGTGAGATTCCTTCCGCTAAGGGAGTGGCTGGTAAGAAACGAGCGGCTTGTCCGGCCTGCGGGCGCTGCCCGTCTAATCATAGGTGTGCTCTGCATCTATTTCGGACTGTGAGTACGCCACTACTCTCTGATGATGAGCTTCCAGGGGGCGGGTGACTCGGGAGGGAGCCCCTTGCGCTTGCGGATATCGGCGAGGATCTTTCCAAGCTCTTTGGGACCTTAGCCTGTGTTCTCAGAACAGGGAAAAAATAGCCCTGCATCTAGGTGTGCTTGGGAAGAACACGGTATGAAACCGGAGGTCCGAGACGAGTCGACAGAACTCAGGGCTTCATGGGGTGCACAGCAAGGTTATCTTCACGGGGAATGTGAAGCACATCGAGAAGATACCTAGTCGGTCGTTAGGGCACCGTGACTTCAGGGCTGGCTATTTATCACAAAGCTTCATGATCAGCCTCGAATTCTGTAATCATTTTTTGTAAACTTAAATAGTAAACGGTTACCATCTACCATAGCGAATGGGCGTGGTGTCTATCAGGGTACGCAAAGAGCTGAAGGAGGAGATGGAGAAGACGAGGGTAAACTGGCCCGAATACCTCAGGGAGGTGATTAGAAAGAAGATCCAGAGTGAGAGGTTCAAGAGGGCCTGCAGGGCGATGGACGAGTCGAGGGAGAAGACAGCCGGCGTGAAGTTCGACAGCGTCTCGGTGATCAGGAAGACAAGGGAGTCTCGTTGATCCTCGTACTTGACGCCAACGTCCTAGCGAAGTGGTTCATCGAGGAGGAAGACAGCGACAAGGCTCTTGAAATAAGGGATCAATACGTGAGGGGAAAGTTTGGCATCGTGATACCCACGCTCTCGATCTACGAGCTGGGAAACACCTTTTGGAAGCATCCAACCAAGACACCAGAAGACGTGGGGAGAGACTTCACAGCCCTAGGAGACATGGGGCTCGTTTTCGAGGATCACAGAGACCCGGAGGGTCTAGCCAGTATTTTCGACCTGGCAAAGAGGCTCGGGATAACGTTCTACGACGCTGTCTACGTGAACACCGCATTGAAGCGCCGTGGTAAGTTCGTCACGGCAGACGAAGGTCTCTACAACAAGGTAAAGGAATCGGTTAGCACATCGCTGTTAAAGGATTGGGGAACCTAGCCTGTGGCCGAGATTTGGAGCGTCTAGGAATTAACAGGTCTTCTGTAGAAAGACCCCATCTGGAGCTCCTGAGGATTTGACCTATATCGGGTAGAGCCATCGATTGCTCTGGCAATCCAGAGCGCTCTCAGGAAGTAAAGTGATAATTGCTTTACGAAATAAAGGTCCCCTTCCCCGGGAAAAATGAGAATAGCATCGTCTAATGCGGATATTTCCGCAACACCTCCAATTCCCGCTGCCCTCGTATCGAGTTTCTGAGGCTTTGAAAAACCCACTCCAGATCTGGTAGCATCGCCATTGGACTACGACGATAGTCCGACTTACATCTCGATTAGCTCAATCTTTTTTGCCACCCGATCTCCACGGCAAGTTTCTCGATGGACGTGAAGTGAGGATCGAGAGCGAAGCAAAGACCTGCCCTAGATGTGGAGGCTCCTCTGGCTTCTGGAGATCCTTCCGTTAAAGCCAAAAAATAAGATAAGTTTATACTATAGTATAAAATGAGTTCGGCATTAGCGATACCAACGAAAATCGATAAGAGGCTCGTTGAGGAGCTGGACAGACTGGTCCAACGTGGCCTTTACGCCAGTCGGAGCGAGGCCATCAGAGACGCGGTGAGGAGGCTCGTCACCGAGAGGTACCTCAGCATCCAAGACTTCCACAGGATCCTCGCAGAGGCGGCATCCGAAGCCATAGTGCAGCGCTTCGGCGATAGGGTGACGGACGTCATCCTCTTCGGGTCAGCGGCTATCGGGAGGTCATCCCCGGAGAGCGATGTGGACCTCCTCGTCCTCACCGGGGAGGGGGGCCTTCCTACGGTGGATCGGGGGGTCATCGATGCCGTGTATACGATCTCGCTCGCCTCGAACGTTGTCATCACGCCCATAGTGATGGCAAGGGAGGAATTCTCCGAGCTCCTCGAAGGTGGCTACGTATTCGCCAAGGAGGTGATCAGGAACGGGATCCAGATGCGAGGGCGGTTCCTCTATGAGGTCGGAGGTAGAGGCACACATCGAGAAGGCTAGACGGTTCCTCGAGGGCGCCCTCAGGGACTTCTCGGGCGGCGACTACGAGGGAGCTGTCTCGCGGACCTACTACACCATGTTTCACTGCGCCAAGGCCCTCCTCCTCACGAGAGGGCTTTACCCCAAGACCCACGAGGGGGTTCTCGCCTCTTTCTCGCGGGATTTCATAAAGACGGGGACACTTCCGAGGGAAATGGGAGTCCATCTCATGGAGGCGAAAAGGAGGAGGGAGAAAGTGGACTACGTCCCGTTGTCAACGGTCACCAGGGATGAGGCGGAGGACCTGATCGAGCGAGCAAGGGCCTTTTTGGGCCATTCGCGAAAGCATCTGCATCTCACGAAGCATTAACCGCCAACGAGTTTCTAGTGCCTCTTGAACTTTGGGTTCTACTAATTCGTTAACCTAATCCCGAACCGAGTCATCGATAATTCCGTGTTCAGAAGGCAGGCCTTGTGCTTGCGGATCTCCGCTAGGATCGCCGGCTCGAGGCTCTTTGGGACCTTCACCAGTGGTCGAACGTTAAATGCCAAAGTTGCCCTACCATGAGGTTGACGAAATGGACATTATCCCTGATCTTACTCAACGATAACCTTTAGGGGGACCATGATCTCCCTGCCCTCATCCTCTATGGTAACCACAAGCTCGTATGTCCCCGCAGGTGCATCCCCTTTAAACTGAAGAGCGCACGTCCATTCTGTTGCCGATTTTCTACCCGCGGAAAAGTTCACCAGCAGGTCGATGTCACCGCCTAGGCTAACACCCGACCCGTATCGCTCCCGGTTGAACTCTAGCGTTACGGTGGCGGAGCCTCCTGGCTTAACGCTGATCTCGTCGGGCTCAACTGTGAAGCTCAGCGGCGGTAGCTCCCGCCCCTCAAGGGAGGCAGTCACGATGATGGTGAAGGGGATCTCAGCGCGTACGCCATCGATGTCCGTGAAAAATACCACGCTGTAGGTATCGGGGATCGCATACTCGCTGATCTTGGGGGTGAACTTACAGGCGGTCGCGTTGAACGGCTTGATCCAACCCTCGCCGGGTTCTTTCGGCTTCCAGAAGGGGGCGTCGTGATGCGGCGACTTTATCCCCGTCCCCGAGCCGAGCCTGCTCAGCCTTTGGTCGAAGTTGAGGATCAGCTCGCCCTCCCCGCCTTGGGGGATGACGATCTCCCTAGGGCTCAGTGTGACCTGATAGGTCTCGGTTGCCACCGTGATCGAGGTGGGGGTCGAGGAGATTATCTCCGATCGTATGGGCGCCTCCTCGTGAGGTTCCAGTGAAGGGGTAGGTCCCTCTGTAGATTCTGATTCTCCCTGTGGAGGGAAAAGCGGGCTGTAACCCCGCTCCGAGGGGGGAGCGAGGATGACGGAGGAGTAGACGTTGAGGGTCATAAGCACGCCAAACCCGATCACTCCGATCACCCTAGCCGCCTTAGCGAGGGTGATGCTCCCCCTAGCCCCATCCAGTATCACGAACAAGCCCGCCATGATGGCGGTCGTGCTGGAGATCAGGAAGAAGACGTCCGCGGACAGCTCCTGAGCGCTCAGCAGGTACTCGAATAATTGGGGCACAGAGAGGAACCCGATCACCAGCGGGACGATGGCCAAAACCAACTCAGCCCTCCTCCTCTCCCTCTTCGATAGCAACAGATAGAACCCCAGAACTAAGGCAGGCAGCAAGTAGAGCTGTTGAACGAGGACCAGGATCACGAGCATCGTAAGAAACATCGGGCCCATCATCAGAAATCCGGGGACAAATATCGGAAGCAGGCAGGCTAACCCGAATAGGGCCCTGAGCACCCTTCTACCCTTGGGCAAGCTTGGTTCCTTAAGCGTATCCTCTCCCAGCTCCTTGGACCTTGGGGATCGAAAATGCCGCGCCAGTAGGTAAGCGAGCCCGCCAAGCACTAGGAGGGGGATGGCGAGCTGTAGTAGATGCAGCAAAAGCATAAGGAATACCCCAACAGCGGTTAGCACCAGAACGGCTAGCTTGGACTTCTTAATTCCCGATGCTATCACCCTTTGGTTCTTTGAATATTGCGATCAGGGCCGCCATCAATCAATGAGCAGAAAGGTGCAGCTTGGCTCGTGCACGATCCCTCAGGAACTCCCTGCCCCTGGTCGTTGTCCCGTAGACGCTGTCCCCGGGCAGATCGTGTTTGATCTCTATGAGCCCCCGGGAGAGTAGGAAATCGATGTACGTCCTGGCGCTGAGCGGACTGAGGCTCGTCATCCTGTTGACCACCTCGAGGAGGGTGGCCCTCCTGTCGAGTATCAGAAGGATCTCCTCGATTATCGATGGACTGGGAGATCGGAGCGCGCCTCCGCCCATGTTGTGGGAACGCGGGCGGGATATATATTGGCATCGAATCACTCGTTCTTACTTGACAAGTGACGCAGGGGGAACTGTTCTAGTGATATTGATAAGGAGAGAAGGATCAGGGGTTCTCAACAAATTAAATACCGTCAGGTTGTACCCGAGATTAAATGGGGTTAAAAGCGGTTAGATACTGGGCATAGCCACGGCGGTCGGAGGAGGGATCCTCATGTTCGCCTTCTCCCTCGGGATCTACACCGTCGTTTACTCCCTTATGGGTAGCGTTGTACCCCAAGAGGGGAAAACACCCTTTAGCGTGGATGTGTCCTCTGATCCATCCGGTGCTCAGAACCTGACCATCTCCATGGATGCTCGGAATCGGGGATTCTCGAGGCTCGGGTTACGTTGAACATCACCCTTCTCTCGACCGACGAGGAGGTGATAGCCCAGGGAAGCGACACAGGGACGATCTCTCCTGGCTGGGCTCAACAGCTGAAAGTTGATCTGACGATCTCGCCTGAGGACGCGGCTCGGTACTCTCTTGATGTCTCGAAGCCCACTCTGCTGATGTTTATTGAGTTCAGGTCGCTCTTTGACCTCATGGGGATGGGGATAACCGTCCCGATCGGGATGGAAGTTGGTGGTGGCGGATGAGCAGAAGAGCCAAGGCGATACTAGTTGCCGCCTATTACTTTCTCATATTTGCGGTGGCTCCCACTACGGCTCTAAGGTATGTTCCCGAGCAGCTCGTCACCCAAATGAGCTCGATGGTGGACCTTGATTTGCAAACCATTCTGACCACCCTGGCCCTGATAGGCTTGGGGATGGCTGGAACCGCGTACGTGTCGAATATGACGGACAGATGGTCGCCTCTCCATCTGATCTCAGCCGTCACCCAACGCGGGTTTACTCTGTTTCTCTTCCTCTACTGTCTGGGACTGGAAAACGTCTGGAGCTTCGGTCTCACCGAGAGGCCGATCTCTGTGGGGTCGCCCGGTGCTCCAGAGGTTACCATCCTCCTTGACTTTAGGAGCATCACCATGCTGTTCGCCTTATACGTGGGCTTCGGCGTTGCAACGGAAATCCTCGGGTTCTACTTCTCCAGAAAAGAGGGGATGGGTAACCACCAACTACTTGATGTGGGCCATTCCTCTGAGAGGCTCTGAGAAAACACCATTTTTGGGCTATCCCTTTTACCCCCTCCTGAGGGTCAGCTTGTCGGTTCTTGCGGTTGTGCTTGGGGAGGAGGTGCAAGGGGTGTAGGACGTTTCCTCTCCCGCATCAGCAAGACTGTTACTGTGAATGCGCCCGCAAGCCCTGCAGCCCCTACCATGAGAAAGGTCGTCGATAGCGTTACGGCCACCTGGGGTGGAGATCGGCTGCCTCCTCCACGCTGAATTGAATCTGGACGGTATGTCCCATGCTGGAGGCAGTGACTACGTAGTCTCCATAGGGTATCCTTTGAAGACAGAACACCTCCAGAATCTGTAGTGGCTGTTAATGTTGTGGCATTGGGTATGGCTACAGAAACAGTGGCCCCTTGAACCCATTCGCTCGCGGACGATGAACTTCAGGGGCTGAGTGGTTCTGGTTGTCAAGCCCTTGCGCTTCGGACAAGGGAAAATGGAGAAAACCCCTGCTCCATCTACACGCGTACGTTAAGGCATCAAACTAGAAATATAACTGTGAGGAGGCGCTGATCAGGATCCCGTTGCGCTTATGCTAAAACGGTTTCGGCGGGCTTACCTTCCTTGGAGGCCAGCTCGGCATCGGCTCGACCGATTTCGTCGAGAAGGCCGAGGTACGCTCTGACGATGGGCGACTCCCTGTTGATAAAGTAGAGTGTTGCGGGACCCACCTTCTTGACTGGCTTCACCAGCTCGTACCGCTCTAACACGGGCCACACTCGGTGCAGGTGACCCTCCGAGATCCCGGCTCCCTCGGCGATCTCTCGTTTGGTCAGCCCCCAAGGATCTGAGAAGGAGGCTAGGTGGACGACAGCGTGGATGATGGCTTTCTTGAAAAGGACTTCTGGAGGCATCTTTGTGTAGGAGCGTTTTAGACTATTTTAGTCATCCCATTTCACAGGCGGGTCGCACCTCATCTCTTCCCCGAGAAAAGGAGCTCAAAAACACTTTGTTTTTCGTTAAAACACAATCTTCTAGGGTATGCGTAAAGCCACCACGCCAGGATTAAAGTTGTGAAACAAACATATGATAAAAAATTGTCAGAAATGTGAAATCAGTATAACATTTTTAATATATATAACATTTATGTATAACATTTATGTTGGAGTTCAAATTGCCCCCAAGAACTCCGAGGTTTAAGACACATCTCGAAGAGGATATGGCTCGACGGATCATGGCAAAGCTCCATAGGCTCGGTTATTGGGGAAAACACCACATTGACAAAAGGGATATCTGCAAGGGAGTCGCAAAGCACGAAATCGGGCACTGCAAATCCGTCGTCAAGGAGCTCATTAAGGCCGGATGGTTGGAGCGAAGGAAAGTCAATCGCTACTCGCTGAGCGAGACCTATAAGAACGACATCCTTGGTTTCATCGGAAAGTTCCCTTACTGATCGCTTCCATTCGCCTTACAGGATCTGAACTACCCTCTACTCGCGGACGATGAACTTCGAGGGGCTGGGCGGCTCGGGTGTGAGACCTTTACGTTTTCTGATCTCGGCGAGGATGGTGGGCTCCAAGCTCTTGGGGACCCTTGCCCAGTGGTCGAAGGTTAACTGCCAGAAGGTAATGGCGCGTTCATTGGTTTGTAGGACCGATGTATCTTCCCACCCATTCTCTCGTACGCTTAATGTAGAACCACGGATCCTTTCCGTAGTATGAGTAGGCAAAACCAGATATCCTCTTGCGCTTTGCAGGCTCTATTTGCGTTCCCTCATGCCATTCGTTAAACGAGGTTATCGAGACTCTTTCTGCTTCTGACTCCACCGCTGCCTCCCACATCTCGTCGTATGTTTCACCATCTCTTCGATCTACCACGCCCGCACGATCGTTTTCATGTTTAGCACGTCGGTCGATGTACCCGGGCCCCACACTTGGCACGAAGACCCTTTTGTTCTTCCTAGACCATTTTGCATGGTCTTTCCAATCTTCGATGCGTGGATGGACAAGATCGTAGTTGTAGAAACCGTCAAAGTGACCTCGCAGCACCATTTCTCGATCCATCGTTTGAGCCAGAATTACGGTGTCGTTCTCCGTTCCCCTTAGACCATCGATCATCTTTGCCCAGTCTTCGGCAGATATCCTTCCACTATCGTAAATGTAAAAAATG
>JBHIEI010000052.1:0-8492 GCA_046760555.1 Bathyarchaeia archaeon
AACAGTGACTTAATCGAGCCCGAGATCTCACCTCCAGGATCTTAGATAACTGAAGGCGCTCAACACGGCGGTTGTACCTTGACCAACGGCTATGGAAACCTGTTTTAGGGAACTCATCGTTACGTCTCCAGCCGCGAAAACTCCGGGAATATTTGTTGCTTGCTTCTCATCGACGGATATGAAACCAAATCGATCGGTCATTATGCCCGACCGTTTGAAGAGCTCGGCTTGGGGCTCTCTTCCCACGGCGATGAAAACCCCATCGCATTCGAGGCGCTCTTCGCCTGAATCGCTCACTATCACAATGCCTTCTACCTGTCTCTGTCCGACGATCTCCTTAATCCGCGAGCTTTTCAGGATCCTCACACCGGACCTTTTCGCTCTCTTAACAATAGCCTTGTCCGCGATCAGCTCACCCAAATTGACGAGTACAACAGATGAAGCCAAGGAGCTCATGGAAATCGCTTCGTGAAAGCCTTCATTATCGATGCCCACAACCACCACGCGCTTGTTTTTAAACAATGGCCCGTCGCAAGAGACGCAGTAGCTCACCCCCCTTCCCAATAGCTTCTTCTCCCCGACCACCCTCATCCTCCTTGATAATCTGATGGGCTTGGCACCCGTGGCGATGATGACCGTTCGGGCACTGTAACTTCCAGAAGTGGTCACGACCTCCTTGAGGTCACCCTGGAGGCTCAAATCGACGACCTCTTCGATCCTTAAAATGGCACCGTGTCTTTCGGCCTGTTCCCTCATCAGATCGGCTAACCTAGGACCTTCGATCCCCTTCGGGAATCCGGGGTAATTTTCTACCCGGCCTATCTCCTGTAAATTCCCCCCTTCCTTAACAGCCTCCAGAACGAGGGTCTTTAGCCCCTTTCGAGCGGCATAAATGGCTGCCGTTAAGCCAGCCGGTCCACCGCCAACGATAGCAACGTCGTACATCAACTAACGTGCTTCTTGATATACCCCTCCAAGGCAGGACCGACAGCCCCTACCACCCTTTCTATCTCCTTACCGTCCCTGATTATCACGTAGGTGGGTATACTTCTGACCATAAATTTACTGGCAGTGGCTGGGTTTTTATCCACATCGATCTTCGTGAACACCATACGCCCCTCATACTTCTTCGCCAAAGACTCGAATATGGGATCCATATAAAGGCAGGGCATACACCATCCAGCCCAAAAGTCAATGATTATGGGCAGGCCCCTAGATCTGTTGATGAGGGTCTCGAAATCCGTTGCATCCTTTAAATTGATGATCCCCTTCGGAGCATTGAGCCGCCTCATCATCTTTGACAGCTTTCTTCTTCTTATTTTCTCAAGCTCAACATCAGTTGGCTTGATTTCCTTTCCGCTCACGGATCAATGTAAGTTCCGATTCCATAAAAGATCCTCTGTCGCATTGGTTTACTTCTGACCGTAAATCAACCAGCGCTCTAATTATGATAGGACACTCCCGCTGTCGGACGACTGGACCGAGGACGAATATCTAACCAGGTAACCCACCTTAACCTTAGGTTCAGGAACCTTCCAAAGCTTGAGCCTACTCTTTATCTCTCTCGCCGTAAGATTCACGGTTAATTTCCGCTTTGGTATGTCGATGGATATGATGTCTCCGTTCCTCAACGCTGCTATTGGCCCACCGGCTGCTGCCTCTGGGGAGATGTGCCCCACACAAGGACCTCTGGTACCTCCCGAGAACCTCCCATCGGTAAGGAGAGCAACGGTTTCGTGGAGTCCCATTCCAGCTAGGGCAGCCGTAGGAGCCAACATCTCTCGCATGCCCGGACCCCCCTTTGGGCCTTCGTACCTGATCACGATCACGTCTCCTCCCTCGATCCTACCGTCAAGAATCGCTTTCACCGCATCCTCCTCACGATCGAATACCCTCGCTGGGCCCCGATGGGTTAGGATCCTCGGAGAAATAGCCGCCGTCTTCACCACGGCGCCCCCGGGTGCTAGGTTCCCTCTTAGAATCGCGATACCCCCCTCCTTATGAATGGGTTTCGATAGTGGTCTTACGACGCTCTTGTCACGAACGACCGCGTCTCGAATATTATCACCTACGGTTTTCCCTGTCACCGTCATGGCCTTGGCATGAATGAGCTCCTTCAGCCTCTTCAAGATGGCGGGGACTCCTCCCGCCATATCCAGCTCCTCAAGATCGTGGGGTCCAGCCGGGATCATATCACATACGTGAGGGACCCTTCGGCTGAGCCCGTCAAAAACGTCTAACTCGAGCGGCACTCCCGCCTCGGCTGCAATGGCCATGAGGTGGAGCACGGTATTGGTGGATCCCCCAAGAGCCATGTCCACCATTATGGCATTTTCGAAAGCCTCTCGAGTGAGGATCATCGAAGGTCGCAGATCTTTCCTTACGAGATCCACGGCCCTCTTTCCGGACTCGTAGGCGATCCTCCTCCTCTCCGGACTCACAGCGAGGGCGGATGCAGAACCCGGCAGGGATAGCCCGAGCCCCTCAGCGACACAAGACATCGTATTCGCTGTGAACATCCCATTACAGGATCCATACGTGGGACATGCACATCCTTCGAGCTTGCGCAGCTCCCCCTCACTCATGGTCCCAGCTCCGACCTTGCCTACGGCTTCGAAGACCGTGACGATGCCCACTTTTTTCCCATCATACCGACCCGATCTCATTGGTCCACCAGTCACAACAATAGAGGGCAGATCTAATCTCGCTGCAGCCATGAGCATTCCAGGCGTCACCTTGTCGCAGTTCGTCAGGAGGACCATCCCATCGAATCGATGGGCTTGCACCATGACCTCAATGGAATCCGCGATGAGCTCCCGTGATGGGAGCGAGTACTTCATCCCATCATGTCCCATGGCGATCCCATCACACACAGCGATGGTGTTGAACTGGAACGCTACTCCTCCCGCTATTCTTATGCCGTTCTCGACGTACGCCGCGATCTCGTTTAGGTGAACATGTCCGGGCACGACCGTCGTATAGCTGTTGACCACCGCTATGAAGGGCTTATCGAGATCCCTCTCCGCAACTCCGACAGATCTTAGCAGAGCGCGGTGTGGGGCTCTTTGAACACCAAGCTTGATCTCATCACTTCTCATAGAAAGACCTCCGAGGAAACTCCGGCTTCATCCGGGAGAGGAATCAGAGGAGGTTAAATACTTACCGCTTACGATTTGAGTGCTCGAAGTGGAGAGTGCATGGCAGTCAACACCCTTCAAACTATCTCAGACAGCATCTCCAAGAAAACAAAGGCATCCCTGAACGAAACATCACCGTCAAACCTACAGGCTCTGAGGAGGAGTTTTCGGGCTCCAAGCCAGCTCGTCATCTCCGCCCTCATCTATGCCTAGAACCTGGGAAGCACAGAATCAAAGGGGTCAGAGTGGGTCGAGGTCAAACCCGCTTGCATCGGTTCTGAGCTATCCGCATAAGCTCGGACTCCCTCCCAAGGCAGGATGCGTGTAATGTCATCCGTCCGTTTCCATGAAGGTGAAAGTTCGCAACGCCAAGCCGCCCAAGGGAAAACTCCCAACTTCGGTCGCGGAGTACATTGCGATTATCGACAAAGTGAAACTGGAGGTTAAAGCTTTAAGTTAGAAACCAGCATGTGTATCCGAAAAGCGGAATCATGAAAATATTTTTATACGAAAAAGCTTGGAATTAATCCCGACGACGAGGTGCAAAGGAGTGGATCGTTTTATCGTCCGGTGAACGCGTCACCTTTCTCGACACTACCCTGAGGGACGGGGAGCAAGCCCCTGGGGTGTCACTCCGACCTGAGGATAAGTTAAGAATCGCAGAGCGACTCGACGAGCTCAACATTGACGTGATAGAGGCCGGATTTGCCGCTGTCTCCGAGGGTGAAATGCAGGCTGTCAGGCGCATAGCTGAGGCTGGGCTAAAAGCAGAAATCTGCAGCATGGCACGAGGTGTAACCTCCGACATCGATGCCGTGCTAACTAGTGGGGCCAAAAGCATCGCCTTGGTTATTCCAACGTCGGACATTCATCTAAGGTACAAGCTGAGGAAAAAGCGAGCGGATATCTTAAAGGTTACTGAGAAATGTGTCCGATACGCGAAAGATCATGGACTGATCGTTGAGCTTCTCGCAGAGGACGCCACCAGGACCGATTTCGATTTTCTCAGTGAGATGTTCGAGATGGGGGTGTCATCTGGAGCAGACAGGATCTGTCCCTGCGATACCGTCGGGACTCTTACCCCCGAGAGTTCCTACGAGTTGTTTCAGCGTTTAAGGAAAACCTTCACCATTCCTATCGCCGTTCATTGCCACAATGACTTCGGAATGGCGGTATCGAACTCATTAGCGGCCCTCAGGGCGGGAGCAAACGAGGTCCACGTGACGGTGAACGGCATAGGCGAGAGGGCCGGGAACGCGGCGCTGGAAGAGGTGGTGATAGCATTGAGGGTTCTTCACCACGTCGATCTCTCTATCAACACCAAGCTCCTACACGATGTTTCAAGGCTTGTATCGAGGCTAACGGGTATGTGGGTTCAACCACATAAGCCAATAGTAGGCGAGAATGCCTTTGTTCACGAGTCAGGCATCCACACGCATGGGATACTTAGGCACCCTCTCACATACGAGCCTATCGCCCCCGAGTTGGTAGGTGTGAGGAGACGCTTCGTTGTGGGAAAACACGTGGGAAAGGCGGGTCTTAGGGCAGTGGTAAGAGAGCTTGGTCTCAAACCCAACGGTGAGCAGTTCAATGAGATATTTGGGCGGGTGAAGGCGCTTGGCGACAGGGGGAAGAAGGTGACCGATGCTGATCTTCTGACGATCGCGGAGACCACCATGGGACTTCCGAAAGAGAAAGCCATCAAACTGAAAGAGCTGACGGTGGTAACCGGGGACAAGGTGACTCCCACCGCCTCCGTTCAACTTAGTGTTGGCGATCGAGAGCTAAGCGAAGCTGCCACTGGGGTTGGACCTGTGGATGCTGCACTCAATGCCATAAAGAAGGCTGTCTCTGCCGTGGCTTCCGTAAGGCTCGAGGAGTACAAGGTGAAGGCTATCACTGGGGGGACAGACGCTGTTGTCGACGTCTCGGTGCGGTTGCGCAGGGGCTCAAGGGTTGTGACCTCGAGGGGGGCGAGAGGCGACATCGTGATGGCAAGCGTCGAGGCGATGCTGAGCGGCATAAACGTTCTACTCAGTTCGGGAAAGCTGAACAAAGCTTTTAAGCTTTCATGATAAGTTTCACCTCGAATGCGAGCAGCCTTCGAACTCCTAAGCCTACCCCTACTGCGTCTAGTCCCAGACGTAGTCGTTCTCATTCTATAGCACCCCTCCCTCCTCTCGGGTGTGTTTCGCCATGGTTGTGATTTCCGGTGCACATGCTCTCATTGAGGCGCTTCGCCAGGAGAAGGTAGGCGTGATCTTCGGAATACTGGGAGGCGCGGTATTACCGGTGTACGACGTACTTTACGACTCGGACATACGCCACATTCTTGCTCGTCATGAGCAATGCTCCGCTCACATGGCCGACGGTTACGCTAGGGCCAGTGGACGAACGGGTGTATGTATGGCAACCTCCGGTCCAGGAGCCACAAACCTGGTTACCGGAGTTGCTACAGCCTACATGGATTCCTCCCCGATCGTCGCGATCACGGGCCAGGTTTCAAGGAGCCATATAGGAAAGGATGCTTTCCAGGAAACCGACATCATTGGTATAACCACGCCCATCACAAAGCAGAACTACCAAGTACAAAATCCCTGGGATATACCCAGGGTAGTGAAGGAGGCTTTCTACATCGCAAGGACGGGAAGAAGGGGACCTGTTGTCGTAGATCTGCCCAAGGATGTGCAGGTGGAGAAGGCCGAAGTCGTTTTTCCCAAATTCGTAAAGATTCGAGGCTACAAGCCTCCCGTTGAGCCCCATCCACTTCAGGTTAAAAGGGCGGCCGAGCTCCTCGCCAACTCCGATAGACCGATGATTCTGGCTGGAGGTGGCGTTATCGCATCGGGGGCAACCGGAGATCTCGTTGGACTGGCCGAGCTCCTTAACGCTCCCGTGGCAACGACCCTAGTTGGAAAGGGAAGCATACCCGAGGATCATCCCCTTTCCCTCGGTATGGTGGGTATGCATGGAACGGCGATCGCCAACAAGCTTATACTAGAAGCCGACGTTCTACTTGCCGTTGGCACCAGATTCTCCGATCGAACGACAGGAAAGGTCGAGGATTTCTGTCCCGATGCAAAGATAATCCACATCGATGTCGACGCCTCGGAAATTGGGAAGAATGTCGACGTCGACCTTCCCATCGTCTCCGATGCGGCCAAGGGCCTCAAATCGATTGTCAAGGTCCTGTTAGAACTGCGTTCTAAAAAGAAGAACACCCTGTGGATGCAAAGGCTCGAGGAGCTGAGGAAACAGTTCCACGATAACGTGGACGTGGATCGAGGTGAGTTTCTCTACCCGCCAAGAATCTTGAAGGAACTTCAGAAGCTGATGCCCAGGGATGGCATCGTCGCCACGGAGGTTGGGCAGTGCCAGATGTGGACCGCTTTACATTACCGGATTTTCTCTTCTAGAACCTTGATCAGCTCCGGTGGCTTGGGAACGATGGGTTTCGGTTTCCCCGCGGCGATTGGAGCCAAGGTAGCCCGACCAAACGTTCCCGTGATCGACATAGCTGGTGATGGAAGCTTTATCATGACAGAGCAGGATCTAGCTTGTTCGGTGACCGAGGGCATCCCTGTTGTGGTCATTATAATGGACAACCGTAGGCTGGGGATGGTTGCTCAGTGGCAAAGGCTCTTTTACAATAGGCGATACTCTCAGAGCAACCTAGGGAAAGTACCCGACTTCCCAAGACTGGCCGAGGCATATGGAGCACAGGGTACTCGGGTGGGATCGATCGGTGAATTCATAGGAGCCGCAAAGGAGGGCCTAAAAAGCGACGTAACAACGGTGATCGACGTTCCGGTCTCCCCCGAGGAAAACGTGTTTCCCATGGTTCCGGGAGGATGGAGCCTGCGGGATATGATCTTAGATGAGGAGGATGCACGATGTCGGTTCAAGTTATAACGATAGCAGCCATCGTAGAGAATAGACCAGGGGTACTCTATCGCATATCGAACATGTTCAGGCGCAGGGGGTTTAACATTGATGGAATCACGGTTGGTCCGACCACGAAAAGGGATCTGGCGAGGATGACCATAACCACAACAGGCGATGAAAGGGTGATTGAACAGGTGGTCAAGCAGCTTAGCAAGCTCGCTGACGTTATCCGAGTAAAGGTTCTGATGCCGGAGAACACCGTGGCGAGGGAGATGGCTCTAGTTAAGATCCATATATCAAGTGCGGCTGTTCGCTCGGATGTTATACACTACGTCAACATCTTTAGAGGTCGAATCATCGACGTCAGTCTGGGCGCGATAACCGTCGAGGTTACGGGAGACCCGAAGAAGATCGACGCCTTCATCGATCTGATGAAGACCTTTGGGGTGAAAGAGGTAGCCCGAACGGGCATTACTGCCTTATCTAGGGGAGAAAAGTCATTCATGGGATAGTAATGGTGAAGATATACTCGGACGCCGACGTAAACCTCCGCGATATAGAGGGCAAAACGATCGCCGTGATCGGATATGGTAATCAGGGGCATGCCCAAGCCAACAACATGAAGGACAGTGGACTGAACGTGATACTGGGACTAAGACCCGGGGGCGGTTCTTGGCGAAGAGCGAAGGACGACGGATTCGATGTCTACTCCATCTCCGAGGCAGCAGAGATGGCAGACGTGGTGCACATACTCATCCCCGACCCGATCCAGCCGAGGGTTTACAGAGAAGAGATCGCTACCGGTATGAAAAGCGGGAAGGCCCTAGGATTCGCGCACGGCTTCAACATTCGTTTCAAACAGATCGTTCCCCCACCCTACATCGATGTCATAATGGTTGCGCCAAAGAGCCCTGGAGCGATGTTAAGGGACGCGTATCTCAAGGGATCTGGGGTTCCAGCTCTGGTCGCCGTCTATCAAGACAGCTCAGGAAAGGCGAAGAACATCGCCTTGGGGATGGCGAAGGCCATGGGTTGCACGAGGATCGGAGCACTCGAGACGTCATTCAAAGAAGAGACGGAAAGTGATCTCATCGGCGAGCAGACCGTACTAGTGGGGGGCTTAATCGAACTGATAAAGAAGGGTTTTGAGGTACTGATCGAGGCTGGCTACCAACCAGAAGTCGCCTATTTCGAAGCCTGTAACGAGGCGAAGCTGATTATGGACATGGTTTACAAGAGTGGATTTACTGGCATGCTGAAGGCGGTGTCCGATACAGCCAAATACGGTGGCCTCACCGTCGGTCCACAGATAATCGATGATCAGGTCAAGGAGAAGATGAGGAAGGTCGTTCAGAGAGTGAAGAACGGAAAGTTTGCCAAAGAATGGATAAAGGAGAGTGAAAAGGGTAAACCTCGACTGAGAGAGCTGATCAAGCAAATGGAAAAGCACCAGATCGAAACTGTTGGTCG
>JBHIEI010000053.1:0-8471 GCA_046760555.1 Bathyarchaeia archaeon
CGGCGTCGAGGATACCGACCTTATACTTCTTCCAAGCTAGGGCGGCGGCGAGGTTGACGGTGACCGTGGTCTTTCCAACACCGCCCTTTCCACTCATGATCAAGATCTTACGCCTCACGGATCGAAGCCTTTCCGAGATCTTCTTCGCAGGCTCCGAATAAATGGCCTTGATCCAGTCCCTCGACCCTCCTGTTTCTGGTTTTTTGGGAGAATCAGACATTGTTTCCTTCGCTCACCCCTTCCATCGACAGTAATGCACTACATCTAGTAGTTGGAAACCGACATAGTTAAGCGCGACTATAATTTCAAATGCAAGGACTTCTTGCCGGATCTGCTGGAATGATGGAAATGAAAAGGCCGCTGAATCTGATTCAGCTCGAAAAGGAATTCCAAACCCTACGGAGTATTGGCGATGACATCGGATACTCCGGTCCTATCGTTGATGAGCTACACTTTGCCCTTTGCGCACTCGGCGAGGTCCTTCCACCCCATCTAAAAAAGATGGGGTATGTCTTGTACCCCTCAAGGAAAGCAATGGGAGAGGTTAGCGATTTGGCAGAAAGATATGGAATCAGGTTAGGTGGTCACGGATCCCATCTGATCAATTTGGCATCGGTAAAAAAGAGCCTACGTAGGGCCTCCAAAGGTCATATTACCGCCCTAATGAACAGAATGGAGCCATGCGGTGGCATATACGGCGTTATACACGTTGGCTATTGGAAGGGAGTATCTCACGAAAAGGCAGAGCGCTTCATCGTTAGTGCCCTTGACGACATTTCCGGTGCGCTCCCGCTACCTCTCGCCCTGGAAGTTGTAGGCTCACCAAAGGCCATCGGTCCTCTCGACTTCCTCATCGACATTACGAATCGTTACGACAGAAACATCACCGTATGCGTGGACTTTGCTCACATACACGCCACAACCAATGGGAGTATCAGAAACAAAGAAACAGTGAGAGATATCCTCTTAAAGTTAAAGGAGAGGCTGGGCTCCCGACTCGTTGTGGTTCACGTTTCGGACATCGAGTGGAGTAGTGAAGTGGGAGAGGTAAAACACGTTCCATTTGGGCTCTCCGACCTGAATTATAAGGCGGTCATAGAAACCATCGCCGAAGAGACCCTGGAGGAATGCGTGGTTGTGTGTGAGAGTCCCAAAAGAGTCGGGGACACAAGGGCTATCCTTGAAACTCTTAAACCTGTCTTAAGGAGCTAGAGAGAATGAGGATAGGAATAGTTACCCACTTCGACGCAGCTCACTTCCTTGAATGGGAAAGAAGGGGAAAAGAGGTTCATGGCCATACGTATCGTGTGGAGGTGGTGATCGAGGGGGACCTGGATGATAGGGGGGTAGTCATGGATTTCTTGGACCTTAAAAAGGAAGTCGAGAAGGTGACAGACAACCTCGACCATAAAAATCTGAACGTGATCCTCGATCCCCCAACATGCGAGAACATCAGCAAGTTCATCTACCGAGAGTTGAGAAAGGCTCTGCCCGTTGTCTCTGTCAAGGTCTGGGAAGGTCAAGGAAAGTGGGCTGAGTCCATAGGGCGATGAGACTTTGCGCCATCGGTAGATGCCCTCGTTGCGGGTATCTCCAACCATTCTTTACGGAATATCAGACACACAAGTGCTATCAGTGCGGGAAACGGTTTCGCATCAAAAATGTTCGCTGGTTGAGATCCCGTCTTTCACCAGAAGAAGCAAAGCGACACCTTGAGCACTTCAGAAAGATGGGAAGTTCTCGGACTAAAGGCGCGCACGATCGTTTCTCAAGGCTCGATGATCATCGATAAATATCTCCGTAACTCTATCGCTGATGGGAAAATGGTTTCCTTGCCGAGAATTGGAATTATAGGTGGTACGGGTGAAGAGGGCTCCGCACTGGCAATCCGGTTTGCAAACTTCGATTTCAGTGTTTACATCGGATCGAGAAGCCGAGCAAAGTCAGAGTCAAAGGCCGAGGAACTAAAGAGGCTTTTTCCCGAGAAAAGGGATAAGATCCACGGGGCGACCAACAAATCCGCTTTTAACGAGTCGGATGTAGTCTTTATAACAATCCCGTATTTGGGGCTAAGAGAGGTGGTTGACAGCATCCTCAACCAGCCTACGAAGAAGCTCATTGTCGATGTCGTAGTACCGTATAAAATGGAGGCACCCCTTATGTTGGGCAATGAACAGCTGAAGAGGTACAGGGAGACCTTCACCATAGGGAAATCCCCCTCGGTGACCGAAGAAATAGACCTATACATACAATCGACATTTGGCTACAAACCTCACCTTGTCGGGGCCTTTAAGACCATATCACACCGACTAGTCAGGGACATCTTCAGGGTATTTGAGAAGCCGATATTGATCTGGGGCTTCCGCTTGGAGGACAAAAAGAGATTGATAGCGACCATCAATCGGGCATTTCCATACGCCATGGTGTACGAGGTACCACAGATCTATTGGAGATCTGTGGAGGGGGTTTGCGAATTCGTTCGTGAAGCGACCCTACGAGGTGCAGGGATAAGCGCACTCAACTTTTCCTACCGTTAATCCGGGATTCTAAGGACTGTAATGTCAAGGACCCTCCCAACGATAACAGCTATTGCCGGTTAATAGTCTTTTCAAGATGTATCTAAATCTACTAGTCTGTGTAGCATGGGGTATCGCTTTACCCCAATACACTATGTGGAGGGTGTGGGCTCCGCTCCTTCCCGGGTTTTCATGATTGACGTGAGAGGTTTCTTCCTAGGTCTGATCGAGGTCTTCCTCTACGGATTGGGTATAGGAGCCCTGTACGGCTTTCTTGCTAACTTCTTTTTTGCAAGATTTTAATAAGAGAGCTCGATTAAGCATGGGAAATTGAGTTTGTGGAAGCTCCGGCTGTCGATGTTCGGCACCCTTGCCTTCATCATAGGTATTTCTACGCTATTCATGGCGGCACTCCTAGCGTATATGGGAACGTTTAACATCTATGCACTGGCGCTGATCGTTGCCGCCTTCAACGTTTTACAGTGGCTGTTTGCCCCTAAGATTGTGAACGCGATGTATCGGGTCAAGCCTGCTACGAGAGAAAACTATCCCTGGCTCTATGATACCGTCGAAAGGCTATCCGAAAGATCTGGACTTCGTATACCCAAGATTATGATCGCAAACGTCCCTATCCCCAACGCATTCGCCTATGGGTCACCGATATATGGCAACCATGTAGCCGTGACCCAGGGTCTGTTCAATGTTCTGGATAAGGAAGAGATCGAGGCGGTTCTGGGCCATGAGCTTGGGCACCTAAGGCATCGAGATGTTCAGGTGATGATGCTCGCCTCCTTCTTGCCAGCTATATTCTACTTTATAGGTCGGTGGGCCATGTTCTCTGCTTACTTCGGCGGAGCGAGGAGGGAGCGAGGGGGTGCTACTGTATTGATCGGTCTGGCCAGCATGGCAGTATACTTCGTACTTCTACTGTTCATCCTAAACCTCAGTCGTCTGAGGGAGTACTACGCAGACAGCCACAGTGCCTCCATTGTTGATGAGGGATCGAGGAAGCTGTCAGAGGGGCTTGCCAAGATCGTTTCGGCGAGTGGACGAATGAGACTCTCTCGTCGACAAGAGACACCCAGTCTGAACGCCTTCAAGACCCTGTTCATCTCGGATCCGGATAGCTCGGCGGTCGACGCAAGGGAGATAGCGGCACACTCACTTGCAACCTCTGACCGAGCTCTAGTCAGAAAGCTACTAAAAAGAAAACCCACATTCGGGGATAGACTCATCGAACTATTTTCCACCCACCCAAATATCACAAAGCGATTGATGGCGCTACAGAAGCTGGGCGCTTGACGGAGAATTTGTAGGAATATCCCTCTGCTCGATAAATCGTACTAGCATGATTTTCTTACGCAGATCCGCGATTTACAGAGCGGACAGCTTTGGAGACCCGTGCCAGGCATTGTATGGCACACTTGTATGATGGAAAACCTCTCATTCCACACTCAGGTCCAGCGTAGGGAACTCGTTCTTGGCCGAACAAATCAATGGTTCTGAGCAGCCTTCGTTCCATTGTCTGAACATCTTCGAGGAACGCTTCTGGATCGATAGTGCCCCTTTTTATCAAAGTCCAAGCATCCGCAATCCTCTCAGGTTTTGATCCAACCTTTTTCTCGATAAGCCTGTCGAAATTAGTGATGCATATGCTCGCCCTAAGGAATTTGTCCTCTCTCTCCAGCATCTTCCTAGTCCCTCCCTTGACAAGCAGTGGATCCTCTGCTTCGGTCTCGATCACATTCAACCAGCGGGCCTTCCAGAACAGTTCATCGGTGGTGCAGTGAATATGTATTCCTGTTTCAGCCCCTCGGCTATTAGCTTTTCTGAAGGATGAATCCCAAGCTTTCAGTAGAACTTCTCTCCCCTCCGATCCTCGATCCAATAGCGGATCGTCTACAGTTCCGAAAAAGGGTTCGTCCACGACGACCAATCTAACCCTTGACTTCCGTGTATCGAAAATGTTTCTATCCACGATCTTAGTGATGATTTCACCAAACATGGCTAAAATCTCTGCATCTCGATGGGGGAGAAAGCTGGAAAGTGTATACGGTCCAGTGACACAGAGTTTGAGATCGAAGGGTCCACCGATTTCCTTGGCTAAGGGATCAGAATTTCTTTTTATTACCTCAACCTCAGGGATGGTGGCGTTGGTAAGCTCAAAACGGTCAGTAACAATGTAGCCTCCATCAATTTTTTTCAGACCGGTAATGGATTCCAGGAACATCTCATTCATGTCCCTGAATTGCGGGAAGTTTGGCAGGTCTATCCCGGCCGATTTCTTATCAAGAAGCCCCTTTATAACCACGTCACGGAAATATCGGGTGGAACCGGTATCTTGGGCTCCGTACTTTCGCGCTCCTTGAAGAAGCTTTTCAGAGTCACCATCAAAAGGCAGACTACCAACATCATAGGATATTATTCTATCATATTCAGCATTCGCGGTGGCTCTCATCCTCCTTCAAAGAACGACACGTTATAACCTATCAAGCATCCAGACAAAAAATTCGATGGTAAACCTCAGAAAAGCGAGAAATTAAAAAATGGAACTAGACCCCTCAGCAATCACGCGCGCTCATAGCGCCACAAAGCCCGGTGACCCGGACTCAACGGGTATAGATCAGCGCCAACTTGACCATGTGCCCAAGTGCCGCTACCCTCATCCCAATATGACCACATCCAGTAATGCGTCGCATTATTTGCGACGCCGTTTATGGAATCGACGAAGGATGCCATGTATTCCGGCCAAAAAGTAGATTCAACATCGGCGACTTCCTTTGTAGCCGTTAGTAGATTACAACCCATGGGCACAAGCGTCTCATTGTACCAGGTTCTGGACCCGTTACCGTAGTCGATGCATAGGTTCACCCGCATTGTGAACCTCTCGTATTCGCCAACCGCGGCTGTAAGGCTTTGGGACTGCATGTAGTAGTACCCCCCAAGTAATGACGCCGCTATCGCCCAGCATAGGGTCCCTATGGTTGCCCAGAACCACTTGTCGCGCACAGAACCACCTAGTGGGATCGATCTAGCACGGTAACTAAGGGGATGACACCAGCGAAGAAAAATATGGCATTAGATATCTCGTGTAAGAGTGCGAAATAACTCCCCGTGATCAACGCCAGATAGATAGACGCGGTCGTTGGGCCAAAAAAGGTGAGACCGAAGATAGCGTTCGTCACGAAGTCGTAAAGGAATGTGGATAAAAATCCAAGCAAGGCTAACTTGACACCGACTGAGCCCAACCCATCTTTCGACTTGGGCCCCATCAAGTTAATCCGTTTAGCGAGGGAACCGAACGCGCTATAGAGAGACTCAGAGAGCATAGTAGCTACCCAAATTGGTAACGAGAATCCGTAAGGATTGAGGAAGCCATAAATCGTCCAGGAAAAAGCTCCCGTCAGTGCACCGATTGAGAAACCGAAACAGTAGCCGATGACAAATACTATGGTATCCATGATCACAACATTTGGGATTCCAGCAAGCAGATAATTGCTGGTCACCGAGAGTGCCGTGAATACGATTATTAGCGCCACCTCTCGAGAAGAGAGTTTCATCTAGGGTGAAATGACCTCTCCCACATATAAAGAGTTGGATAGATAGTCCAACTAAATTCTTTTATGGGGTCTTACAAATGGCTTTGAGTGGAGACCAACGAGCTACTCAGAAAGATCGCAGCGGTCAAGGCACCTGGCCCACTGCCTCTCTTCACGCCATTCGATGTCATGAAGGCAATAGAGCTGATCGGTTCACGGGGGCCAATCGGCCGTCCGAAGCTTTCAAAGCTATTGGGGCTTGGAGAAGGCAGTACAAAGGAGCTCCTCAGGCGTATTAAGAAAGCGGGAATCGTAGGAACCTCGCCCAGGGGATGTACGCTTACCTCAAAGGGAAGGGCGTTTTGGCAGGAACTGGTGGCTAAGATCGGAAGGGCGATGAGGATCCAAGCTGGACCGCTAACCGTTGGACAGATCGATGTGGCCATACTCGTGAAAAATGCTGGTCACAAGGTCACCACGGGGATCCAACAACGGGATGCAGCCATAAAGATCGGGGGCGATGGCGCCACAACCATCGTTTATCGTAACGGTAGGTTGATTGCTCCACAAATCAGCGGTGATGTGGTAAGGGATTACCCCGATGTCGCCGACAGGCTCCGTTCTGCGTTTCCTATCGAAGAGAATTCTGTAATAATCATAGGGACGGCCAGTAGCGAGGAAAAAGCGGAGAGGGCAGCTAGAGCCGCCGTAGACACACTCATGGGTGAGCAGCTCTAAAGAGCTATTTTAGCCCACTACACACCACAGCCAACTTTTCCATAACCATCCTAGGTCCAACCGATACAGACTCGACCTCCCTAAATCCTGCATCTCTGAGCAAGGATACAATCTGATCCTCCACAACAAATCGCAAAAGCATCGACGATAGTTGCCGAAGGATCGGGGTCGTTGGCTCTCTGGGTCCCAGAATGGATAAACGTCCACCCCTCCTCATGACTCTCCTCATACCTGCAAAAATGGGACGGGTTTCTCGCCAGTACTCGATGGCTCCGGCAGAAATCACAGCCTCGAAGACACTAGACCTGAAGGGTAAATGGTAGGCATTAGATAGCGCCAACAAGGGAGGGGGGTCCACACCCTCTGACTTCCTTCTCGCCCTCTTCAGCATTTCAGGAGACAAGTCGATTCCAACCACCATCGCTTCGCTTCTCTTAGATGCAGCGAGAGTGGTATAGGCGGTTCCGCTTCCGATGTCAAGAATCAGGTCCCCTTTTGATATTCTCGCCCTGTCTAGGAGGATTCTCCTCATGCGATCGTTATAGAAGAAGGGGTTGATCGAGTCGAAAACAGCAGAGAAATACCTATAAAATAGCCTTGACCGCCTTCGCTCGACCAACATGACGAGAGTCTTTCGATTGGCTTTCAGCTGTCAACTGATTTCCCTTTCGGATATCCACCTAATGATATCGGTACGAGTCACTATCCCAACGGGTTTTTTCATCTTATTGACCAATAGAACTCGACCCACATTTTCCCTCACCAAAAGTTGAACCACCTCGCTAAGGGGTGTATTCCTGTAAACCGTGAATACTGGATATTCCGCCAAATTTACGACCTTATCCCCCTCCCTCCTTTCTGACACAGCTTTAGCGATTTCATTCATCGAAATCATGCCCATCAGATCTCCATTCTTACCAATAACGGGCGCGGCCCTGAAGTCATTTTCATGAAGGATTTTCGCTGCGTTTCTGATCTTGTCATCCGCTTGAAGCATGACAAGTTTCTTTGTGGCTATCCTCTCAATTGGGAGATCGGGGAACCCCGTTAGACTACGTAGCCTCAATATCACTGAATTTGTTCTGGGGTCGACGTTCAGAACGGTTCCCAACAGCGTTAACCTCCCGGCTGAGGTGGGACCCACTTTGATCTCGTCTCCGGGCTCAACTTCATCAACTTCTCCAACTAGCTGAACTACTGCCATGCTCTGCGGGTTAGGTAGGTCAATTATATTGATGCTTGACACAACGGCGCTGATTCGCTTGTATCCCCTGATGAGTATCGGTGTTTTTTTGAGTTGAGCCTTTTCCCTCCCCATAAGAACCGCATAGGTCCCAGCTGTGGGGGCGTAACCACCTCTCGGACCTGCGATTCCCTTTGCTACTTTCATATGGCACAGAACAGACATGAGGTTTCTGACAGTCCCGTCGTCCCTCCCGATGGATTTGGCGATCTCGTTACTCTTTATTGGTCTACCCCTCTCACGGAACAACCGCACCAGATCGCTTAATATGTGCCGCTGGGTCTCAGTGATGGCTTTAACCGTACCCATCATTAAAGAAACTATCATGATTTACAAGGATTTCTAATCTCGTGAGCGAGTGATTTAAAAATAATCTCATAATTATCTACTCATATTGGCAATCGGTGCTCAGTCTGTTGGAAAAAAAGGGTCTAC
>JBHIEI010000054.1:0-8423 GCA_046760555.1 Bathyarchaeia archaeon
CCTTTGATCCAGCATGGTTCCGCTATCGAACAGCTTTACGTAGATCTTTCTGGATTTGGCATATTCCACCATCCTGAAGAAATCCCGGTTCAGCAGAGACTCCCCCACCCCGGTTAGGTTCAGCTGTCTAAGGTGCGGAAACTGGTCGACGATCCTCTGGTAGTTTTCGAAACCGAGATCACCGCTCCTTTTCCGCCAATAGGTCCTCACGCACATCCTACAACGCAGGTTGCACCTTAGGGTCGGTTCGATCTGAACCATAGTCGGCAGGCTGTGAACATGGATCGGGTGAGTTTTCATCGAGATGTAAGTCTGGATGAGGTTTAGAGCTCCTGGTAAGCTGACGTTTTTGAGCTCTTCTCTAACGGCTATGATTTGCCTTCTTAATGACAATGCGACCAGTAAGGGTTTTACTTATCAATTGCGAGATCCTAATTGATAAATCGTTTCAGGAGAGCCAATTTCCATGGTTTCTCGGGTTTTAGACCGGAAAAGGACCGGATCGTTGGTCATACCCATTAACATTGTGCTGATGATTCTTTGTGTTTTGGTCATAACCATTACCCACGTTCAATATTTTTGGAGTGTTTTTCAAAGGTGGTACCTCCTCAATCGCGTCGGCTGGATTGAGAGAGCGTGGTTGCCATCAGTTGTTTTCGTTGCTAGTCTGATTGGGGTTTACCTTCTAATGAGAAGGTTGGGAACAGAGGGCGTTCAACCGAAGGGTTTTGCTCCGAATGTGGCTGTACCCGCTATCTTTTTTGTATGGACCCTTCTGATCCAGCTATCATTCATCTACGTGCCCGGAATCGCCACGATCTGCGATGTGATGGTTTCTGAGAACCACGCCTACTATTTCTATGCTCCCGCGAAGGCGTCCGATGTCCCAGGATTCATCGATTGGACCTTCTCTTTAATGCGCATGGGATCCCTGATGCGGCTGGGAACCCACCTTCCTGGCTGGCCCCTTTTACTTTTCTTGGTCTTCGCGATCGTCGGAGGGAAGCAGGCGGTCCCATCCGTTCTCGCCGTCCTGATCCTGACCAGCTTGACGACAGTGCCCCTTTACTTCCTGGCCAAGAAATTGTTTGGCTTTAAAACCGCCTTACTGGCTTGCATGATGTTCCTCTACGTCCCTGACTTCATCATCCATATACCCTGGATGGATCTGACGCTGGGGCTCTTCACGACCCTCGCCGTTCTACTCTTTGTATACGCGGTAAAGAAGGGGGACATCTACTACGCCATCATTTCGGGGCTCGTGTTCTTCATTGCTATTTTCATGAATCTCGCGTCGATCGTAGTGGCAGTATTGCTGCTTACGTGGGGTTTTCTGACGCGGAAAAGCCTCCCTAGGCTGTCTAGGCTGCTTTTAGCCACCGCTTTAGGGACCTTGTTCTTACCCGTCATCACTCAGCTGGCGTTCAATTTGCCGATATTCGAGAGTTTGTCTTGGTGGTCCAAGGGGGTGTTCTTTCGGGGGGAGTTTGCACCAGAGGTGGGGGAGAGAATCCCATTACTTGAAAGGCTCCTCGGTCACCTCCTCACAAAAAAAACCAGGGAGTATCGGCTGTCCCTATTCTACATCTTTGTCTTCGCCGGGGTTCCGGTATCTTTCCTATTCTTCGAGAGCTTGGTCCGTGCGATTAAGACTCGCTTGATCCATTCGTTCCTACTCTCTTTCGTAGCTATGCTGTCCGTCTTTCTCTTTCTTGAGAACGTAGAATTCGTGAGAAGGGGCATGTTCTTGATACCGTTAATGCTGATCTTGAGTGCCAACGAGCTCGTTAAGGCCAAACAAGACACCACGAGGTACGTCTCGTTGATTCTAGCGTTTCAGTTTATTCAGACGCTGATCTTTTACCCACTGATCGTCCCGTTCTACTTCAGCTATATACTACTCTGATAACAGCTGTGAGTTACCTCGATTCTCTCGAAAACCATGAAAGGTGGTTCTTGCAACTGATTTTGACAGCGTCAAACGGTAAGCTTCAAAAGGTAAATACGGGAACCTAAAGCCAATGCCATTGTTTTCAAAAACGAAGAGGCGCCCCATCGTATTGAGAGTTCCGTCGTTTACTCTCTCACTCAAAAGAGTGTTCGAAGACAAACTTCGCTTTGTCATACCCATCGTGGCGCTTTCAATAACAAAGATCGCCAGTGCCCTTTGGATCTACTCACGGTTCCCCCACCCACTACCCCACCAGGGATTTGCTTCGTTCGGAAACGTATTCGACGTTTTCGCGAACTGGGATACCATATTCTTCATGCAAAACCTAACCTTCAAACCCTATCCTCCCCACATGGACGGTGCCTACGCCTTCCTACCTGGCTACTCCTTGGTGATATGGGCGGTGTACGCTGTGACCAGAAACATGGGAGTGGCCACCGCATTACCAGCTCTCATCTTTGGCATCGCGTGGTTGCCGCTGTTTCAGGCCGTTGCCGAATCCTACATGTCGCGGAATGAGGCTTTGGGCTGTACCTTGATGACGGCCTTCTTCCCCTACGTTTTTGTCTTCACCACAGTCGCCTACAGCGAGCCTCTCTTCATGTTTGCTTGTGTGGCCTCCTGGTACTTCTACAGGAGGGATAAGACCCTGCACGCCGGGTTCCTGGCCGCGGTGGCCGCCATCACTCGGCTCTACGGAATTTTCTTGTCGGTGCCCATGCTTCTGGACCTGTTGATCAAGCGCCGGTGGAAGCGTCTCCCGCACATCTTGGTTCCCGCGGCTGCTCTCCTGGGCTGGTTTTACTTCTGTTACACGAAGACAGGGGACTGGCTCGCCTCCCACACCGCGGGAACATTTTTCGGGCCGCCCGGGCAGGAATGGGTGCTAGGAAAGCTCATTCCCTTCTTTTCCGGCTCACACAAGTTATTCGTTCAAGCTGAGATGATGCTGATTGGTATCGTCGGACTACTCGCCTTCCTATGCTGGAATTTCGATTGGCGCCTCTCCGTCTACTCGATCATCACGTTCTTGGGTATCGTCACCTTGGCTGGCTACTTACCGTCGTACCCTCGGTTCTTCTCCTTTATCTTTCCCATATGGCTGAACCTCAAAACGAGAAACCGAATTTTGGTTTTTCTCGTCTGCGCTTTATTCTTCCCTCACGCGCTGTGGCTCTGGTATCAATTTCATGCCGGAATCCCGTAGCAGGATCAGATATCAGCCCATCTGTGGTTTAAGGAGAAGTTCCATTTTCCGCTCCATGAAGACGATACCGTATATCAGTAAGAGACCCAAGCTAACGATCGGGTGAAGGAACCACGCCACATCGGGGATCTTCCTGTATCCATTGATGGCATCGCTGGTGGGTTTCAGGAGGGTTGCGGCCGATATCACAAATTTCAGTAGCTTCAACAGATCGGCAGGAGTGTGCAGATAGACGTATCTACGTCTGGGTTGATCCCGCCAGAATAACCGAACGTATCGGACCCTCTTCCGAAAGAAGTTGAGGAATCTCTCGCCCGTTCGGTGTATGATGTCCGTTTTTACTATCCCATATGTGTCGTAACCGAGTTTTATGATGTCGTAGTTAACGTCGATGTGGAAGAAGTTCTCAGGTTCGCACAAGGCCTTCTGGATGATCTTCCTTCTAACGACGAAGCCGTTGGCCCCCAAGGTGGGCACCTCCTCTGGAGCAAACCTGACGACGAAGAATCCGTCGTGATCCCTCGCCTCACCAAGAAGATTCCAGGTGTTTTCGATCCACGACAATCGATCGCGCCGGTTGAGATAGTAGGGTACTGGGTCGTTGACCCCGAATAATGAAAAATAGCGATTGAGTAACGTATCGGTTCGGATGTACGTGTATCGGAGGGGCTGAGTTGCTATGATGCTCTCATCTATGTCAAACGGCTGAACCAACATCCTCAGCCAGTTTCTATGAGGCAGAATGTTATCGGAGGCGACGTTAGCGATAAGCTCGTTCTTGGCATGGCTAAAACCAATAGCAGTGGCGGATTCCGGACGCCCTGTGCGTTCGTGGATGATCCTCGCCCCGAAGGATCTCGCTATGTCAAGGGTTGAATCGGTGGAGCCCCCATCCACTACTATAATCTCGATCCTGTCTTTGGGGTAATCCTGGTTCGCTATGCTTTGAAGACAATCCCCTAGGATTTCCTCGCTGTTGTAGGTCACAATAACGAAGCTAACACTCTTCATGGATGGATCGCGCGGCCTTCCCATTCAAAGGGTCCCGCACCGACTTAAACAAGAGCCCTACTTAGGCTTTGTGAACGGAAACCCCACACCCTTTTGTGGTGGAATGAGATCGAGCTATTTATAGGCTTTATGCCGAAAGGATACATAACATCCCCAAAACAGGGGAAAGCAAGGATCGGTTGGCAAAGGCCTTGAAGGGCTCGTGAACCAGCACGACGACTTCCTCCACAAATTATCAAGATTCTACGTGAACAGCTACGATCTTATAGCGATCGAAGACTTGAACATCCAAAATGGTGGAGGCTCATAGTCTCGCCCAAATGATCCTTGACTCTTTGGGGAAAAATCTCTCACTATCTGTCCTACGAGGTGAGAGCCGAACTGACGCCTGCGGAGACGGGGGCTCCATGGGAGTTGAAACAATTCCCGCGAAACTTGTCGTCGAAGCAAGAAACCCACACTCGTTTAGGGTGGGTAAAATTCACGCTTTTATAAGCCCACGTTCTCTAACGGTCTGGATCAGCGGTTTAGAAAGAGTGATATGTCTAGAGGAAAGTGGCCCCCGGTCTCGGTAGTCATCCTGAATTTTAATGGGGCTAGGTTCGTGAAACGGTGTTTAGGCTCTGTGCTTAATTCCGATTACCCGGACTTTGAAGTCCTCTTTGTGGATAACGCGTCGAGCGATGGGAGTGTTGAATTGGCTCAGCGACTGTTCGGTACAGTGCCCCGGTTGCAGATCTTCCATAACTCGGAGAATTTGGGTTTTTCTGAGGGGAACAACGTCGGGGCAAGAAGAGCTACGGGCGAGTATATTGTTCTTTTAAATAATGACACCGAGGTGGATGCCTGCTGGCTAAAAGAGTTGGTTAGGGTCATGGAGTCCGACCCCATGATCGGGGTCGCTCAGTGCAAGTTGCTCTTCATGCATGATCGAGGGCTGATTGAGGGTGCGGGAGCCTTCATTGACGTGTACGGCTATGGTTCCGGACGAGGTCTGGAGAAGGATAGGGGGCAGTATGACCGAGTTGAGGAGATCTTCTACGCCAACGGAGCCGCGATGGCTATCAGGAGGGGGGCGGTCTACGGGTTTTCGGAGGGAAGGGGGATCTTCGATCCAAGCTATTTTGCGTACTACGAGGATGTCGATCTGTGTTGGGGAATGTGGCTCCGTGGTTACAAGGTTGTTTTCGCACCTAGGTCTGTAGTATACCACTTCAGGGCCGCCTCCTCATCGAAGTATCCAGTTCTAACCGTCTTCCATCACTGCAAGAATCGCATCATGACCTTAATCAAGAACTACAGCCTGAGGAATCTGATCAGGTATATCCCACCCCTCTTGATTTTAGAGCTTGGCAGAGCTGTCCTCCACGCCTCTACACGAAATCTTCCTTACGCCCTTGCGATTGCTAGGGCCATTTGGTGGAACCTGTTGAATCTGAAGAATAACTGGAAAAAGAGACTCGAGGTTCAGTACCGAGTTCGAAAGCTACCAGATGAGTATGTCATGCGACGTATGAAGAAACAAAACTTAGCACGACTTTGGTATAACTTCATGCGATATCGAGCCTTTTCTAAGGAACACGGTTTCATCGTGCACTGATTGGTGAGTTTCGACTTATCTCGCCTTTCTCCTCCTTATGAACAGGAGGAATGTTGAGAGAAACATCAATGACGCGGTTGACAACCCAACGCCAAGATAGAAGTATTTTTGGCGGGTGAGCCTGAGGGTTAGCGACATCTCGCCGGTCTTGTCGACGTAGTACGAGTTCGCAAAGGTAAAGAGGTGTAGGGGTCTCCTAACCAGTCCCTCACCAGAGAGTACCCAATCGGGATCGTAATTATCAGTAAAGACAAGGAAGAACGGCTCCCGTGCAGAAGTGTGGATGCTGTATTTGGTTGGATTGATCTCGGTGAAGTCACATGCCACCTCCTGTGTGACCGGGGACAGCACCTCGCTCAGAGTCTTGTTACCCTCGTCGTTCGATATCGAGTATAAACCGATCTCATCCATCTCTACAACCCCCCCTACGTTCCCGATCTCTATTTCATGCTGATTGGCTTCGAGAAATATGGGATCTGTTTCGATCCACTGAAGCCAGCCGCTGTCTTTCGGCAAATGGATGGAGATGGGGGTCTCATCGATTTTCAGAAGAATCTCGTTCGTGGTGGACGACGCCCTCATCGTAATTTTATAGAGACCCGCTGTGGGAATCACCGATCGGAACCTTAGTTCCGATGTCTCGTTGCTGGCCACAACCAATCCATTGCTGGAATCGGGGTTCTCAATAATGGACCAAGCGTCGCTGTCGTCCTCATCTAAGAGACTTTCCGCTTCAAACAGCGAAACCACTCTTTTCCCCTCGTAATCGAGACCGTCTCGTGGCCAGGAGTTGTAAAATAGGATTATCGAGCTTCCATCCAACATCCGTTCTCTCTCGGATGTGGTGGCATAGTCGAGGAAGAAAAGGGCCGAGGAGTCGAATCTCATAGAATCGATGCTGCTCAAACTCAGTAGAGAACCCTGCCAATCACCGAAGACGGCTATCCCCGTTGTTGTAGCGTATACACGAGGAACAGGCGACCTGTTTCTAAAGAAGTGGAGATTGCCGATCTTCCTCTCCAAACCTAGGTCCACCTGTCGATCTAACACACTTAGTAGGTACTCGTGGCTAAGACTCCACTCGTAGGCCGGCTCCACATCGGTGCGATAGACGATGTATCTGCTACCGGTAATCCCGGTGATCCTCGCAACGAACTTCGATGTGTCGTTGTAAAAACAGTCATAGAGAAAACCGATGAAGTCTTCCGTGGCTGGGGAGCTGGCCACGATTATCCCGGCGTACGATGCTACGGTCGGCGTGTCGATCAGACGCCATGTTACATCGTGCATGTAGTGACCAGCCCAGCTGTACCAGACGTAGTACGCCTTCGGAAGGAGGAAGATCTTAAAATTCCCTTCCTGCGATGACAGCCACTCATTCGCTTCCTCGTAATACTCTGGTGGGGATTCGAACCTGTTCTCCTGAAGTGCATGCAGACCCGTAAAGATCTCCGATGAGACCGATAATAGCAAGGCACACATCACGACCACAGATGCGGATTGAAGGAGGGGGCGGGTCACCCGCATGTGCGCTGTTCGCTCCCCTAGATAGGTAGCAACACGAGCGATGGTTATCCCGATGAGAGGAGAGTATGCAAAGGAGGTCAAGGCAACGAACTTATAGGGGTCTCTGAAGATCCCGAAGTAAGGGATGTTTTCATACATCCAGAGATACTTCCCGGCAAAGGGTTCGGCATTTCCGGTTCCCAAAATTATCGATAGAATCGCCAAGGCGCCGAGGAAGGTAACTCGTCGGTCCCTTCGAGCTATGAAGAGGGCAGAAAATGCGATCAAGGGTAGAATGAAACTGATCAGAGCTTGGGACCCAGATGGTAGCCAACGTTCCACCCAGTATCCAAACAGACGGATCACGTTAGGAAGTTCGGAGTGCCGGCTATACCACAGTTCTGGGAGGGCGGCAGACGGTACCGTCCGGGCTGCGAGGAAGGCGAGTGAGGGAAGGAGCCACCAAAGGTTTACAGACAGTGCGACTAGCGATACCCATCCAACGATCCTGAGGCTCTTCATGAGTGATGGTTGGCTCCTCGCAAAAATGTTCCAATATAAAAAGTATAGGCCCAACACAATGATCGTCATTATGGGTATGGTCCTCCCTGACGCCATCAGAGTCAGACCGAGTGCGGTGAGTAGGGCGTACCTGACCTCATTCTCCTCGATGGCTTTCATGAAGGATGTCACGGTCAGTGGCATCAGTGCGTAGGAGAAGGCCAGTATGTGGTGCCCATCGTTGATGCGTATCATCATCCAGGGATTGTAGGTGAAGACCAGTGCCGAAACGATCGAGGCTATCCTGTTCTTTCGGGTCAAGAAGTACACCATGTGGTACATGGAGAAGCTACCGATCGCGAATATCGAGATATACCAGATCCTCTCGATCACGCCCAAGGGTATGCCCAGGAGCGATAAGAGGGTTATGAGCGTGAAGTAGGGAAACAGCTCCGGTATTCGTGTCGTGGATTGATCAAAACCGCCGTACTCCCCCTCGTCCCAAACGAAAAACGTACGCAAGAAATTCTGTATCGGGCGCAACGGAAAATCCACGTCACCCCCGTTCCATATCTGGTAAAGCCCCATGTTCAATAGAATTACAAATAGGGGTAGCACGAGCAAAACGGCATCGACGGCTCTGCTCG
>JBHIEI010000055.1:0-8215 GCA_046760555.1 Bathyarchaeia archaeon
TCGTAGATTCGGTGAAGACCTTCTCGGCGTAGGGTAGTTCCTTCTTAGCCGCCATGTCCCTTTTTATCCAGAGAGGGTATAAAAGTCCTCCTAGTCGTGCCATATCCTCGCGACTACGTCTTGGTCCTGCCGAGAGGAATGCTTACGATGCCCTAAAGGATTTGACCCAGGTCTTCAGAATTTCCATGACCTCTTCGTCATCGAGATCGTGCCACAACTTGTAGGCATCTGCCACTGCGAACGTTGGGCCGGTTCTTATGTTCAGACAGACGATCGTGTCAACGTGCGGTCTCAACAATCCGATGGCACCCATCGACGCTGTGGGTGCAGCCACTACGATTTTACTAACCCCCCTATGCCCTACAGACCGCACGGCGGCTAGCATCGTGAAGCCCGAAGCTAACCCATCGTCAACCAAAATCGCGATTTTACCTTCAATGTTAAGAAAGGGGGCCTCTCCTCTGAACAGTCTCAGCCTTTTCTCTATGTCGCCCCTCTCTTCAGCGATACACTCATCAATCTCCTGACCGCTCAGCCCAAGCCTTTTCACGAGTGGTTCGTTTAACCGCACGGTCCCATCCCAGGCTATCGCTCCGAACCCGGCTTCTCTATTCCACGGGATGTGTAGCTTTCGCACCATGATCACGTCGAATGGCAGAGCCAACCTTCTCGCTACCGTAATCCCAACGGGTACGCCGCCTGCTGGGATGGCGAGAACGAGCGCATCTTCCCCCCTTAAATCTTTCAGCTTTTCCGCTAACAGCTCGCCAGCATGAAAACGATCCCCGAAGACGTTGGTCCTTTCTCTGAGTGATTCTCCTTCGACGATCTTTGTCATCAGACAATGTTATTTTGGCTCTTCTAGGTTTTACAACATCGACCCGACGATCCTAGTCTCCGTACCTAGCCTGTTCGTTGAAATCCTTCTTTAGCTTGATCCGCCTGAGCATCTCCTTCCTGAGTTCATCGTAATCGATAGCTCGGTCTACCAACTCCTTCTCGAGATCCTCGAAGATCCTCTTCCTCTGCTCGAAGAGGCGATCGAATTCCTTGCCTATCGGGATCTCCCTCCTCATTCGGTAGATGCTACCCTCCACTTCTAGATAGTCGGGACAGAGGATGCTCAGTAAAAGCAAGAAGGTTCCAGGAGCCTTGATTGGCAGTATCTCTTTGAGTATGCCTTTATGGACTACCCTCATCGAGATGGATGGCGCGTATTAATTAAAATATGATTGGTACTGAAGCCACAGAACTTCGAAGATAAATGCCATCCCAATGGCTGGATTTTCCCCTAAACGGCTTATTATTTAGATAATTTATTGTAATAAGCTTTTTTACGAGAAATATTTGTTTTTCTTCAAAAGGCAGATAAAAATTAGAATTTTTTATGATTTCTTCCCCCTTTAGACCATTTTTTCATTTTTACGGATTTAATAACCAAATGAATCGAAAAATATCTCGAAGAAAAGTTTTTAAGACCCTAGCCTTTTCAGAATCTATAGCAACAGTCTAAAGGAGATGATAGAGACGGCATCAGGAATAGTTGTGGATCTGATTGAGGTCTGGGTCCTCGGCCTGCCCCTTTCGTTATTTGCCCTAGGGTTCTTTCTGTTTTGGAGAGAAAAACATGCTAAGAAGAGACATGCCTAGGAGGAGAAGGGCAAGATCGCAAAGAACCCGGCCATCTCCTTAGACCTATCGAGTATGTGTTTCGATTCTACCGGCGTTAATTGGAGTTGCTAAGGATCTTCCCGCAATAGCACTTTTATTGACGGTAGAAACTCCGCAGAAATATAGGAAACGAGTCTAGTTGCCCATGCGAAGTTCAAGCCACTCTTGGCAGAATGACTTAGATGTTAGGAGGTATGCGCATTCGCCCCATCGGTCACTTCTTTGGAATGTCTCAGCAGCCCCCGATCGATGAGAGCGCTATTTTGTAGTTCTCCTAACCCGCCCGCTCCTTAGGTAAAGACATTGCGATGAGAACTGAGCAGAACCTTTCTGGCGATCTATGTCCATTGGCCGGCTAGTAGCGCAGCAATCCGTTAAGAAATCTCTGTGAGTTTCTATAACAGGGGGAATCGGGTCTCGCAGATGTCGAGGTGGATGAAGATCTCGGTTATGGCTCTGATCGCCGTGGTCGTTGTCGTCCTGCACCTGATAGCGATAACCTATGCGGGGAGCGAGATCAGCGGCATAGTAACCGATAGAGAGACCGGCGAGCCCCTTTCAGGTGTGACGGTAAAGAATGAGAGTGGGCAATCTGTCACAACGGGACAGGACGGCACGTTCAAGATCTCCACCCGCGGCAGCGTGCTCCAGACAAGGCGAATAAAGTTCGTACTTGAACCAGATTACGATGATGCCGAGATAGTTGTGGAAGTACCGCTGTTCGGCTGGACCGAGCAGACCGTGAGCGTGTCCATGGAGAAGCTCACGTTCTAGTCACTAGGTTGTTGAAATGGTATCTCCGTCTACTCGGTCTCTAGGACTCCAAGACGAGTAGCCACTTGCCTGACTAAGAGACCCTGAGCGATAGTCGACACAAGGACGAAACCTAACACTAGGTTGACGACGAGATCACCGGCGGGAATCCCCGTCCCTAACACGGCGAAGGCCAGAATCGCTGGGACAGTAGCCCTGAATCCAGCAAAGATGAGGAAAATGCGGTCGTTTCTATTAAGCCTCCGTTCGGTAACCGTACAAATCACCACTTCGATGGGACGTGCTACGAATAAGACGATCACTATAAGCAACAGGACGTAGGGCAACAGGGAGTACAAAATTAAAGGGTCGATGAGGAACCCTAGCATAACGAACGTGATGACCTCAAGGAGGAACGCAATGTTACCCCAGAAATCGATGAGCTTCTTCCTCGGGATTCTCCCGATTGGGGGTACGATCTTCATTAGGGATCGGCGCGAGTTACCTAGTAATAGTCCAGTAACGAGAGCGGCAAGAAACCCGTTGGCTCTTATTGATTCCGCCAGTAGAAATGCCGTCACGGGAATTACGAGGGAGAGAACGTTCACCTCATCGGGCCTCCACGAGATCCTGGACATCCAGTTTCCTATAAGGTAGCCCACCCCAAGGCCTACTGTCAGACCCCCGATTACCTGCCATACGAACGATCCAGCGACTTGACCGACCGTCAAAGTCCCTTCCGTGAGGAGCGCGAGAAGGCTGAAGACGAGTGCGATACACATAGCATCGTCAAGGACCGACTCGGAGCGGAGAATTCCCCACAACCTTCGCTTAACCTTGATCCCCTTGAGGATAGGTATGACTACGGTTGGATCCGTGGACGATATCACCGCACCGATTAGCAGCGCGAGAGGTGGGGGGAAGCCCATCACTAACCACACAACTAGACCGGTCAACGCCGCCGTCACGATCACTCCCACAGTCGCCAGAGGGATGCTCACGTTAACGGTCTCGATGAACTCCGCGAGCTCGGTCTCCAAGCCCCCTATAAAAAGTATTGTGAGCAACGTCATGCTCATGATACCCATACCTATGAAGGTCTCTCCGAACCTAGTGAGTGGCTCCAGTACCACGCCGAGGTACCCACCGACCAATCTGAGGGTCATCCCGAGGAGCAGAAGTGACACAACTTCAGGTACATGACGCCTTCTACCCAGCCTAGCCACCGCGATCCCCACCAGTAGGACGAAAAGCAGCACGGTGATATCCTCAGGTAGTACCTGTCCCATCCTGTCCTACCATTAAACGTGCTCGCTAATTAGAACTATACAGCGGTGGCAATTCCTTACAGCTATCCCCTACCGGGAATGTTGAGTATATTGCTTGATCCTCATGGAAGGGATATCAAAACTTAAGATTCGTCAGAGGGTAAAAAGGTCGAGCTTCGATGCGCGAGAACGTGCGCCCGAGCATCGGTAAGCGGAATCCAACACCCACCGAAAGGAGGTGTCCGAGGTGTGGGAAGTATCACGACCCCTCCGAGTCCTGTCCCAGCCCATTGGAGCAAAAATGCTCGACCTGCGGAAAGTACCACATTGCCTCCGATCCCTGCCCGACGGTGGGCGAGCATAGGTGCTCGGTGTGTGGCAGGTGGCACGATCTCGACGACCACTGCCCACTGTGGTGGTGAAGCGTTGGAAGGAGTGTTTTATCTGGTCCGTAGGGTGTAAGCAGTCACGGCTCCCAGAGCTGAGAATGCGGCCATTGCCGTGAAGCTTAGGGTCGGCGACCCAGTTGCGTCCACGATCAGTCCTATGAGCGGGGGAGCTAAGGCGATACCTGTGTTCAGACAGACAGCTATCACTCCGAACCCTGCCCCAGCTAGGGGTGGACCCAAGATCTCGGGCGGTAGAGCCATCACCATTGGAGGGACCATCGCCGCTGAGACGCCTAGAGCCACCACCGAGGCCGTCAAAGGTGCATCCGAGGTATGGGCTATCGCCATGAGAGCCGCAGCCATTAATGCGGAACCCCCGACCATCAATGGCTTTCGCCTTCCGATCTTGTCTGAAACCCAGCCGAAAGTCGGTACGAAGGGTATAGCGCCCAGCATCAGTGCGCTCGCCAGAGAACTGGCGTAGACTGGGCTCATGCCCTTGAAGTCCTCGAACAATTTGGGGGACCATGTCGTAAAGGACAAGGCGGCGGCATTGAAAAGGAGCCAAAGAACTCCAACCTTCCAAACCTCAATGTTCCCCAGGGCCTTACTTACCCTCGAACCCTGCTCATGCCCCTGCCCTCCGAGGGGCCCCTCCCTGAAGGTGGGCGTGAAGATGGCTATAGAAGCAAATGCCAGGAGAGTGCCCAAATAGAACGGATAGCGCCAGCCGAAAAAGATCATGAGCGCGCTCGAAAGTGGAAAGGCTATCACGGTGGCTAGAGGTACGTTTATGCCGTAGATCCCCATGGCCTTACCGAGCTCTCGAGGCGGAAACCACTGGGGGATTATGGTGGGCATCGCCGTTACCATGAAGGCCCCTCCGACCCCCAGGATCAGCCTTCCAGCCAAGGCCATACCGAAAGAGTCCGCTACTGCGGTGATGAAGCAACCTACCGTCATCAGCACCGTCGACAAGAATCCTAGCGGCTTGACCCCATAACGATCCACGAGCAATCCCGACGGTATCGCTAGGAAGATCCCTGGGATCACGGCCATGGACATCAGTAGTCCGGCCTGAGCGTGACTTATGTTAAACTCGTGAATCATGGGGCGCATCAACGGAGGGACAGCCTGCAGTATGAAGGCGTATGAAACGAAGACATAGAATGATGCGAAGAACACGATCCAGCGGTATCGGGGCATCCCCTGTTGATTCTCCATATGTTACCGATAGTAGCGTTTGCGCTTTTATCTGATGCTAGCCCATGAGCAGGAAGAGCCCACCGATCTCCCAGAGCGCGCCAAGTGCGAGCAGTATCACCACCATGACATACACCCCTGCCGCGTTCTTCCACGCACTCTTGAAGGCATCCCACCTGCTGTCCACCCCGTACCTCTCGGGGAAGACCGGGGCTAGGCTGATGTCGATGCCCACAGCACCTGAGAGAACGTAAGCGCCAAACTCGAGGATGAGGGTGCCTAACGATAAGGCCGTAGCGGCAGGAGACACCCTGAAAACCTCGGTGTACAAGACCCCTACCGTCCAGCCACGGAAGACAGTAATCACCAACGACCCCATCCCTCCCAACAGCGGGATCACACCTGGCAGAGTGGTTGACGCGAACGCCCCGATAGCTAGATTGGTGACGAAGGTAAGGGCTATCGCGAGAAAGGGATTGTCAGCCTCTAGAGCCTCGGTGACAGTGGTGAAGGGTCTTTCCGTGGCGACCGCTTCCATCACAGTCTCCTTGAACTCCACTGTTATGGGTAGCTGGGCGCTGCTCATCCAGAAACCTACGGCAAAGGACCCAGCGTAAAGGAGCATCACGCCTAGTAGGAGTCCCCTCAATCTATCGGAAGCTTCGAAGGATCTCGTTAGGAATCTCCCCATCCCCATCAGAGATCGATCCTCCTGAACGATGTTGGCTTATACAGCGCCCTTCTTGTGATCTCAATGGAGCAACTCTTGTGGGTGGAGCACCATTCCTCGCATTTCATCGCCGTATCCCTGTCGGCATAGCCAAAGCCGCATTCCTCGCAGAAATAAGCGGTTTCATCGTTGACCTTAGACTTCCTTACCATGCAACCGAACCCCTTCAAATAAAAGAAATCGGTTTGGGATAAATGTGGGTTACAATGTATGGTCAGCGACAGCTCAGTTCAAAAATTCTCGTGGGAATCAGTGGGATACGAACTTTCCCAGGCATCCAGGGTGATTACCGAACTCGATCTGTACTACCTTGGTAGCTTGGTTTTCGTCGTCTCTGCCTTGCTTGCGAACGTATGGCTGAGACAGCTGTTTCTGGTGTACCTCACCATCCTCCTTGCTCTGGGATTTATGGGGTACAAAAGCAGAGGGCATGTGATCCAAGGATACTCCATGAGAGACCTATGGACCATGGCCATCCTGTCGTCGATCATCTACCCACTCGTCGATTACTCCTTTGAGGCGAGGCTCCGTTGGGTTACCTACCTCACCGACGAGCCAAAACTGCTGGCGACCCCGGTCTACGTGATTCTATTCTGGGTATATGGGGTGTTCCTTTTCGGCTACTTCTTCCTCAGGGTCCGAGATCAATCAGGAAGGGATCTCAGGGCCGGCGCGTTAACCGGGCTCTACGCAGCGCTCAGTGCGAGCCTCATAGAGAACCTGTTCAACGTCATGGGCTTCTATCGCAACGCCGAGAGCTTTCTCATGATCGGATACGTCCCTCTCTACGTCTCACTCGGATGGGTCTGACCTTTGCCCTTATGCCACTTTACATGAAGCGGATGTACGTATCCGGTTTCTTTCTATACCTTCTTACAGGAGTGAGCTGGCTTGGTTCCTATCAACTGATCACCTGGCTCCTTCCAGTTCCGTGAGTCCCAAGCAACTTCTAAACCGAGGTTCAGAGGCGACCTGACAGGTGGGAAAATCTAACGAAGCGATCGTAGGACATCGGCTCTGGTCCTTTCTATCGCACTGCGAATCGCATCGCGTTTGCCCTTGAACCCGGGTATAAGTGCATAACCCCGCTCGATGGAGAGGAAGGACTCGTAGATGCCCTCCATCGTGTCCAAGCAGCGATCGGCCGTCTTCGAGTCCCCAACCCTCAGAGAGTCTATGGCCCTACGTCTCAGCTCTCCGACCACATCCGCTAATCCGAGGGTATAGGGGATGGGCGGGACGCTCAGATCATCAGGAGTTGGAAAGTCCCTTCCTGATACGAAGCTGAGTAACAGGTTCGCTTCGCAGTACTCCTGGTAAGCCGTGTAGACGAACCCCTTGTGGGCGATCTCCGGGCAATCCTTCAGGATCGTATCCATCTGATCGAGGCTCTTCCTGACCCTCTTCAGCATCCTCTCCGCCCGAATCAGCTTCCCCTTATGAATGGATAGGATAGCCTGAGCGGAAAGACGAATAGCGGTCCGAGAAAGCTCCAAAGCCCTTTCCCTGATCCGGTCCTTGGCTCTCAGCTCCTTTCGAATACGCTGAAACACTCTCTTGGGCATCCAAAACAGTACGTTTTGCGCTCTTTAAGCTGACAGTGTTGGAACCGACGCCTACTTCCACCAGGGTCGTTTGAACCCTCGTTGAGCGCATGGGAAGGAACACAAGTAGGGCGGTCTCGAGGGATCCTTTATGATGACCAGTTCTTGGAAATTGGACCGGCGAGCCTCGGAGACTATTCTGGAAGTAAAGTGCCTCGTGAAATCGTTAAGGGTAAGGAGGATGCCCGTAGTGGCCTCTTCCGCACGAGGTTCCCGCTCATACTTCTCGATGGAGGTCAAGAAACTTTCAATATCGGACACATCCCTGACCCGATCCACCTGGTGCATGATCTCGATGCGGCTCTTGAGCAGATCCAGCTCCCCACGCGTGAACGGCCAGAAGTAGGGGAAGGTTCGGACGAGGCTACCCTGAGCGGTGAACATCGCCAGCTCAGGCAGACCGACGTTGAAGTTCCCGTCATTGCGTCGGCTAGGGGATGGCGCAGTCTTTTTCAGCAGGGGGTCGGGGAGCCTGCCCTTAAGGTCCAGAATATGGATGCAAACCAGTTCCCTCTGGAACCACTCGCCCTCACTGGGCTTCGTCATGAAACACCACCGAGTCCATTCACTTCCACCTGGTGAGGATCTCCTCCCTCT
>JBHIEI010000056.1:0-8211 GCA_046760555.1 Bathyarchaeia archaeon
GTAGCTATCTTTGATATCGAAAGCGTATTAATTGATTCAGAGTTCTTTCCTCTCATCGCCAAGTTAGTAGGTAAAGAGGACTGGGTCACCGAAATTACAATGAAGGGAATCCGTGGAGAGATCAGGTGGGAGGAAGGACTAAAAGAGCGAATTAGCATCGTGAAAGATGTGACCTACAAAGATGTTCTTAGAGTAATCAATGAGATGCCCTATATGCCGGGGGCGAAGGAGGCTTGTAGGGAGCTAAAGAGAAGGGGTTATATCCTGATCGGAGTAACGGGAGGTTTCAGCCCGCTCGCAGAAAGAGTCAAAAGGGAGCTTGATTTCGATTACGTCTTTTCCAACGAGCTTGCTTTCAACGAGGGAAAATTAAGTGGTCTTAAGAAACTCAACGTAACCTCGCGTAATGTTAATGGGCTCGAGTCAACCCTCAGCCAGATTGGAGCAAAAAAGCAGGACATTCTCGCAGTTGTAGACGGAGCAAACGATATGAAGCTATTCAAATATGCGGGGCTGTCAATAGCCTTTAACGCCCAGCCCATAGTAAAGGAGCACGCCGATGTTGTGATCGACGAGAAGGACCTCAGAGGGATTCTGGAGTATATTAATCACTAGCTGGATTTTTCCCGGACGCGATTCGATCGTTAATCCTCCAGGATCGATTCCAGTTGATCCTGTTCTAGATCCTCCACGAGAGGAATGCCTGTGACCTTAGACGCCTTCTCTGTTAGGGCAACTAAGTCGTTTCGGTTTATGAGGTCTAACTTGAATTTCCTGGTTCCGGCAAGCAGCTGTTGTAATCCAACACCGATCCGATCGTGCAAGTAAGTGTAGAGACCCACAGCCTCCCAAGGAATCTCCTTGAACTTTTCCCCGAAGCGCGCCTTGAGAACTGGCGCGTTTATGTAAAACTCTTCAGGACTCGTCCCATAGCTCTTGGCGAACGCCTTCGGCAAGCGTTCTTTCTTTGCAAGCTCGATGAAGTAGGAGGATTTCATAACTGCCGTGATAGGGGATCTTCCGATAGTAATGGCCTTTACCCATGGACCCTTCCCGAAGTTGCTCATCGCTATCGCCTTCAGGATCTGAGACTCGTTGATGAAGCCACCCGCCATTATTATGTCTGGAACGTACCTCCCCTTCCGCGATAACAGCTCCGCGCACTTCAGGACCTGTGCCTCTAGGTAGACGGTTGGGGTGCCCATCTCGTTCATCATGGGATAGGGGCTCATTCCGGTGCCTCCGCTCGCTCCATCGAAGGTCACGGCATCGATCTTCCCCTCCGAAGCGATCTTCATTGTGAATGCCACATCAGTGGGTCGATAGCACCCCGTCTTCAGGAATACCCTCTTGGCTCCCTGCTCCCGCAACCCCTCAACACCCTCGATCATGTCCTTTGGCATGGGGTTCCCTACCCTGCTGTGTCTCTCAAAGGTTCTGAAAACGCCGGATTTGAAGGCCCTTTGCACGTTCTCGTCCTCTGGATCCGGAATGACCAGGTAACCACGCTTCTTCAGCATGATCGCCTTCTCGATGCTCTTGGGTCTAACCTCCCCGCCTATCGCCTTGGCTCCCTGCCCCCACTTTCTCTCGATCACGTCCACTTCCAGTTTGGACAACGCATAGACATCCACTCCCATCCTCTCATCTTCTACGTTCGTTTGAACGACTATGCCTCCTTGTTTCCCATCCCATAGCTTCCTGTAAGCTTCGACCCTGTGTTCCATGTCAGGAGAAGAAATGACCTTACCCTTCGCGAATTTCGCCTTTGAGTCCATCCCACACACGTTCTCGCCGATGATTATCGGTACACCAGAGATCGCAGCGCCAATCGCTAGTCCATCCCAAAAATTCTTGGCAACGGCCGTTGATCCGTACGCCCCATTGAATAGAGGGAGAGCGATCGGCAAACCTCCTGCACGGCTGTCGATCTTAACGTTTGGAAATAGCATCAGATCGGGATCTGGTTCTATCCCCTCAGCACCCCGCACCGTCGACAACAGGTTGAGGTGAGACCAATCTAGATAGTAGTCCTTCAGTGATCCAGCTGTGCTCGTGCCGAATTCTTCGGGTATCGGATACAGAACCTCCCTTCCTCTGAAGGCAGAGAGGCTTACTTCGCATAGAAACGTGCAGTCCCTTATGCATATCGGGCACATACCGCTCGTCGGGCTTACATCTCTGACTCTTGTCGTGGTTCCAGTCGCAGACATCCCGCCCAAATATGAGGAGCTCTTCTGAACCCTTTCTGGCATATAGAAGCCTATTAACGAACCTAATTTAAAGAATTCGGATGTCCCTATTCACTATTTGACGAATATCTCCAGGCTATTCCGTGGTTTTAGCGAAAATAGATTAAAGCACCGTCCGCTTTCTTTCGGTTTGGGATCATGAAAACGGACGTCATCCTTGTACTTGACTTCGGTGGGCAGTACTGCCATTTGATTGGGAGAAGGGTCAGGGATCACAAGGTGTACTCAGAGATCATTCCATTCGATACGGCGCCTGAACAAATTAGGTCTCTAGACGAGAGGTTCAGGGTCAAGGGCATCATCCTGTCGGGTGGCCCGGCGAGCGTTTACGAAGAGCACGCACCAAGATTCGATCCCGAGATCCTGGACTTGAACATCCCGATCCTTGGTCTGTGCTATGGACATCAACTGATCGCCCACATGTCCAACGGGAAAGTCGAGATGGGTGCTGTGAAGGAATACGGAAAAACTCTTGTCACGATCGATAAGCCGGTTGGCGTCTTGAAGGGATTGAGCAAAAGGGAAAAAGTATGGATGAGCCACGGGGACACCGTTTACGATCTACCGAGCGAGTATGAGATCTTGGCTCACACGAAAAGCTCTCCTGTGGCAGCCTTTCGCCACAAAGAGAAGCCGATATACGGTTTGCAGTGGCACCCCGAGGTTGCTCATACCAAGAGAGGGGCACAGATGCTGGAGAATTTCATCTTCGACATCTGTGGATGCGAGGCGAACTGGGTTATGGAGGACTTCGCGGATAAGGCAATCGGGGAACTGAAACAAACCCTTAAGGACGAAAGATGCATCATAGCGCTGAGTGGTGGCGTCGATTCGAGTATTGCTGCCGTATTAGCGGCGAGGGCCATTGGAAAGAACCTGACCGCCGTTTTCGTGGACCATGGATTCATGCGAGAGGGAGAGCCAGAGTTCGTGGAAAGCACCTTTAGCAAATTCAACATGAAACTCATCTCAGTCAAAGCGAGGGAGAGATTTCTGAGGAGAATCAAGGGGATAGCGGATCCAGAGATGAAGAGAAAGATCATCGGGGAGGAGTTCATAAGGGTTTTTGAGGAAGTCGCAAGAAAGGTCGGAGCGAAATACCTCGTGCAAGGCACCATATACCCCGACAGGATCGAGTCTGGGTTCAGGAAGCACTCAGAGAAAATAAAGACCCACCATAACGTGGCAGGTCTACCGACTAGGATCGAGTTCAAGGGCATCGTCGAGCCATTAAAGGACCTATATAAGGATGAGGTCCGGAAGGTCGCTGAAACGCTCGGCCTACCGAAGAGTATCGTCTGGAGACAGCCCTTCCCTGGACCTGGTCTAGCGGTCCGAATCGTCGGTGAGGTAACGCAGGAGAAAATCGATGTTATCAGGAGAGCGGATGCCATTGTGAGGGAAGAGATAGAGAAGAGCGGATTAGGGGAAAGATTGTGGCAATATTTTGCCGTTTTAACGAACACCAAGAGCACGGGAATAAAGGGCGATACCCGGGCCTATGGTTTCACGATAGCCATAAGGGCAGCTGAAAGCGAAGAGGCAATGACCGCGAGCTTTGCGAGGGTTCCCTACAAGCTCTTGGAAAAGATCTCCACAAGATTAACAAACGAGATTACGGAGGTCACCAGAGTCGTGTACGATGTGACTCATAAACCACCCGCAACAATAGAGTGGGAATAATGTAAAAACCAATTTGCCACACTGATTTTTTGAATGTTTTTCCACATTTCTTAAAATTTTCTGGACAAATGTAAAAATTAAAATACTATTTTTTGATATATCCTCCTCAATAGAAAAAATCAATGGAGGAGTTTAACGCTAAATACATTCCGGAAATCTCGAAGAATAGAGACATCAAAATCGTAGACTCCACCTTAAGAGAGGGGGAGCAAGCGGCAGGTGTGGCTTTCAGACCTGAAGAGAAGTTGAAAATCGCTTTATACGACGATGAAATCGGCATAGACGTCATAGAAATCTTCGCCCCCTCATACTCCAGAAGCGATGCAGCGACGCTAGAGCTCATACAAAGTGCTGGCTTGTCCCGTTCCGAGCTGATGCTGTGGAACCGACTGAGAAGGGAAGATATCGATCTATCACTAAAGCACGATCCTGGTTGGGTCGCGATGTGCGTTGGATTTTCGGATATTCATCTGAACGAAAAATTGAGGAAGGGCAGGGAGGAAGTAGCGGAAACCTGCATCGAACTCATCGATTACGTCCATGATCATGGCACCAAAGCCTCGCTCCACATGGAAGATTCAACGAGAACTGAATTGAAGCACCTTGCCGACGTGGTACAGAACCTGAACGCGGATAAATTCAGGGATTGCGACACGCTGAGCATGCTTCTCCCCCAGTCAGCGTATCATCGGATCAGATACCTCACCTCATCGACAAAGAAACCGCTGGAGGTTCACTATCATAACGATCGCGGTATGGCTCTCGCAAACAGCATATCGGGCATGCTTGGTGGGGCGAGCTGGATCTCAAGCACCTGGAACGGGATAGGCGACAGGGCGGGAAACGCGCCTACTGAAGAGGTCCTATTATTATTGACCGAGCTCTACGGGATCGAGCGATTCGATTTACCCAAGACCATAGAAGTCTGCGACTTCGTATCCGATGCATCTCGCGTCCCCATACCTAGATTTAAACCTATCACTGGCCGAGACGTATTCACCATTCAGTCGGGGATACATCAGGATGGTATGCTGAAACACAAGGGCACTTACCAGCCCTTTGCCCCCGAAATTGTGCGTAGGAATTGGAAATTTGTGATAGGATCAACATCAGGAAGGACGGGGTTGGATCACGTTCTAAACCACGAGTTCGGTTATAGGCTACCCGACGATGAGAAGAGACAAATAGAGATTCTAGAGTGGGCCAAGAAAAGAGCCGCTGAAAAGAAGTCCTACCTGAGCGAAAAGGACCTCCGAGAAATGATTCGCCGTTTTGATTTACAGAGTTGTTGAAGGAAATCGATCTGAAGATAATTCAAGAGTTGCAGAACGACTCTAGGAAGAGCTACAGAGAGATAGCAAATTCGATCGGTGTGGCGACAGGAACCGTGTGCAATAGAATAAAAACCCTCACGGATGCCGGGATCCTGAAGGGATACACAACGGTCGTAGACCCAGCAAAGGTGGGGTATGGGCTCACCGCACTCATCCTGATACAAGCCGAGGGAGAACACTTGGTGGACGTGGAGGAAGAGATAGCTAAATCGGGAAATGTGCTGTGCGTCTACGACATCACGGGGGATTTCGACGCCGCTATTCTCGCCAGATTTAAGGATGGGGACAGAATGAATCGTTTCATCAAACGGTTAATAGCGATGCCCTACGTCAAGCGGACGGTGACGAGCTTCGTTCTGAACATCGTGAAAGAGGACCTCCGGGGAATTCCGCTGATCCATAAGTAATAGGCCCCCTTTACCTACATCCAAGAATAGTATAATCAAGGATCGATCAGGTAATCTGTAGGAAGATTTGATAGCCGCCGCCTCTTCACCTGGGAAAGTCATACTGTTTGGAGAACACTTTGTAGTGTACGGTGCACCGGCCATTGTTTCCGCGATCAATCGCCGAGCTAGGGTAATCGTCCAGCCAAGGGGTGACGAAGCTATCCAAGTGGTTTCAGATCTCGGTATAGCGGGCATCTTCGATGAAGATCGTTTCAAAAGGATTTCCGGTGGCAATAGTGCAAGGAAAGGACTAGAACCCGTAAAAATAGCGGCTCGAGCTGTAATAGAAGAGCTCGACATTCGAACCGGTCTAAACATTACAGTTCGTTCCGAGATTCCAGTTGCTGTGGGGCTGGGATCTTCGGGAGCCGTAGCCGTAGCCACAGTCTCTGCTGTCGGGAGGCTACTCGGGAAGACGTTCACTCGTGACGATATCTTTCGCCTCTCCTTTGAGCCAGAGAGGTTCGTGCATAAGGATCCATCAGGAATAGATCAAACGATATCCACCTTCGGTGGCACAATCAGATACGAAAGGGATAAAGGCATCACCGATCTGGGCGTCATCCATTCTCTTCCCTTAGTGATCGGGAACACTGGCATTTTAAGATCGACCGGGGATCTGGTAGCTATGGTGAGAGGATTTAGGGACGAGGATCCAGAACGCTTCCAACGATTACTGATCAGAGCCCGGCAGATCAGTGAAAACGCGGTGGAGGCTCTGCACAGAAATGACCTTGAACGGCTAGGTCAGCTGATGAACCAAAATCAGGAATTGTTGGATGCCATTGGGGCATCACATAAGGCATTAGACAAAGCCATCGAGGCAGCCCGAGAAAGTGGGGCCCTCGGAGCTAAACTAACGGGAGCTGGAGGTGGGGGATGCATGATCGCACTGGCTCCGCCGGGTGAGACGAAATCCATCGCCAAGTCAATCGCCCCAATCGTTGAACCCATCTCGGTCGAGGTAACGAAAAAAGGAGTCATCTCTTGGCTGAAGGCTTAAAGGAGGCGCGTGGTGTCATCGTAAACTACAGGGTGGGTCCAAAAGCGCAAAATCCCAAGGAGTGTATACTGAGGTTTTTCCATCTTAGATCCAAGAAAGAAGCGGCTCAGTTAATCGGACGAAGAGTCGTGTGGTACACCAAGAAAAAGCGTAAGATGATCGGGAAAGTCGTGAGCACGCATGGGAATAAAGGTTGGGTAAGAGCGCGATTTAAAAGAGGTCTTCCCGGAGATGCGCTCGGAAACGAGGTGGTGCTTCTTTAGCGAGCAACCCCCTCGTTAAACCTAGGAACGGCCCAATAATGTAGATCATTCTTTTGGAAGTATAACTTCCCATATTCCGAATCCGCCTACTGTATCCGGTCTCTCAACGTGGTTGTACCATCTTTTCTTCGTTCCTGCTTTGGATCTCACTTTCCATTTGAGGGATTTTGGTTCGCTGTCTATCCTACCTATCAGTTTTTCTATCTTTTCAGTTATTTCTCCTCTATCCTCTTTTCTGAAACGTTTCGGGTCGATCTCGGCCTCTGCACCTAGGTCATCCATCTCAGAAACAAATTTCCTGATTTTTTTGAGATTCGTGGTGGCGGTGTACCAGAATCCCCAGTCTCGTGCCAGTAGTTTGGCTATGTAGGATGCGTCTATGCCCTCCTTTTCTCCCCCCTCTTTAATCTCATGGGACTTCAGCAGAACCAAGCAGTCCTTCAAATCTTTTACGCTGAACGCCTCCCAGATCTGTATTTTTTCGAGGAGTAAATCGGTCACGGGGATTGTTGGGTAGTCCAGTTCCAGTCTCCCTTTGAAATCTAGCGGGTGATTGGCCACCAGTAGCTTGTCGTAGAAAACGTCCACATAAAACCAGCCTTTTGGATGATAGTATATTTGTCTCTCAGACGCGGCCGAAGAGAGAGTTGCCCTCCTCTTGGCGTATCCCATTTCCCGGAAGAGCTCCTTAATCTCTTCCCTATGCCTGCGATAGGACATGAAATCTATGTCACTATATTCTTGCCCTTCCATAACCCCCGTTCCAGTTCTACCGAGTCTCGTTGCGAAGTCTCTGAACTCTTGGCAGTGCATCGCTACGCCTAATCCGCCCAAAATCCTGAGTGTTAGGCCTCTCTTTTCAGCCTCGCCAACTATCGTCTTGGCCTCTCGGAGAAACACCTCGGTTGGAACTATCCCCTTCCACTCTTCGGGTAGTTCCCTTTTAATTTCCATGTCGAGCATCCAAGCCATTTCGACCGTATCCTCCTTTAACCCTCTATTCTCTGGAGCCTAACGATTTTGTTGCCTTTCAATTCTATCAGGAAGGCCCGTAGAATCCCCTCTGCGTACTCGCTTCCAGGATTGACACAAAATGTTCTACCTATCTTGATTGACCCCGACGATTCGTGTATATGTCCATGTAACCCTAGAAGGGGTTGATACTTTTCGATCACCTTCCTAACAGCTCTAGATCCCACTGGAACCATCACCACACGTCCTGCGGAG
>JBHIEI010000057.1:0-7875 GCA_046760555.1 Bathyarchaeia archaeon
CCCTACCGGAAACTAGAAAGAGTAGGATACCGAATCCTTTCGCTTGTGAGAGCAGGTTAATGACTCTCCTCGAAACGGGTCTTTCCCCACTCGTGAGAGTGCCGTCGTAGTCTAATGCTATCGCTCTAAAGGGGGTTCTTCGGGCTCGATCGATCTTAGGAATCTTCAACCCCCGTTCATCGCTATCTGTCGATTTAACGGTCGAGGAATACTAGCCAGAAGCAAAAACCCTCGTCCTTCCCGTTTTATTTCACATTTGACTACACGGCTAGTCTTCGCTTCTCGGGTGGGAAGGGGCCTGTCTTTTTCTGTCTTTTTCCCGCAGCTTTGACAAACCAGGATATAGCCATCCCCCCTCGGATTTTGCTTCTTCACCACCGATCTCCCTCCGCAACGCGGACACACATACCTTCGATCCTTTCGCCTTTTGGCTTCAATCATTTTCCTCACTAATTCCTCTACCATCAGGCTATGTATAAACAAGGAATCGCGCTCTTAACGCTGGGCAGGCATCCCCAAGCCTTTTTCAGTAGCTATTCTGGGTCTCCTCCTCAACTTGGGTTCGATTAAGAACCTCTCCCAGGTAACGCCGATCGGTTTTCGATTTCTCAGCTCCTCGAATGTATGGTCATCGAGTATCAGCAAGATCCTTTTAACCACGTAATTAATTACTTACTAAGTAACTTTATAAGTTTTATTGAGAACTACGATATATGATTATCACAGAAACCTCACGGTCCAGGTCTGCCCTCTAAGCTGCCCGTAGCCTTGCAGGATCCATCGGAGAGGATTGGAAAGACCTAAAATGGCGCAAGTGGAGGCCAAAAAGGTTTGTCCTAATTGTGGTAGCGATGCAACTATGCGGGATCCCTCCCAGGGCGAGGTCGTCTGTACCGATTGTGGGCTCGTGATCGACGACATCGCGCTTAGCAAGCGGCCAAACTGGAAGCGCATGGCCGATCAGAAGTTGAAGGGCAGGGGTAAAATGGGGACCCCTTATCTTTATTCCATACATGATAAGGGTCTCTCCACCACGATAAGCAGAGTTGACATAGATGCGCATGGCCAGAGCCTCCCCCAGCGGACGAAATCGAAGATGCGAAGGCTCAAGGTGTGGCAGGGGAGGCTTCAGGCTCAAGGGTCCGGTCGAAATCTCCGTCATGCGGCTGCCGAGCTGGACCGGCTCTCCGATAGGCTCTCCATCCCCAACAGCGTCAAGGAGAGGGCGGCCATCATCTATCGGAAGGCGTTAATTGAGAAGCTTGTAAGGGGCCGGATCATAGTCGGAATAGCGGCTGCCTCCGTCTATCTGGCTTGCAGGATGACCCGATTCCCCAGATCGTTGACCGAGATCAGCGAGGTGAGCCCCATGAGTAAAAAGGACATCGCCCGCATTTACAGGCTCCTGCTTCGAACCCTCGACATCGAAGTTCCCCTGGTCGATCCCATAAGGTCCGTCTCGAAGATCATCTCCATCCTCAACCTGAGTGATGAAGCGAGGCGTGTAGCCACCAGGATCTTGGAGCGCGCTATCAAGGAGGGGACCACGGTCGGAAAGGATCCAATGGGGGTAGCGGCGGGGGCGGTTTACATGGCTTGCAGGATCACCAATGAGGCGATAACTCAGAAATCTGTCGCCGAAGCGGTGGGTGTGACGGATGTAACGGTAAGAAACCGGTACAGGGCCTTAAAGGAGCTAGATCTTGAGGATTTGGGACTAGAGATACCACCGAGACCCATACGCGCTTGATTTTAGGTGTTTCTACAAAATAATGTTGTTCTTATCATGGGACTCATCTTTCAACTGTAAATCTATTAACTTTTCCGCTCAGAGAAAGAAGGCTTGATTGAGCCGAAATTTAACGTTTGTTTACATGTGAAGACTCGAAAATGAGTATTAGACGTTTAATTCCGTTCTCTCCAGAAAGACGGCTAGTAGAACTTATCTTGAGATCTTGTTACTGCTATTAGACCTATTTAGAGGTAAAATGCGGAGAAATATAGGAGCAAGGCAAAACGTGGCATTCCTTCGACGGATCCTGGCACTTTTCAAAGAATGGGCAAGCCAAAAAGGGTTCTTTTACGTTACCCTCGGACAGTATACATTCACCGCATTTGGGGCTCTATTTTGGTTTGTAGCCGCCAACCTACTGCAAGTCGCGACGTATGGGTCCATTACATTCCTGTTTGCAATCGGAACCGCAGCGGCCTCCCTTTCGATTCTCGGCCTCAACTACACCATCATGACCTATTACCCAAAGGAACACGATGATGAACTGTTGAGGCAGTCGTGTCTTCTGACCTCATTAGTGGCAATAGTCGCTTCTATCGCCATTATCATTTGGGATGCCTTCCTTCCGGAATCCCTTCTGATTCTCGTGCCGTATGTGTTCGCTACCATCGCCTTTTTAATGACGGTGGCGATAGAGTTGGGAAAACGGAACTATTTGCGATACCTATATCTGTACGCTGCTTACGGCGGCCTCAAATTGGTTCTGGGAGTGGCTTTTTATTTCCTCTACGGGCTTCCAGGAGTGATCGTCGGGTTTACAATTCCAGCCCTACTTATGGGGTATCGCTATATCGGATCATTGCGAAATCCGGACTTTTCATTTCGGAAGGTGCGTGAGAAGCTGAATTTCACGCTCCATAGCTTCGGTTCCGGAACGGTCTCGTTATTGCTCTATTACACCGATAAGATACTGATTCGGCTCATGTTCGGTGAATTAGTTCTGGGACTTTATCAGTTAGCCTTCCAGTTCTACCTGGCCTTTTCTATGGTACCTTACAGTCTATTTTACTATCTACTGCCTGAGGAGGCTGGCGGAAGGGAGAGGAGGGAGGTTAAGTTGCTGGGTTATCTCACCACAGTCGGAATCGTGGCTTTCGGTGTATTCGGCACCCCATGGGTCGTTCGTAATTTCTTCCCAAGATTTGAGGAGAGCGTCCTTATGGTTCAAGTTGCGTCGTTTGCCATAATCCCAGCAACGATTGCTCAGATCAGGTCAGTCAAATACTTCGCCTCGGAAAAGCCGAGACGAGTGCTTTTAGCTTACAGTGGAGCCCTCCTTGTGGAGTTAGTCGCGTTCTCCGTTCTCGGCAATCTCATGGGAACCCTAGGTTTGCCAGTAGCGCTCATAGTAACACAAAGCACCATAGCTCTTCTCTTGCTCTGAGGAAAGATCGAGGTGGCACTGGCCATAAGTGTGAGGGGCACAGCATATAGACCGCAGGGATCCCAGCACCTTTTAGGCTGGTAAGGAAATCATTCCTTGAGCCGAATTAATGGGCGGAGTTGTCGAGGTCGTTGTTGCCAGCATTCTGATCGTATGGGTCGTTAACGCGGGAAACAAGCTCGCTGAAAAGATTCCAAAGAAGAACGGGTCCATATCCGGCATCTAGAGAAGGGCTATGCCACCCAAAGTGGTTAATGGCATCTGATAAGGTAGTTTACCTCTAATCCTAGAGAGGTAAGAATCAAGAGCATACTTAGATGGGGCAAAGTGATGGAGGATAGTTTACGATACGGATTGAATGGGTTTACGAACAACAACTCCAAGTTTCTCCACAAAGTATTTCGATTTCAAAGCGAGGTCTTCAGTTATCCTGCCGAGTACTTCGAGCTTCTCGTGAGGAGGAACCCTTGGTTTAAACCCGAGGACATTGTGCCTCTGTTTTCCGCCGGCAAGCTGGTAAGTTGTCTGCAGATCTTCCCAAAGCCGGTTCGGATAGGCAATCGCTCGATAATGATGGGAGGGGTTGGCAATGTTGCAACTCTCCCCAGATATAGAAGGAGAGGCTACGCAACGATGGCCCTGAAACGAGCGATCCAACTGATGAGGGAAAGGGGATACGGACTTTCCGTTCTCTTCACGGGGATGCCAGACTTTTATCGGAGGTTAAAATGGGAGGTGGCTTCGCCTCACTATGAGTACTCGATCGCGACGACAGAGCTGTGCGATGAGGTCCCACACGTCCCCGATGAATTTTCGCCTCAAACCATGAGGGACGAGGACTTGCCCGCCGTTTTGCGGGCATATGAAACCACGAATCGTGGACGCACCCTGAGTGTCGTTCGCTCCTTAGAGTGCTGGAGGCGCCAATTGAAGTATGGAGGCAAAGATGGCTCGTGCTTTCTTGTAATCAAGAAGCATCAAAACCCATTGGGCTACTCTCGGTGCATCAAATCCAAAAAGGGGCTAGAGGTGGTTGAGGCGGGCTTCCTCTCGGATTCGACGGATGCGAGGTTGGCTTGCGAGGGGCTTCTCGCTCACATGGGAAGATACGCTTCGGGGATGGGGCTTGGAAAAATCTCAGCAAACGTTCCTCCAGATCATCTCCTGGCAAGGCATCTGCTCGCTCACGGAGCCGTGGATCGATCTCGAGCGTCTGGCAATTTGATGGCGAGAATAGTCGATTTTAGGGGATTAATGGAGAGTCTCCTTCCCGAGCTAAGTAATCGTGTTTCCAATGCGGGTTTTTCGGGGAGGTTTAGTATTCAGACGGAGGAAGACGGTATTTCCCTTGAAATTAAAGGTGGCGAAGCTCGGTTGACAAGTTCTCGAGGTGGTGTAAACATGTATAGGACTAGCCATCGGGTTCTTGCCCAACACATGACTGGCCACCTCCTCCCTCTAGAAGCCTTTAAAGAGGGCCTAGTGCAGGCTGATCCCTCGATAGTGAAAATCGTCGATCTGCTCTTTAGAAGCGACGTTACCCCGCACATGTGGAAACCTGACCGTTTTTAATCCTCGGCCAACGAGGATTGAGTGAAGTTCCCTTTCATATTTTGCTCAATGAATCGCATGTAGTTCGTCAAGAATCTCTCCCTTGAGAATAGACTTTGTATCCTTCTTCTCCCGTGTCTCCCCATTTCCATAACTCGTTCGAGGGGGAAGTCACAGGCCTTTTCGAGCTGCACGATGAGATCCTCTTTGTCGCCGGCTTGGAAAAGTAGACCAACCTCATCGTCAACGATTTCTGGCAATCCTCCGGACGAAGACGCTATCACCGGAGTCTCGCACGAAAGCGATTCGGCGACGGAGTAGGAAAAGCTATCCCAGTAGGATGGCATTATCGAGAAAGTAGCCGCGGAATAATGCCGTGGAAGCCTCTGGTAGCCTCTCCACCGCATGAGTCGAGTATGTCCCGTGAGACCGACCCTCTTTACCACTCGCTGCAAGGAAGACCCCCCATCCGTAACCATCTGGAGCTCGAAATCTTTCTTGGGATCGCGTGTCATCAGCTCTTTGGTGCTTTGGAGAAGCAGTGAAGTGCCCTTCTCGGGATGTGCCCTTCCCACGTATGTAAAAATCGTCTTGTCCCGACTTCTTCTTAAAGGGACTCGCCTGAATAAGGAGGTATCTACCCCATTGTATATCACGCTCACTTTGTTTTGACCGAGTCTATAATGTCGCGTAAGCTCTCTTTTGCACGCTTTGCTCACGGTTATTACCTGCTTCGACCCTTTCAAGGCCAGAGCTTCTAACTCAGCGTTCCTGCGAAATCTGTCCAAGTACTCATCCGATCCGCCAAAGAACTTCCGCCTCCTGGCGATCGATCCGCGCAAGAACTCCGGGCTATGGGAGACATATACCAGATTCTCGAGATATTGCGCTTTGGATATGAAATTCCCAAATGCATAACCACTGGCGAATATCAAATCGAACCGCTTCAGATCGATGGGGAACCTATCCCCTAGCAATCGATCGGTGAGGTTTCTGCACGCGGGATACAGAACATCTCTGCCGTAGGGGCGCGCCCTGCTAAATCGGCGGATCTTTAGGAACAGGATTTTATATCCATTCATCTTCAAAAAGAGGTCCTCTTCCCAAGGGACGATAAAAGTAAGATCTATCCCATTCCCTCTCTCCTTCGAGAGTTTACCGAGCTCACCTAGATAGCCTAGGTACACCCCGCTTCCGGTACTAGCATGGTCCCTACTCGGTTTCTCCCAGGCTAGGACTGCCACTCTATATTTCTTGGCAACCATCGATCAGCACGGACAACTAGGATCCCGTCGCTATCGGGGAAGGCGCTTACTCTCTCAGAATATACACGCCTCTGCGAATCCTTTCCACCAAATCCTCTTTGATCAGTTGGTTCAATGTAGCTCGCACGATGCGCTTATAGCGTGGTTCGTCATATTTTGTAACCTCGAAGTCCTTCTCAGCCAACTTTCTGTATTTATCCACTTCAAAGTAGATTGTCTTTAAGCTAACTTCGTGAGGATAGTAGCTTCCCAGAACGTGCAGAACCGCCTCGTCCCAAGTCAGACCCATTTCCATTACCTACCCACTTCTCCACAACAACCTTCCGAGCAACCTGAGAAGCTCACACATCGTAGGGTCGGGGTAGCTTGGATATCGCCATGACCTTCACGTAGTATGAGTGGTTCCGACCGAACCGCTTTGCGAGCTTTTCTGGTGGATAGTCCCAACCTGCTCCGTTGGCTGCTCTCCTTCTCCATAGGCCATCTTTGACCACAATTGAGGCATTGGAAGACAGGTGTCCGCTCGCCATTCTGGAAGTTTCGGTCGAGGAGTGCCGATAAGCTTCTCGAACCGCATTTAGGGCATTTCACTCTGGTTACCTCTCGTTTGATCCCTCGCCAGATCCCTAAGATCATTATTGCTGTTAAGCCGATTCCTCATATCTTAGCCAGCTCCTCATTCACGAGCTTGGTGAATAGCTGCTTAATCCTATCGGCCCTTTCCTGGGTCATTATTTGGCTCCCGGTGACCCACCAATCCAGCAAGAATCGGACTTTCGGCAAGGCTAAGGCTTCTTCGACGTTCGATGCCTTCCACACGCATTCCGTGGCCAGGATCCAAACGAAGTACTCGTCCCCCTCCACCCGTTTGGGCTTGAGCGACTCGAGGGCCCTAGCGAATCTTATCCGCTCGGGTCCGGGGGGCTCCTCCCCGAAATCCGTCCTCACGGCCTCGAATGCCCCCAGATCCTTCGCCCGCCTAACGCACGTTGAGTCGGCCAAGCCCCGCACGACGCCCCCCTCGAGATCCACGATCCATTGGGGGTCCTTCCGCTTGGTTAGAGGGACCTCGCAGAAGAGGCACGGTGTTCCGACCTCACACCTCATCTCGATCACCGTTCACCCCTCTCTCTAATCATTTGGGTCTCCAAGACCTCTTTTTCATCCTGCCCTTGCCTATCCGCTTCTTCTTCTTTTTCTTCTTCTGGGTGGGCTTTTTCCTCGTCGGTTCCCCCTCCCCCCACGCTCTTGACATTTCTTCTTAGAACTTCTTCTTCTTAGAGCAGTAAGATATCGCTACGATGATCACGATGAGTTCGCCGAACGTGATCGCTAGTGCCCAAGATGGCAGTAGCGGTTCCTCCGCCCAAATCGGGATCACCTATTTCTCACCTCCCTTTCAACTTTAGATGCTCCCCCTCACCACGAGTACCGCCGTGAGTACCAGTAGGGAAACGGAGAGCGCCAGCATCAGCCACACGAGATCCAAGACGGGATCCCACTCCCACCTAGGTTTCATTTCTCTCTACACCTTGACTCCCGAAGCGTCCTCCTCACCGATTCCCCCACGAACTCGCCAACCGATGTGTAGCCTCCCTTGCCTGTCCTGACTGCCTGCTCAATGGCCTCGTAAAGTTCTGCCGAAATCGGCACCTTCCTATATTTCTTTCTCATCCCGATCACTTAATGGCTCTAAATAGCCCTAGGGCTTTAAAGGAACCTAGGTCGGTTACTTCTTCTTCAGCTCCTTACGCCCGCACATTGGGCAGCGCTTCGGAGCCTCTGAAACGCCCTCGATCGTATACCCACACTTAGCGCAGACGAAGTCGGCCATTTCCCTCCCACTCTAGTGAGTGGCCATCGAAACTACACCAATAAATATT
>JBHIEI010000058.1:0-7864 GCA_046760555.1 Bathyarchaeia archaeon
GTCGTTGAAGAACACCTTCTTTCTTGAGGATCTCATCATCGACACCTCGCAGGCATCAAACACAAATGCACACTCATAGAAGTTTACTTGTGAAGGCCAAGATCCCTCGGGTTCTCCTAGGAACCTCGCCGTTCATCGGCGCCGGTCAGTTCGGATTTCGATCACGCGAATATTACAGCCGATTCTACGACCATCCCGACCGGGTAGCCAAAATAATCTGCAAAGCCCATGAGTTGGACGTCACCGCCGTTCAGCTCCTGCCCTACGATTTCCTCATCGATGCCGTTAGGGAGGCAGAGAGAAAACTAGGCGAGCGGATCCCCATGGTCGCCTCTATCGTGAGCGGCACCGATCTGGAGAAGCTCCACGGGCTCGAAGCCCCGGCAACGCTGCTCCACGCCGAGGTCACCGATTCGAGGGACGTGGAACGAATCGGACCCCAGCTCGACGCGATTCGAGAAACGGGCTCGCTGGCCGGCTTGGCGACCCACCGACCGCTCTCCACGCTGAACTGGCTGATGGGAGCGGGGCTGGACATCGATGCCGTCATGCTGCCGCTCAACATGGTCGGTCGTTTCATGGACTCAGGACCGGAGGAGGTCGTTGAGGCCATCAGGAGCCTTGACAAACCGGTCATCGTGAAGAAGACGCTGGCGGCCGGAGCTCTCGATCCAGAGGAGGCATTGACCTACTTGGCCCGTTTAAAATGCGTCCATGCCGTGGCTGTGGGCGTGGCATCGGAGAAGGAGGCGGAGGAAACCCTACCGGTCGCGGTCCGCCTGTTCGGGTCCAGGAGCGGAGGTAAACCGGTTACCTGACCTTCGCGCCCTCGGGTACATCTCGGTCGGGGGTGACCAGGACAACCTTGTTATCGAACTCGGCAGCCAGCAGCATCCCCTCGGAGACATAGCCCATCATCCTCTTGGGCTCGAGGTTGGCGAGGAAGACTATCTTTCTGCCCACCAGCTCGTCGATGGAGTAGTGCCCCACCAATCCGGCGAGTGACTGCTTCGTGACCCCGCCGCCCAGATCCACCTCCATCCGAAACAGGCTCATGGCCTTTGGGACCTGCTCCACCTTGGCGATCCTCCCGATCCTCAGGTCGAGCTTCATGAAGTCCTGGAATGATACGGTGCCCTCTCCCATTCTCGCTTCTTCTACCGACCAGGTCTTAAAATATGCATGTTCCATCCGCGAATGTTTTTACCAGCCCGCCGGTAGATATATGGCTCACGGGCATGGGTTTGGAGATTTGGGCGGAGAAGTACCGCCCTAGGAGTCTCGACGACTTTGTGGATAGGGAGCGAATCATTCAGCGGCTCAAGGGTTTTGTGAGGGAGAGGAACCTACCCCACCTGCTGTTCGTGGGTCCCAGCGGCACGGGAAAGACCGCTATCGTACTGGCGCTGGCCCACGATCTGTACGGTGAGGGCTACGAGGGAAGCATTTTGGAGGTCAGTGCCCCCGCCGTGGAGAAGGACATCGAGTTCGTTCGTGGACCGCTGAAGAGCTTCGCGAGGTCCTCCCTGCTGGGAGGGGAGGTGCCCTTCAGGCTGGTCATCATCGACGAGGCCGACAGCCTATCGAAGGTGTCGCAGCAGGCTCTGAGGAGGACCATGGAGAGGCTGGGAACGGTAAGATTCTGCCTCATCGGAAACTTCCAGAGCAGGATAATCGATCCCATCCAGTCACGCTGCGCCCTCTTCGTGTTCCGCCCCTACGATCGGAAATCGGTGAGCGAGAGGATCAGATACGTCGCGGAGGAGGAGGGGGTCAGGTTCACGAAGGACGGCATCGAGGCGATAGTCACGCTCTCTCGAGGGGATCTTCGGCGGGCGATAAACGTCCTACAGGCCGTCTCCGCCCTCGGCTTCGTGGGTGAGGCCGAGGTGAACGAGGTAGCCGCTAGCCTTCAGCCCAAGCGGATCAGAGAGATGCTCACGAAGGCCCTGAGCGGCGACTTCGTAGGCTCTAGAGACATCCTGAGAGAGCTTCTCGTGGGTGGAGGCCTGTCCGGAGCCGACGTTGTCAGGCAGATCTACCTCCAGTTGCCAGCCCTCGATATCAGCGACGGCCTGAGTCTTGAGCTGATGTCAACGCTCGGCGACATCGACTATCGGCTCACCCAAGGGGCCACCGATGAGGTCCAGCTCAGTGCGCTTCTGGCTAAGCTGGCGTCGGCGGGCGCTAGAGCCAGGAGGGATCACTGATGCCGCTCCTCTGGACCGAGCGATACAGACCAAAAACCCTGAGCGACGTGGTTGACAACAGGGAGGCCCTCGATAAGCTAAAGGCTTGGCTCGCCGGTTGGGAGAAAGGGCTGCCGAGGAAAAGGGCGGCCTTTCTCTACGGTCCGCCAGGCATCGGGAAGACCGCCTCCTCCGAGGCATTGGCTAACGACTTCCAATACGACTACTTCGAGCTTAACGCGAGCGACTATCGCTCCGCCGACCGCATCCAAAGGCTTATCAGGCGTAAGGTGGCGATGACCACAACCCTGCATAAAAAAAGGAGGTTGGTGATAGTCGACGAGGTCGAAGGCATCCATAAGCGTGGAGACAAGGGGGGTCTACCGGAGCTGGTGGAGGCGATCAGGAGAACAAGGGTTCCTATGATACTCATAGCCAATGATTACTGGAACAGGATTCTGAGGGATCTTCGGGCCGTATCAGAACCCACAGAGTTCACGCGCCCACCCATCCCCGATATAGTCGCCCGATTGAAGCTGATATGCAGAAAGGAGGGGGTCAAGGTGAATGAAGATAGACTGGAGTCCGTGGCTGAGCAATCGGGAGGCGACCTCAGATCCGCGATAAACGACCTACAAACCCTGGTGAGTGACGAGAGACTGGAGCCCGAGGAGCTGGGGATGGGCGAAAGGACCAGAAAAGAGAGGATCTTCGACGTGGTCCGAAACGTATTCCAAGGCAGGGATATCGATAAAGCGTTCGAACAGGTCTACCTGAGACCCGAAGAACTCTTCGATTGGATATATGAGAACGCCCCCTATCAGCTGAGAAGCTCGGAGAGTCTGGCCGCAGCTATGGATGTTCTCTCCGAGGCGGACGTGTACCTGAAACGCTCGTGGAGGGAGAGGGAGCTGCGAAAATACTTTTACGAACTGATGACCCGTGTTGCCAGCCATTCGGACCGTGGTGGGGGCGGGCCGATCTATAGCCCCGGGAAGAGGAGGGGGCTCCTATACGCCAGATCCTGGACCGAACGTGAGGCGAGAAAGAGGATAGCCCAGAGGATAAGCCAAAGATGCCACGTGTCGCCGAAAAAGGCCTGGAGCGAATTTGCCCCCTTTCTCAGGGTCATATTTCGGAGCAACGACGAGATGGCATCGGGATTGGCCGAGTGGCTGGATCTCGATCCGAGATCGGTAACCCTTCTAAGGGGCTAGAGCTACGCCGTCAGCTCTAGGAGGAATCCTCGCTGAGTTTTTTGAACCTCCTCCTAAAGATATCCGGAATCTCCGACTTGATCGACTTGACCCTTAGCAGGAGTATCTCCTTGATGAGGGGATTGGGTCTTTCGACGATGCCCTTGGCCAGGTTCAGGTAGGTGTAGATGGGGACGCTACGCTCAGTGAATCTGTCCGTTATGATCTTTGGGTCCTCCGTCTCGTCGGTCTCCTCTGTGAGCACCCTCTTAAGGGTGTCAAAGGTATCCATGGCGGCCTGAGCAGACCTCGTTATCGTCACTGACCGACCCGGGTCCAAAATCAGAAGATTTTCTCTGAGACCTCCGAGAAGCTCCTTAAGATCCCCCACCCTCTCCTCGCACAGCCCCCAGATCCGCTTAGGAGCGAGATTCTCGACTAGGGCGGCGTCGTTCACCATGGTCGACAGTTCCCGAAAGGACCCCTCTATCGAGTCGATCTGCTCCTTGATGACCTCCAACATCTATCCTACTCACTCGACGCGGGATTTAGGGTTTCCCAAACATCGACCAGCCTTCTGAACTGCTTGAGTCGCTCGTCATCGTCGCGAACCCTGTAGATCCTTATCCTCCCGAACCTCTTCTCCCTCAGGAGGCCGGCCCTCTCCAGGGCCTCCAGATGATTGTTCGCCGTGGCGTAGTTCAAACCCGATCGGCGAGCGATCTCCGATACGTTGAGCTCGCCCACCCTCAGCAACACCTTGAGCACCCTGACCCGACCCCTGGAGGAGAGGACGTGCTCTAGCTTCATAGAAGGACCTCCGAGGGGTAATGGCATCCATCCGTTCCCATGGAGGCGCTGGCCTGCGGCTCCTCGGCGCCCGAGGGAATGCTCCTGACTTCAGTCGTGGGGTACATTACCGTAACCGGGCCACCAGCTCGCCCTCTAGGTGTTCAGCGGGGATCCTGGGTAGGCTGATGAGTGTGGTCCTGCCCCTGCGCCCCTCGCCCGATTTCTTGATCCCAACGATCCCGGTCATCGCGAGCTCCCTAACGTAGCTCCAGAGCTGGGTGTGGCCGCAGGGCTTTTCCCCGTATTCCTCGCAGACCACGGCGTAGCTTCGTTTGGCTTCCCCCATCGATAGGTAGACGGCTTGGGTTTGCCTCAGGGCCCTGGAGATGGCAAGGAGCAGGTACTTCGTGTGCCTTGGAAGGTGCTCTATATCGCCGAACCTCACCATGGGATAGACGAGAACCGCCGCCCTTCGAACGTGCTCCGGGAGGATGGTCGGCGACAGCGCCTCGTCTGCATACTTCCCGGCTCTCCAGAGCAGGTCTAGAGCGTACCGTGCGTCCCCGCTCTCGGATGCGAGATCGGCGATCATCTCGATCACCTCGTCGAGGACGGCGTTCTCTCGCAGGGCGAGATTGGCTCGATATCTGACTATGTCGACCAGCTCCCCCGCCTCATACTTGGGGAGGTATATGAGGTTCCTCTGGAGGGTGCTGCGTGCGCTCTCCTCCAGCCTCTCCAGCCACTTCTCCTCTCTCATGATGCCGATGATGGAGAATCGTCTGGGCGCATCCCCCCTCTGCTCCTGGGCACGGGTTAGGTTGTAGATGGGATGGGTCCCCTCCCTCCTTATGAGGGCCTCCAGCTCGTCGAGTGTGAGGACGACGTAGGTGTCCGTATTGTCGAGGACCTCTAGGAGCATGTCCAACAACTCCTCGGCGGAATACCCCCTTCTGGGGAAATTTGGGTGGAATATCCTCATGACCCGCCAGAGAACTAGGAAGAGGTTCCCCCTACATTCCTGACAATTGATGTGGACGTATCTCAGGTTTGTACCGTATCTCTTGGCCTCGTTCGTGACGTTCAACCCGAAGCGCTGCGATAGTACGGTCTTACCCGAGCCCACGCTTCCTATGATCAGGACGTTTCTGCTCATATCGCTCGGACTCTCGGTCAGAAACGAGTAGAAGTTGGACAGGGACCTCAGCTGGGCTTCACGGTGAGGGAGCTCGGGGGGTAGGTAGTTTACGTCCAGCTTCGGCTCGTCCTCAAAGACGGTCCCCAATCCAATCACCCAACGCACGAGCTTTTTTACTCTTTTGTCCTTTCAAACATCAAATTAGAGGAGAGATGATTGAAAGTGTTAGTTACCGCCCGAGACCACCCTCCAGATCTCATCGGTGACCGGTCTCGGGAGATCATCCACCGAGCCATCCTCGAGCTCCATCCGTCTGCCCCGTGATCTGGGAACTACATCCCCGACGATCGCAGCTCTGATCCCCGCCCTCTTCAGCTCCTTCACGATCTCATCAGAGTCCTCGGGACTCGCGGTGGCCAACAGCGTTCCTGAGCTGATCAGGCACAGGGGATCAACCTTGAGATGACCGCACAGTCGCGACGTGATTGGGTCGACGATGAGCTTCGATCTCTCGACGTAGACCCCCACCTTCGAGGCGTCGGCGAGCTCGTGAAGTCCTCCCGCCACACCACCCTCTGTGGGATCGTGCATCGCGGTGGCTCCCAGCCTGAACGCCGTTAGGGCCTCCCTCACGACGCTGACCTGGTAGAAAAAGGATTCGGCCTCGTCGAGAAGGGTGTCATCGAAATCCCTCCTCAGCGTGGCTCGCAGATCGGAGGCTATGATAGCGGTGCCCTCGATCCCCAGACCCTTGGTTAGCACGATCTTGTCTCCGGATTTTGCCCCCCCGGATGTTACATACCTGCCCTCGACCAATCCTATGGAGGAACCGATCACGATGGGTCGGGTGAGACCGGGCGTGACCTCGGTGTGCCCGCCCACGACACTCACGGAAATCCTCTGTGCGGCATCTCCTATTTGTCTGGATATGCCCTCGACCCTCGTTTCGTTGGAGTCGCCTGGGAGCAGGATACATGAGAGAAACCAGCGTGGGCGTACGCCCTGGACGGCCACGTCGTTAGCGCTGGCGTTGAGTGCGAGCCATCCAACCCACTTCTCAGCGCCCGTTATAGGATCGCAAGCCAGCACGAATAGCTTGTCATCGACTCGTAGGATCGCGGCATCTTCGCCAAAGGATGGACCCAGAAGGACGCTCGAGTCGGTGACTCCTAGGTGCCTGAAAACCACGTCCTCTAGGACCCTTCTCGAGAGCTTGCCCCAGGGTAGACCCATACACACCATCCCCCCTTTCCTCGGTCAGTCTGCTCATAGTTAAAAGAGCTGTATAAAATTGGTGACTACGAGTGCGACGGGCGGGATTTGAACCCGCGATCACCAGCTTGGGGGGCTGGTGTCTTACCAGGCTAGACCACCGTCGCTCCCCATATCTTGGTCCTAGCGATTTGGATTTTGCTCGAATTACCCGACGGATATCGCTTCCGGATCTAACCAAGTGCCTGAGGCGTGGTGTCGTTGGGCTTATTTACACTCAGACCATATGTAGACAGCGCGCGATGACGAGAAACGCCCTCTGATATGATGACGAGGATATTGAGTTAGGAGCGCGCGTGTCCGAGAGCTAAGAAGAGAATTTCCAAAATGGGAACAGAGCTGACGTTTTGATCCTCGTTCCTCTCCAGCCCCTCAGACAATCGAACTTAGTTTTCTCTTGATTTTTCCGACAATCTCTCCGGACCTATAAGGAGGCACTCTTACGGTCTTAACCGATCTCAGGAATTTGAGCAGGCTTTTTGCACTAACTTCCCCTATCAACTCTGTTTGCAGATTTGTTGCCGCAATGTATTTGTCGGGCTCGTACGAATGGATGTATCCAGGCTCTACCGCTAGAACCAAGTCGAGGTCCTTAATGCCTTCCCAGGGTAGGGCAATGTCCCCGTAGCTTTCGTATACAATGGCGTCGTGTTTTGCAGTTACACGGTTATGCGCCTTTTCAACAGCCCCCTCATAGTATTTGCCTACAACTTCGTTAAGTTCCGTCAAAGATCGCACGTGCAACACCTCCGCATCTGACTTGTAGAGGTTCTTCACAAGATCCTCCCCGCCGTGTCTGAAGGGCAAATCATCGTTTACGACTATGAGCCCCCTTAGCCCGTCGTGGCAGAGTGTTACTCTGTCAACGATGAAGTGGGTAGCCCACCCATCCTTTTCATTAGGTGCACTGGTGTAACCGCCCAAAGCCTGTGGATCGGGCTGATGACCTCTTCGGGCAGATCAGTACCTGACGCCTTCTTCAGCAGTTTAGAATCGCTTCCATAGAGCCTTCCTTGGCTTAAAGCTTCGTGCACAACTTCATAATCGTACCAGATCGTGTTGCTCGCCTTAGGTTTAAAGCCGCAGGCATCCAGTCCTCTTTCCCGAAGGGTGTATAGCAATGCCCGTGCAACAGTAGTTTTACCCGCTTCTGATTTCTGCAGCCCAACAATTAGGGTTCTCATAGAACTGCCCTAGACACACTTAGACCTCAGTCTCAGTCGGTCAGGACCTGCTTCTTGCAGTTCAGGAGTAGATATCTCTCCACTCCTCTAGGA
>JBHIEI010000059.1:0-7699 GCA_046760555.1 Bathyarchaeia archaeon
CCAGAAGGAGGTCCCACGATTCGACTTTATACTTGGGATGTTGCGTTGGGCTAACAGGAAGAGGAAACAGAAATAGAATCGATTCAAGAGTTAGAGAACGATTTAACCTAGCTGTCAATTTTAAAGCGGTACTAATTGGGCGTGTGCGATACTTTGGATGGACGTAGCGGGAGGCTCATTTTTGTATCGCATTGTATCCTAAACCAGAACACTGTCGCCACAGGCTGTGCCAAGATAGAGTATCCATGCATGATCTGGGAGTTGCTCAAACTGTGTAGAACCTACATACTAGGGATCGAACAGATGCCATGCCCCGAATTCGTTTTTGCCGGCTACCCTAGAGAAGCCTGTACGAAGACACAATACGAGAAGAAGGGGCTAAGGAGGGTATGCTCAAAACTGGCTAATGTTGTTGTCGAAGATGTAGTTAGGTTCTTGAGGGCAAACCTCAAGGTGGTAGGCATAGTAGGTGTGGCAAGATCTCCATCTTGTGGAGTGAGCGAGGTATATGTAGGGGATCTTAACAAATCAAAGCTCCTACGTGGAGCAGGCATCTTCATCGAGGAAATTCAAAAGACGCTCGATGAACGGAACCTCAACATCCAGTTCCTCGAGTGGGACTTCAGGAAGCCGAGGGAGTCCCTCTCTAATCTAGCCTCTTCTCTTTTGCGTTTGTGAGGCACTCATGACTTGGAAGATGAGGCTAAAGAAGGCGCAGACTTTTTCGGTTGTTGGCATCTCGCACTTCTGACAGCTTACAAGAACCTCCTCCGGGATCCCTATCCTCGACTTTAGTTCCTTTCGAAACATTTTTGCGAGGCGGAGTTTCGTCCCTGGATGCCTCGACTCAAGGTAGTTGATGGCTCCTTTGTAGTCCAGTGAACGTTTCCGGCAATGTAGCGACACTCGTCCATGTAGAACGATGCACCAATGCACTCGCAGTAGACGTAGTCCTCCTTCTCGGTGAGGAGGTAAAGAGGCTTCACTTTGTCAACGAGCCTGTCGTGTCCGCCCAGCGTGATCGGGGGCCGAGACGGAGAGCTGAGACAGGTTTCCGTCAACGACGTTCTTGAGTATGAAGACGGTATTGTTCGTCGAGATTGTGTCCCGTGGCAATCCTATTAGCGGCCAAATCAAAGCCACTCTGTTCATCACGCCCTCTTGATGACACCACAGGACGAGCACGTCGGCCTGGCAAGCCTAGTCCGAGAGACCGAGACGACGGTCACATCTAGTGTTCTGGATGGTGTAGTTCACTAACTCGATGTCCAACCTCTCACAGTTCTCCCTACATACGTTGAGCCCTTTCTTTGAATAATCGTTGTCGGCTATCCCAAGGTCGATGTAAAGAGCAACGATCAAGGTTGAGATAGCAACTGCCGTGCTGTCCTTTCCTCCTGATACTGCGAGGAGGAGCCTTTGAAGGGGCGGGTATCTACTCCCAGCAACCCCTATTCCTTAGTTTGATCAAGATGATCGTCTTGATTTGCTCGTTTGTTATATGGTACACTTATAATACCGTTTATGGTGAAAATTAGTACATACCCAAGACAGGTACAAGGATCTCGGGGAGACCATCCTCGTAAAGATGCTCGGCCACTCACCGAAACTGAGAGTACTGGACTTCTTCCTAGACAACCCATTTTCGACTTCAGCAAGAGCGAGATTGTAAGGGAGCTAGGCATGAGGAAGCAGACCCTTTACAAGAACTTCATGGATTTGGAGGATTGGGAATCGTTAGGGTCTCAAGGAAGATAGGGAGGGCGGTCATGTACAGGATAAACAGTGATCACCCGCTGGTGAAAAGGTTGGGCGAGATCATAACAGAGATATCCCTGCAGATAGCCGCTCGAGAGGCTGAAAAGCCAGCCAAGAAGATTCCCGTGAGTGAAAGATAGAAATTGCATATTACTTGGACGTAGTTTGGCTAGATGGTAGCTTGGCAAGCTCCTTGCGTCATCTGGGACGACTTCATAGGTACTTTAAGGGGTCCGGCTGAGTTAGGTTGAGACAGGTGGGTGAGAAGGACAAAGTTGAGGTGAAGGATATCGTGGAGAGACTAAGGAAGGGGGAGATCACGCCCATCGAGGCGAGAACGGAAATAAGGAAGAGGGGGCTCGGGCACGAAGAAAACTGGAGGGATTTTATTGGTTACGTGGTGTGGGCACTTCTATGCTTTCTTCCTGCGGTCGCCAAGTTTTCGGGCCTAGGAACTTTGAGTTTTTTCGCTCAACTGCCGGCAATTGATTTCCCAGCAATCGTGACATACCTATCAATCGTCCTTTTCATCAGCGCGATCCCGCTGACTTGGGGTATGTATTCTAATATCAAGAAGGGAGGGTGTCGTTCTGAAGACCATACTGTGGTACTTCTCAAGAGCGGCCCTTACAGGATAGTGAGACACCCCAAGCCGTCTCCTGGAGCGTATTTCTTGCCACCGTGCCCCTAATCCTCAGTGGGCTGATTCCGTTCACGATCTTAAGCGTAATTGGAATTGTTGAGATAATTGCCTTCCATTATTACTGGACCGTAAAGGAAGAGAGAGAGCTCAACATACCCAAGTGGGGTGACGGGTACCGACAGTACATGAAGGAAGTGCCGAGGTTCAACGTCCTCCTAGGATTGTGGAGATGGATCAGAGGGAGAAGACTCAATTCATCACCTAGTTAGATCACGAACCACTAAGGTTTTGACTCCGAGCGAGCCAAACTAGACGTAAGTATTTCAACAGGTCCCAAGCACCTGCGAAGAGGAGCAAAATCGCCATGATTGAAGCAACAAGAGCGGCGACTAGCGTGCCGACCAGCTGACCAGGTACCCAGACTAGCATCAAGGCAAAGTACAGGGGAGAGAAACGTACGAGCCCGACGGGATCTTTACTTATCGAGGCACCTAGAGTGCCTTGGAAGCTGGTAAGCGTCTCGGCATCGACAAACCCAACGGTCATACCAATTTCGACGGTTCCACACAGGATGGTGAGAGACACGAGGATAAAGAGAATCGATCTCACCATTTCTTCCCTCTTACCCATTTTCTTCTATCAGTTATGATTCAGACCTGAACTTTTATTGATCACGTTTGGTCTTATTCGCGTCTGAATCTTACCAAGAGAAACCGCCGAAAAAGTTATTAGCCCCTGCATACCTTGACAAGCTTGGCAAGGTTTTGAGAGGATAAAAGGTGCCATTGGAAAGTGATGATTACTGGCTCATAATGAGGACCTTCCTCGAGGAGGGTGGATTAACGAGGCTCCATATCGATTCCTACGACGACTTCGTAAGGAGGGGGCTCCAGGAAGTGGTTAACGCCGTGGGTGACATCGATGTGGACGTCCCTCAACGACCCTTCATCGTAAAATTCGGGCGTGTTGAGATAGGCAAGCCACGAGCCCTAGAGATATTCGGTAGCTCCCATATAGTGTACCCTAAGGAGGCGCGCCTGAGAAACATCACCTACGCCTCGCCAATCTACCTCGAGATGTCCATAGTCAGAGGGGGGAAGAAGGAAGAAACAAGGATCATCCACATCGGCGATCTACCGATCATGGTGAAGTCCTGCATCTGCCTTCTCTCTGGTCTGACCGAAAGCAGGTTGATAGAGGAGGGGGAGGATCCAAACGACATAGGGGGATACTTCATCATTAACGGCTCGGAGCGAGTGATGACGGCCGTTGAGAACCTTACACCCAACCGAATCCTGGTCGATGTGGACACGCGGGCAAGCAAACCAGCCTACGTGGCCAAGGTCTTCTCCACGACCGTGGACTTCAGGGCGAGGATCGAGGTTAGATTCGAGCCCAACGAAACCGTGAGTGTGTGGATCCCGGGGGTTCCGACGAAGATCCCCCTCGTGATTCTCATGAAGGCGTTGGGAGTAAAGTCCGATAAGAAGATAGCGGAAACTGTTTCCCTTCGAAAAGAGATACAGGACGAGCTCATTCCATCGTTCGAAGAGGCGGCCGGGATAAAAGGAGCGAGGGATGCCGTTCTATTCCTCGGCAATAGGGTCGCCTACGGTCAAGTGGAATCCTATAGGATAAAACGTGCCGAACAGATACTCGACAGAAACCTACTTCCACATGTCGGGCAGTCTCAGGGAAACCGATACGAGAAGGCCATGTACTTGGGCGAAATGGTCAACAGGATCATAGAGTTCAAACGGGGTGAGAGAGATGCGGATGATAAAGACCACCTGGCAAATAAGCGCCTTGCGCTCACCGGTTCCCTACTCACCGATCTATTCAAGGCGGCCTTCACACTGCTAAAGTACGACATGAAGTACCAGCTCAAGCGAATGGCTACGAGGAGAGGGAGGATCTTCCTCGACGCCGCGGTTCGCCACGGATTGGTCACGGAGAGGATCCAACACGCGTTGGCCACGGGGAACTGGGGGAGGGGAAGGGTCGCGATAACGCAACTGCTAGATAGGGTCAACATGCTCTCGGCTTTGAGCCATCTTCGACGGATACAGTCACCGCTCATGCGCGGACAACCAAACTTCGAGGCGAGGGATTTGCACCCGACGCAGTGGGGAAGGCTGTGCCCCAATGAAACGCCGGAGGGCTCAAATTGTGGGCTAGTTACGAATCTAGCTCTCATGGCGTCCGTTTCCAGGGGGGTGGACGAAAGAGGTGTGAGGCGGTGGCTCTACAGAGCGGGGGTTATCCCTCCGCGCAGGGCTTCTGACAGGCAGAAACAGCTCGGAACTAAGGTCTTTCTTAACGGTGTTCCCATGGGATTCCATCAGGATCCAAAGGAGCTGATAAGGATGATCAGAAGATCGCGAAGGGAGGGGAAGATTAGCTCTGAGATTAACGTCTCCTACTCCAAACAGGAGATCCATGTGAACTGCGATCCAGGGAGAGTCAGGAGGCCTCTGGCCATCGTGGAGGATGGGAAGGTCAAGCTTTCCGAGAAGCACATAAAGTTGCTCCGATCGGGGACGTGGAATTGGGTCGAGCTCTTGAGCCATGGAGTCGTTGAATACCTCGACTCGGAGGAGGAGGAGGATGCGCTCGTTGCACTCAATCGCGCTGAGGTGACCAAGGAGCACACCCACATGGAGATCGCGCCGTACACCATTCTGGGCGTTACGGCTTCGATAATTCCCTACGCGGAGTATAACCAGTCGCCCAAGAACTCGCACGAGGCAGCTATGGCTAAACAGGCATTGGGAATCTACGCCACAAACTTCTATTACCGAACGGATTCACGGTTCCACCTGCTTCATTACCCCCACAGCCCGCTGGTGAAGACCAAGCCCATGGAGGTCTTGAACTACGATAGCTATCCCGCAGGTCAGAACTTCGTTGTTGCCGTACTCTCCTACGGTGGATACAACATGGAGGACGCCGTTGTGATCAATAAGGCCTCCATAGAGAGGGGTCTCGGGCGATCCACCTTCTTTAGGAACTACGAGGGGGAATGCAAACGGTATCCCGGAGGGCTCAAGGATAGCTTCACCATACCCGAAACCGGGGTTCGTGGGTATCGAGGAGAATCGTATTATCGTTTGCTCGAATCAGACGGTATAATCGGTCTGGAGATGGACATCAGCGGTGGAGATGTTCTGATCGGCAGGATAAGTCCGCCGAGATTTGTGGAGGAGTATAAGCTAGGCGTAAAGGCCACGCTAAATAAGGACACCTCGATAGCCTTGAGACCGGGAGAGGAGGGGGTGTCGACCTCGATATTACTGATCCCAACCACCGAGGGGAGCCAGCTCGTAAAAGTGATCGTGCGAACGACCAGGATACCCGAGCTCGGAGATAAATTCGCCTCGAGACACGGGCAGAAGGGGGTTGTCGGTGCGGTGGTGCCCGAGGAGGATCTGCCCTTCACGGAGGACGGGATCATACCAGATCTGATAATCAACCCTCACGCCATCCCCTCGAGGATGACGATCGGGCAACTCATCGAGTTCGCGGCGGGCAAGGTGGCGGCCCTACGTGGCATCCCCGTCGACGGTACCCCCTTTGATAACGAGGCGGTTGAGAGCCTGAGAGAGCAATGGATCGATCTGGGGTACAGGTATAACGGTTGCGAGGTCATGTACGATGGGAAGTCGGGTAAGAGATTCAAAGTGGACGTCTTGATCGCCCCTGTGTACTACCAAAAGCTGCACCATATGGCCGCCGATAAGATGCACGTCAGGGCCAGGGGAGAGGTCCAGATGCTAACGAGACAGCCCACTGAGGGTAGGGCGAGAGGGGGAGGTCTGAGGTTTGGTGAGATGGAGCGAGATTGCCTAATCGGACACGGAGCCGCGATGCTCCTCAAGGACAGGCTTCTAAACGAGTCGGACAGGGTGGTTGTCTACGTGTGCAAGACTTGTGGTCACATAGCCTACTATGATGCGAGACAAAGAAAGTACATCTGCAATTTCTGCGAGGAAAAGGCCAAGGTTTGTCCGACGGTCATCCCCTACGCCTTCAAACTCCTCCTACAGGAGCTGGAGGGGTTCTGCGTGTTTCCCAAGTTGTCTCTTGAGGAGGGGGTCTGATGGCTCTATTTCAGCCCGCACCGAGTGTAATCGCTGGAGTCAAGTTCGGTCTACTCTCCCCCGACGCGATTCGAAAGCTTTCGGTCGTTGATGTGAGGACACCTGACACCTACGACGAGGATGGGATGGCGATCAAAAATGGGCTCATGGATGGGAGGCTTGGGGCGCTTGAGCCTGGGCAGCGATGTGAAACGTGTGGAAACACGGCGGCTAACTGTCTGGGTCACTTTGGTCATATAGAGCTCGCGATCCCGGTGGTCCACGTCGGCTTCGTGAGCGATATCTACACCCTCCTGTCGAGCACGTGTAGAAGCTGCGGTCGGATTCTAATGTCCGATAAGGCGGTTGAGGAGGTCAACAAAGCCATAGAGGAGCAGAGGAGGCTCTTGGGGGAGGTCCCCGGCGAGTTCTACAGCGAAGTGATCAAAAAGGTCAGGAAGAAACGGGTGTGCATGCATTGTGAGACCGAGCAGCACGATGTCAAGTTTAACAAACCGACGGAGTTCTGGGAGGTGACGGAGGCGGGACCAAAAAGGCTGACCGCCAGCATGATCAGGGAGAGGCTCGAACGCATCCTCGATTCGGATCTTCGGTTGCTGGGATTCGATCCGGAGGTGATGAGGCCTGAGTGGGCGATACTCACAGTCTTGCCCGTTCCTCCGCTGTGTGTGAGGCCATCGATAACCCTCGAGTCCGGACTGAGATCCGAGGACGATCTAACCCACAAGCTCGTGGACATCCTGCGTATCAATCAAAGGCTGAAGGAGAGCATAGACATGGGAGCCCCGACATTGATCATCGAGGACCTGTCTGAGCTCCTTCAATACCACATCACCACCTACTTTGACAACGAAACCTCCGGCATCCCGCCCGCTCGTCATCGCTCGGGGAGGATGTTAAAGACGATCGCCCAGCGCTTGAAGGGAAAGGAGGGACGCTTTAGGGGAAACCTTTCCGGAAAGAGGGTAGACTTCTCGGCCAGAGCCGTCATCTCGCCTGATCCCAACCTGGATATCGATGAGGTGGGCGTCCCGCTGGAAGTGGCCAAGCGATTGACCATACCCGAGAAGGTGACCGCTTGGAACATCGAGGAGATGCGTGAGCTTGTTAGAAATGGCCCGGAAACCTATCCAGGCTCACTCTACGTTATTAGACCCGACGGTAGGCGAATAAGGCTGGAATATGTGGCCGACAGGGA
>JBHIEI010000060.1:0-7679 GCA_046760555.1 Bathyarchaeia archaeon
CCCCATGCTCGCCAGCAGGACCCAGTCTGATCCCCGCCTCGCTCTCGAAATTAAGACCATAGGAGGAAATAGCTGAGAGTATCCCTCCGGCTCCACAGTAGTATAGCCTGAATCTTCCATCCTTTAGTCTATGGATGTAGGGGACGCTGCCGTCCTCTACGCGAATCCCAGGATCAAGCGTCCATTCGAATTCTAACTCCTTTGGTGGAGGGGTCGGTGTCGGTGTGGGCGTCGGTGTTGGTGTAGGCGAGGGAGCACTAACGATGAGGCCTTCGTACAAGCGAAGGACGTCCGGGTCGCTGTATCCCGCGATGATCTTAGAGCCATCCTCCGACACCTCGACGTAATCGACCATCCCGTAGTCGTCCTCCCAGAGGACCGTGCCTCGATCGTCCAGCAGCATGATCCCGGAGCCACCCAGTGCCACGTATCTCCCGTTTCGCGTCATGTATACGGAGTTATGCCCTACGCCCCTTACCCTCCGCCAGAGGAGATTACCGTCTCCATCCAGGCAGTGGATCCCTCCCCAAACCGTGCCTACCACGATCTTAGAACCATCCGCGCTCATCCTGCCGTCGGTGATGACCTGTTCGGTGGGGTAGGTCCACAGGAGGTTGCCGTCACGGTCGTACATCCAGACCTCGTGGCTCTTCCCAGCCACGGCTATGCGTGAGCCATCCTGCGGTATCTCTAGGACGAAGGGAACGTACCCGCCGTGGAACCTCTTCCACCGAAGCGCCCCATCCGCCGCGCTGAACACGTAAAGGTAGCCCCCGGAGTTTGCGGCCGCCACATAGGAGTCGTCGGGGAAGAACGTGATCTCCCTGACCCACTCTCTGGTGTCGTACTCCCAGAGAAGCTGTTTGGTCGCCACATCGTAGAGCTGGATCGAGGTCGTGCCCACGGCTAAGTAGCGCCCATCGTGGGAGAACTTCACCTCCCTGATATCCGCCTCCCTTAGGGTGCGTTCCCATAAGGAGCCCTCGACCCGGTCGTAGAGGTAGACCCTGCTCTCAGGCACCATGCTCCCGGCGGCCACGTATCTCCCGTCGCGTGAGATGTCTATCCCCCAGAGTTGCGTCTCGGTCTGTCGGTTCCAGACGAGATTGCCATCCCAACCGTAGAGGTAAACCCCGTAGGTGGGGGTCTCCCCTGGCCTCGGAGGGTCATGCTCCCCGGTGACCGCCGCTATGTAGTCCCAGGCCTCGGAGGCTGGGGCTTTCCAGACACCGAAGCCCAGCGAGTGTTCCCAAGAGAGCTGGAAGCTGGCACTCAGCGTTAGCCTATCGAGGTAGATGTCCTTGGTCAGGGTGCCCCCCTCAGGCGGTTTGATCCCGCTCTCGTAGTAGCTCTGGTAGCCCGGGGCGTGCACCTCTAAGTAGTGGAATGGGGGATTCTTGGTGTTGTAGTTCTCGTGAATCTCCAACATGTATTCATAGGAGATACAGGGGATCCGATAGCTCCCATCCGCACCCGTGATGGCATGATCCCCCCAGTTGGGGTTCCATAGGAACAGGCTGACCTCCGCGTTGGCGATGGGCTCTCGGGTTTCGCTATCGTACACCTTGCCCCTCATGACCGAGTTCCGAGGCAGTGCGTGAAAAGCGGTCTCCTTTAGCGTGGTGGTCAGGGTGATGGTGCTCGTCAGACTCGGATCGTTACCAGAGGACACGACGAGTGGGAGCGAGAGCTCCGCTCCATCCGACACCCCGCTGGGCTCCACGATTATCATGAAATACCCCGTCTCGCCGGGATCCAACTGGATGAAGCCCGACGCTCCCAAAACTAGCCATCCCTCCGGGGGCTCATCCTGAGGATTCAGCCCGATCGTATCCACTCCGTCCCCCGTGTTCGTGACGGTGATGAGGTACCTGAAATTGGGCTCGAATGGGGCGACGATAGTATGCGAACTCTCCTCGCAGGCGGCCTCGATTCCTGCCGTACCGGAGGCTTCGATCCTTGCAGGGCTGCCACTCAACAGTTGAACAAATGGGCTCAGGAGGAGAGTTAGGGCTACTAGTGCAGGTACGTACCTGACTAATGATGGTGCCAGTCTGACTGGACTTTTCACTCTTCGATGGAGGAGACTTGGCACCTTAAAAAGGCTGAAAGAACGATTGATCCGAACATTTGATACGGCTTACTGCCCTAGATCTCAGTGGAGATTGTCTAGCGTTCATTCTAGGGTCTGAACGATCTGGTTGCCCACCGTTAGAGCCGCGAGAGAGATCGTCAGTAGTACAAAAGCTACGGTCCCGCTCATCATGATCAGTGGCGATGCGAGGATCTCGGCTGCCAGGATCAGTGTGACGCTGACGAACCACGGAAGAACGAACCACCTTAGTTGACCAACCGTCAGCCTACGAAGCCGCCTGACGGAGGTCTGGAGAACAACGATCAGAGGGGAGAAGTAAACCACACCGATAAGCGAACTCGCTACTAGCCCAGCCACCACTATGCCCAATTCGGGACTGAAGCTGAGCGCAGAATATGCAAACGCGGATAGGTGCAGGATCCCGATCAGCGGGCATAGGATCGCCTTCGTGACCACTTTCACCATTGGATGATCGACGATGAGCGTCGCGACGCTCGGGCTGAACGAGTAGTACCAGGCGTTGAACGCAGCCATGAACTGGCTGCCAGCGAAGGTGGATAGCACGGTGCCGTCCCTGAAGCCCCTCAGGAACTGGACCTCGGGGGCGAGCTCGGAGCCGTAGGTGGCGGTGGCGATGACGCAGCCTTTCTTCTTTACTTCGAACGAGATCGGGGAGCTGGTCGCTCCTTTGTACCCAGCGTCCCCCTCCCAGCTCGCCTCAACGCTCCAGGAGCCGACGGTATCGGGGGTGTAAGGGTCACGGTAAGACCCCTCCGCGCCCGTCGTGACGGTTTTCCTCATCGTGGTTCCATCGGGTTTCGTGTACGCCAACGTCACCTCAGCCCCCTCCCTCTGGAAGGGTGGGCCGATCGAGCCGTAAACAACGATGGTCTCACCCTGGGTGAGGCTCGAGGGCGAGACATAGCACGAAATAGAGCTTGAGAGCCTATGAATGGTCACGGTCCCCGTTTCTCCATTTACCCTGACCGTATAGGTTCCTGGCTCCTCCTCTGAGACCTCGAAGGTAACGGTTGTCGATTCACCAGGGGACAGCGTAACGGTCTTACTATCGACAACCTCTCCGGCGAACTCGAGCTCGATGTTGTAGGAGCCAGTCATATACCCTGTATTTGAGACGTTCACCGTCACCTTGAACGGCCTCCCAGCATCGACCTCCTCGGGCTGTACGGTCAGACCACTGACCGCGAACTCAGCCGGTTTGAAGAACAGCGGCCCCTGAACCACCGAGATCTTTTTGGCTGGTCTGTGGGCCAGGTAGATCATGCCCGTCTTGGGGTTCACCGCTATATCGGTGGAGTACTCATCCAGCTCCAGGGTAGGTCCAATCTGGTAGGTGCTACCGTCCAGGATGCGTAACTCGTCGAGTACGGTGATGTAGAGAAGGTTACCTACGGGATTGATGGCAGCGGGTGGACTCCGGCCCGAAGCCACCTCTTCCAGGGTCTCACCATCCAGAACCACGTTGCCGATATAGATGTGGTTGGTGGCGGGGTTGACCGTCACCTCTATGCTGAAGGAGGATGGCTCCGCGCTCTGCGCGATCTGGTGTGTGTTACCGTCGATGACGTACACATTGTCATTGTAGGTCCATGTGGCGTAGATGCGGTTCGTCCTGGGGTTGACGGCCACGCCCACACCTTGGACGAGGCGGGGCTCCCTGCTACCCGGAATCTCCACCGAGGTCACCAGTTCGAGAGTCGTCCCGTCGTACACACGCACCACGTCTGGATCGCCTAGGGTAACGGTCGTATAGGCTATGTAGAGGAGGTTCGTGGCTGGGTTGATGGCGATCTCCCGAGAGAGGGCAGACTCGGGTATTTCCCCCACTACGGCGTGAGTGGCACCGTCTATGACCTTAACCGACTCGGCGCTCGCGGCATATATGCGATTGGTCTGGGGGTTAACCAGAATCCGCCTAACCACAACCGTCCAGCCTTCTCCCTCCCATAAGGGGACTTCGGTTACCACCTCGTTGGTCCCACCGTCTATAACTATCAGGCTTCCCTCCGTGCCCACGTACACCAGGTTTGTCTCCTCGTTGACGGCTATGCTTTCAGGCTCCTTATCCAGCGTGATCGTGGCAACCAGCTCCAAGGAGGGATCGGCGCCCATCGGCATCGCACACCGATCAAGTCCATACGTGCGAGGGGCGGGGTACACGAGCACCGAGACAAGCATAACGAGAAGCGGTAGGGCGTGCCGTACCTTCAATTCACGCTTAAGTCCCGGACTTACCTTAAGAAAATTAAGGAACAAAACAATGGTTCCGCTATCGGCTTCTCCTCCTCATGAGTGCGGCTCCGACACCGACCGCAGCGACTATCTGACCCCGGAGGGGGCCCTATTCTCGTTTCACGGCGGGAGGGTAGTTGGCAAATGATCTGAACGCCCAGGTAGAGCTTGTCACCAGCGCTACTCATTTCAAGCGATTTAAGCAAGATATTACTAGCACATGTCTTCAAGAGGGGGTGGAGCGTTGAGGATGGGTCGAAATGCGATTTGGTTGCTTTTTCTTCTACTGGCGATAGTCGCGCTCTCTCCGATCTTCCCCGTAGCAGAGGCCCAAGAGGGGATGCCGACCGTTGTGGCACCCTCACTCCAGAACGTCGTTACTCTAGATGGAGTATTTTCTGGAAATGAATGGGACGATGCGGGTAAACTTTCTGTCACATATGCCTACGATCGCGGCGAGCCATCTCCAACGCATCCAGGAACCATTTACCTCAAACACGACGAAACCTACCTGTGGATATGCATCCAGGTCCAAGACGACGATGAGAACAAGTTCCCGGAGATGTACGACTACGCCGCCATTCTGTTTGATGCCAACGGAGATGGGGACATCGGCGACGGAGATGACTCTGCCATCATACATCACGGCCTAGGCCCTGAGGACATCAGGCCCAATGAAGGGGGTTGGCTGCCTGATACCGAATTTGGAGGGAGCAACGACGTTACTGGAGAATCGGGATGGGCGGCAGGATGGTACACGTATGAGATGCGTAAACCCTTGAGCTCAGGAGACATGAATGGATACGATATCGCCATATCGTGGGGAGACACCATACTTTGCGCCAGTAGCTTCTGGGATGCTGGCGAAGCCACAGGGTGGGCTGCGTCCGCGGGGAGCTTCTACATAGTGCTCGATTCGCTGGCACCCGAGGTGGAAGAGGCACCTGGGGTGGAAGAGGCGCCCAGGGTGGTGAGGCAAACTCCGTCTCCGGAGAGCGTGGGCGCGGCTATAGTGATCGGAACAGCCACGACCGTTGGGTTCAGCGCTATCCTAAGGTTGCCCATTCCAGATTCGCTTAAAGGTCTCCTGTCGACCTACGCTGAGGAGGCCTTCCAGAGTCTAACCGAGGAGGAGGTTAAAGCCCGCAGACGAAAGCGGCTGATAACCAAGGGAGACCTGCTATCGCTGGCATTTTCATCCATTGTTCTTCTGGTCGTTTTTGCCTACGTGGAGCTCAACGGCTTGCCGAACTTTCTGGATGTCTCGCTTCTGATCGAGGTGGTCCCGCTGATCCTGGTGTCGGTTGTGATCGTGTCCCTCGTCACGGAGCTATTCGCGGTCATGATCGCCAGAGCACTCAACGTCTGGTCCGAATTCAAGATAGGCCTCCATGGTCTTGCCGCACTGCTCATAACCGGGATCGTATTCCTGGTTCCATTCGCGCCCATAGGAAAGGCCGAATACCAGGGAGATCTGGACAAAAGGAAGTCCGGGCTAATCGGGATGATGAAGATACTGTGTATTCTGGCACTAAACCTGCCCTTCTACGCCTTCCATGTTCTGGGATTTACGACCGTAGGAGACGCGGGGTTATTGATGGCCATGATGACGGCTTGCTGCTTTGCGTTTCCATTTAGGCCGCTTGAGGGGGAGGCAATTTTCCGCTTCAGCAAGATTTCTTGGATCGTGATCTTCGCTTCGAGTTTCTTGCTTTATCTTTCCATCGCATCCAAGATGCTGCCATACACAGTCTATCTGCTATCTGGACTCACGGCAACTGCGCTGTTTACTGCCCTTCTATTGATGTCCAGACGTCTGGAAACCACTTAGGAATAGCATACCAAATTCGGCAAATATGGTTCGCCGATGCGGGAAGGGAGGATAACCGATCATAAAGTAGAGATTATCAGCTCTCGCTCCAAACGAATGTAGATAGGACAGGTGTCACTGGTCTAGATGAGGTCTAAGAGGTATCTTTTGGGCTGCTCCGGCTGGTACTACGATCACTGGGCGGGGCGCTTCTATCCCGAGGATCTGGATAAATCGGAGTGGCTGGGGTTCTACGCCGATCGCTTTAGCACCGTGGAGGTGAACAGCACCTTCTACCACTTTCCCACCAAGAGGATGCTCGGGAGCTGGTATCGCAAGACGCCCGGTGACTTCGTGTTCACCCTGAAGGCCAACCGGATCATAACCCATAGGAAGAAGTTTCAGGGCACCCGGGGGCTCGTGGACCGCTTCTACCAGCTCGCCGGGCTCTTGGGGGACAAGCTGGGCTGCATCCTGTTTCAGATCCCCCCTGTCATGCGCAAGGATGCGGGCTTTCTCAAGGGCGTTATCGAACAACTGGACCCTAGAATGGACAACGTGGTGGAGTTTAGGCACCCGAGCTGGTTTTGCGACGAGGTTTACAGCCTCCTGAGGGAGAGCGGGGTGGGGTTCTGCGCCGTTTCCGCCCCTGAACTCCCCCAGGACCTGGTGGCTACGTCCCGCAACGCCTACGTGAGGTTCCACGGCAGGGACGACTGGTATCGCTACCTGTATTCCGAAGAGGAGCTACGGGAATGGTCGGAAAGAATCCAGGTCCTAGATGTGGAGAGGGTATTCTGCTACTTCAACAACGACTACCAGGCCCACGCGGTTAAGAACTGCCTACAGCTGAAGGGGCTCTTGGAATGATGCCTGGGTAGAAATTATGCCGGAGCTTCCTGATGTAGAGGTCCTGAGACGATACGTGAACGCCACCTCACTGCATAAGACCATAGAGAGCGTGGAGGTGAGGAGCCCGGAGATTCTCGGGAACGTCTCCGCTTGGCAACTGCGGTCAAGGCTAACAGGCCGCGCGTTCCGATCGACCAGACGATACGGCAAACATCTCTTCGTGCGCGTGGACACCGGCGCCTGGCTAACCCTGCACTTCGGCATGACCGGTCGCCTGAGATACCTCAAGGACATAGCGAAGGAGCCGCGTCAGATCCTTTGCCATGCCTTCATCGATGACCTGAAATCCCCCTCTAACCATAGCCTTCAAGGTCTCGGATACAACCTTCTTGGTCTTCCAATCGTCTTGAGGAAGGCAATATTCCACATCGAACTCGAACCGATAAGGCCAAATGATCCTACTCTCTCTGACTTCCTGCGGCCACAGCGGCTTGTCTTGTCTAAACTTCGTGCGCACTGATCCATACCCAATTAGACCGCTGATAGGGCTCGTAGCATAGAACAAAACATAATCCCCTCGCGAGAGGCTTTGCCAAAGGGCGAAAAGTCCAGGCGTCTCTCTAAATCCCCAGATGTTGCCATAATCAAAGGCTACTTGCCAATTTTCCG
>JBHIEI010000061.1:0-7639 GCA_046760555.1 Bathyarchaeia archaeon
GCAACGTATCCCTCGTCACTTTTTGTGATCCGGACACGCGCAAACGATCTGAACCCTAATTTGGATGCGACCCTCCTTTTTAATCTGGCTTTCACTGTAAGCCTCATCTCATTCGGAAAACCACCCATCTTCCTTATGAGCGGACGACCAAAAATGTCGAAGGCGAGTATGGTGGCGACCGGAAAGCCGGGTAACGATAGGACAGGTTTTCCTCTAACCACCGCAAGACCTACGGGTTGACCGGGTCTCATTGCGACGCCATGGATCAGCATACCAGGCTTTCCTAGCGAATTTATCGCGGCTGGGACGAGGTCCTTACTCCCAACGGATGCTCCACCGGTTACAACAACGATGTCGGCTTCAACTAAAGCCCTCTTGAGAGATGCCCGGATCGCATCTAGGTCGTCAGACACTAATCCGTAATCTAGAGGCTGACCGCCGTATTCCTTCACCAGGTTGCAGATCACTAACCTATTGGTGTTAACTATCTGACCTGGCCGCAAATCTTCGTCAGAAAATGGTTCAACGAGCTCGCTTCCAGTGGGGATTACTGCCACCTTTGGCTTTCGAAGCACCCTTATGTTTTTAACACCAATCGATGCGAGCAGCCCTATGTCTTGAGCCCTTATGACCCTTCCGGCGCTTAGCACCACCTCTCCTTTTTTAACATCTTCTCCGACCCTTGCGACATTCTGAAGAGGGTATGTAGACTTGAGGACGTTTATCTCGTCGTTTCGCCTATCTACAAATTCAAGCATAACAACCGAGTCTGCCCCCAGTGGTAGCACACCTCCTGTTGCTATCTCGACACATTCTTTCTGACCGATGGATCGAGTGAAGATCTGACCTGCCTCTATCTTTCCAACTAGCTTAAACGCTACGGGATTTTCAGATCCAGCTCCAAACGTTTCCTCGGCCCTTAAGGCGTAGCCATCAACAGCGGATCGGTTGAAATTGGGAACGTTAACCTTCGCCTTAACCTCCTCTGCAAGGACTCTGTTAATAGCGTTGACAGTTTCGATGATTTCATAGCCCACATGTGGGAACTCCCGACCCAGAAATTTTTCAATCGCCTCGTCAACTGGAATACTCTTCTTAAACCCGATTCTGCGAACCTCTGGTGCTGTGCCCAATGATATGCTTCCCAATCACAACGATAAGAATCGTTTGATTTCTTTCTTGCTGAGTTCCTCGGTTCGGAGAAAGTCTTCTTCACTTCTCCCCTTTATGTTCTTTTCCGGGAGTGATCCTGACTCTTTTCATTTAGGTTAAATGTAATGAAAGAACGATAATGCGGGCGAAAACGCGGAGTGCGATCATACTGGCTGGAGGTGATAGCAAGAGGTTCGGATCATTTAAAGCTTTATTTATGATCCGAAACAAGCCGATGATATCCTACGTGATCGATGCGTGTTTGGCGATCCCATTTGAGGATATACTAGTAGTAACTAGCAGTTCGGATAAAGAGAAGATGATTCAAGAGGTTGTGCCGAGGGGCGTCCACGTTGTCAGGGATGACATAGAGAGATATCCGGTTACTGGTCCATTATGTGGCATAGCAACTGGACTTGAACAGGTGAAGACGGATTTCACCTTTATAACGGCATGTGACATTCCCCTGTTGCGACCTAGGTTAGTTGGCTATCTCCTCAGAAGAATTACAGTGGATGTTGAAGCGATCATACCACGGTGGCCAAATGGCTTTATCGAGCCCCTCTTGGCCGTCTACCAAACGGTTAGGACACTCAACTCGGTTAGGATTGCGATAAGGGAGGGTAACCGCAACTTGCGCTCTTTTATTACCCCTCTCAAGAAGGTCGATTATGTTTCGGTTGATGAGCTTAGAAGTGTGGATCGGGAACTTATATCCCTTTTAAACGTTAACACGCCCAACGATCTGACTGGGCTGAGCAGGAGAATGCGGACCATGTGAACGCTGGGCGCTTTCCCATTTCTTCAAAAAGAACCTTCTTCGTATTTGGTGATGGGAGTAAGATGCTATTTAATGAGCCCACGGAGATTTGCCTTCTCACATATGCGGTTTTTATCCCACTAAGGAATAAACCACGGTGTAAGAAATTTAATGATGGGTAAAACTTCAGCCCGTGTAAAGATTCTTAGCGTTGATGTTGAAGAGGGAGTAAAAAGCTCTAAAGAGGAAGAAATCGCGGTGGAAGAACCGTTTTTCGTCCATATTAATGGAAAACACTTCGTTACCCTACTCTCAAGTCCTGACATGAGAAGGGAGTTTGCTGTAGGGCATCTACTGGGAGAGGGGATAATTAAATCTTTGAGTGAGCTGAAGGGAATCCGCCTCGATGGCTCCAACGCGTTTGTTTCGTTAAGTAAAAGCACTGGCACAGCCCTTAGGGCATCAAAAACGGCAAAACTCGTTACTACAGCCTGTGGCTCAACGGATCCAGATTTCCTTAAGCTCTTGGACAGAATTAAGAAACCATTTGTCGAATCGAGAACGAGTGTCAGTGCCCAAACGATCTTGTATGCGGCTCGTAGGCTTTCACAAGAGAGTAAGATCCACGGAGTTACCTACGGTACCCATGCAGCCGCCATATTTACATCCGAGGGTCAACTCGTGTCCTTCGCCGAAGACGTCGGCCGACACAACGCTGTGGACAAGGTGATAGGTGGCGCAACGCTAAAGGGTGCGATCTTCGCGCGGTGTCTGTTGGTGAGTTCCGGCAGGCAGCCCGCCGACATGGTTCTCAAGGCTGCTAGAGTTGGCATACCGATCGTAGCGTCAATAGCCCACCCTATTGATTCTGGGGTGAGGGCTGCCGAGAAAACGGGGGTTACGTTGGTTCGTATCAGAGGAAGGCAGCTGACGGTTTATACAAACCCCCAAAGGATCGAATGAATCGATGACGCACTCTTTAGTCACGGAGCGATGATCGTGAGCGGCATCAAGGTCATCGATGAGAAAGGCTTATAGAGATAATCGTGGAGGGAGGAACTTCCACGAGTCTAAATGACCGAATCCAGCATCATGGCTAGAAAGATCAGGAGTAGGTACGGACTCGAAAGTTTGAACATTCTCCAAGCCTTCTCACTTGTCGGGTGTAATAGCAAGTCGAGGTTACCGAGTAATACTATCAATCCTAAAGGAGCGGAGATCGATAGGAAAATCCATCCGAAACCCCCGATGTACCAAAGGAGCAGCGTTAAGGCAAACAGGCAGATAACCGTGCTGACCACGCACCTGATCGCCTTTCCACGCCTACGATGACCGGGAGCATGGGCACCTTTGCCCTCTCATAGTCTTTAGAGTGAAAGAGGGCTAGGTTCCAGATGTGGTTAGGGATCCATAGGACCACAATCGCCGATGCTAGGATACCTAGTAAGTCGATGGTATTCAATGCCACCGTCCAGCCGAAGAGAACCGGAAATCCCCCGCTCAGTCCACCTAGTATAATGTTTAGAGGGTTTCTTCTCTTCAACAGAATGCTGTAAATGACCACGTTATCGGCCATCCCAAGTAAGAGGCAAACGAAGGGGAGTAGACCCAGAAACCAGCCAATTAAAAGGGAGATCCCGATCGAAGATAGGCCGAAATACAAGGCCTTTTCGGGTGGATGGATTCTCCCAGTCGGTAGAGGTCTGTACATAGTGCGCTCCATGATGGCATCGATGTCTCGATCGATGTAGCATGTGGTGGCGTTGCAACCAGCGCATCCTAATGTAATGGCCAGGATGGCCAGTATCCAAATAGCGACCGGAATGCTAAGTCGCCCGTATTTAAAATTGGCCACGAGCATCGAGCTGAATGACGTGAATACAAGTAGAGCGACCGTTTTGGGCTTTACTAGCACGATGTAGCCCATTGACTTCATCTCATCCTACGAAGAAAAGCTGCCATTTTTCCCTTCTTACTTCCTAGTACCTGAGTGGAGGATGTGTCTTGGCGTACGAGCGCTCACAGTTACGTTGTAGGCTAAGGGAGGTTTACCGTCTCCCCTACCGCGATTTTCCCTTTTTTGATCCGGGGTTGCTCGTGCCCAGCAGTTCCTCGGCCCAGGCAGGGTGATTTTCCTTCGCCCACTCCGCGCTCACCTTGCGGCCCAGGAGCATGGCCTTTAGGGCGGGCCGGTTGACGGGCAACAATGCGAAGATGATGTGCCCCACCAGGATGGTTGCCATTATGAAGAAGCCGATGCCCGTGAGCACTATCGCCCAGGTGGCGTAAGACGGGGGGAAGGTCCCCGGGAACCACAGCATGATCCCGCCTACGCCAGTGAGCAGGAGGCCTATCACAGCCAATCCCCAGTAGTCGAGCTTCTCGACCGGATGGTGGAATCCGAGCTTCGGGTACGGCTTGCTCTTGTCGAACCAATGGCGCACTATCTGACCGAAGTCCGAGAAGTCCTTGCCCGATGGGAATATACGGGTCTTCCTAGGCTTTACGATCCGGTAAACGATGTGGATCAGCGCTGCTGCCATAAGCAACATTCCAGAGGCTAGATGGAGGTTGCGGGCGAGTACGTTCGGTAAGGATAACCAACCGAAGAGGCGCGTGTCGAATGAGGGTAGCGATGTCAGAACGGCGAAGGACACGCCGATTATCAACAGCCAGTGGGTGAGCCGATCCACCGCGCCCCATCGCACGATCTCCGGATTCTCACTCTTTCTCATTTTGTCTCCGCCTCCCTCCTTCCCTGTCGAGATTTCACAGCGTGCACGATCCCGAATAGCAGCACGCCGAGTACGGACACTTCGGTGAGCAACCTCAGGGATTGCTTCGCGCCCATGACCGCAGAGATCTCCTCTCTCCCGTAGGGTATCTCACTCACTGCTGGCAGTCGATGCTCCTCGAGAGGCTTGGGTAGAACCAACAAGGCATGGGTACCCCCCGCCTCTGCCACACCGTATATCGCACCGCCCGTTTCGCTGACCCGGCTCTCAGCCTTTTCCAGCATCTCCGCATAGGGTCCGAACTCCAGTGCGTGCGGTGGGCATACCTTGACGCAGTACGGCACCTCACCAGCCTCGATCCTGTCACTGCACATGGTGCACTTTGTTGCCTTCTTTTCGTCGTAGTCGAACTGCATCACGCTGAAAGGGCACGCGTAGACACAGTACTGACAGCCGATGCAAGCCTCCTCGTCTATTAGCACGGGACCCTCTTCGTACTTCGCTATGGCACTCACGGGGCAGATAGCCGCGCATGCGGGTTCGCTGCAGTGCATACAGGTCTTCCGGGCCCAGGGCGGTAGCGGGAGCGTGCCCTCGAATACGGGGTTTGGCTCCACGTTGATCCACGTCTTCTTGGAGAGTTTATACATCTCGCCATGGTCCAGTTCGTTCCATAACTTACATGCGTAGATGCATTCTCTGCACCCCAGGCACTTGGTGGAGTCGAACAGTACCGCCCTCTCCACACCATCGATAAGCCTTCCCCCCTCTGGTACGGGGATCAGTCCTGGAGCCGGTCTCACCGTGGTGGTCAGGATGCCCAGTCCTGCCACACCCGCGGTCTTCAGGTAGGTCCGCCTATCCACTCTCCAGTCCTTCTTGCTCAATCCATTCACACCTCCCATCCCAGTTCCCTGGCAATCTCCTCCAGTCCAAGGCGTCGGAGAGTGCCGGGTAGTGGTCTTCCGGTCGCGAAGCTCCAACCCGCTACCCTGTAGTAATCCCGAAGTAGTTGCTCGAGGTGGGGTTTTATAGCTGCGCCCTTCCTCGGACCGTCTGGGACTGGCTCGAGAAATCTTGGTCCGACATCTTCCAGTTCCGTCTCCGGCGTTCTTCCATGAAGGAGATCGAATATGTGTTCCATTGTCGCCTTTCTCTCCCCGATCAGCATGGCCTCCTCATGAGTGATGTCCCACCCAGTGGTGGCGGAGAGCAGGTCCACTGTATATTCTTCGTACCCCGAGGCGAACCAGCACATCCCACACATATCCACGATCCCTGTGAACCTTTTAGAGTCCCAGACAGATGACACACATTCCTCCAATGGATAAGCCTGACCGAAGCCCGGTGCTGCCATACTCCACCCCCCTCCCTGACCCACGAATTGCGTTAGCATAATTTGATACATGTAGCGCCAGTCGTGGAAACTTGGCCCCGCTCCCTTGATGTGTACGACTATCTCGCGCGCCTTTCCTCCGATGCGCTCGGCCGCCTCCTTCGGCCCGTCAGCAAGTAGATTTCCCAGCCAACCCTCCCGATAGGCGATTCTTCTGATGAGCTCCTCGGCCGCCTTCACGTTGCCCCACTCTAGCCGCAGTCCATCTGTCTCATTCTCCGTTATCAAGCCCTTCTCGAAGCACTCAAATGCCAGCCCCAGAACGGAGCCCATGAATCCACCCTCCATCCCCAGCCGGTCTTCTAGCCAGACTAGGCGGTGGACATCTCGACCGCCTATACCCACGACGGAGGAAACTCCCTCGATCATCTCCCCGCCAGCAGCTATACTCCCAGTCAGACCCTCATAGGGTCCCGCCGTGTACCTGATACCCGCGGCGCAACCTCTTTTGCACTGGAAACATGGCATATTGATATACTCCTCCTCATCCTCCCAGTGCTCTGCGTACTTGGCTGGATCAAACACCGTGGTTTGCCAATTATTTGTAATGACTGACATTCCGTAAGCTTGAACAACGTATTTTCCAAACATAGGCTTGGGACCTACAATTGACATCTCGATCTTATCTCTCCACTCATCGCCAATTTTGATGAGCCGAGCCTTGTCGTGGACGGGAACTCGGCGCGTCCCATAGACCGCGATGGCCTTGAGTTTCTTTGAGCCAGCGACAGCAGCCCCACGGGCTGCAACCCACGTCCCCTCGTTGACGAAGATGGCCCCGCTCACCATGTTCTCACCTGCCGGACCGATGGCGAGCACCCTTGCGTCTTTGGAGTTCAGATCCTCCTGTATCGCGCCCGATGTGTCCTTGCTGTCCGTCTTCCCCCAGAAGGCACCGGCGTCCCTGATCTCGACCTCCCCGTCGTGGATCCACAGGTAAACCGGATCTGAGGCGACCCCCTCAACCATCAGCCCGTCATACCCTGCGAATTTCAGGTTGGATCCCCAGTAGCCATGTGAGTGCGAGTGTACCACGGTGTAACCCGTCTCTGGGTTGAACGTGGTGATCGCGAAGTCGGTGCACCCTGGCGCGTATCCCATACCGGTCAGGGGTCCCGTGTTGATGATCAGTGGCGACCCTGGCGAGGTGGGGCTTGCGCCCCGCGGCAGTTCGTAGTGAAGTAGCAGGGTACCGAGGCCGGCCCCGCCAATCCACTTCCTGAGGAACTCCGACCCCGGCATGTTCTCCTCGACCCACTTCTCCTTGCTGAGGTTGACCCGTAGAAACTTGCCCATGTATCCTCCCGGATAACTCTCGGGTTTCTCCTTTGGGAAAATTTTAGATGGCATATAGTATAACGGTGTTAAAAGATTTTAAGCCTTTTTTTATCATTTCCATCCTAAGTAGTTTACCTATCACTAAAGTATGATCGATATCTAGGTAGGGGTTTAAGGTTCAGGCATCGATGCGTGGGCCCGTGGGCCCGTGTTCCGGCGTTCCGTTCGGCGTTCTAGACATCCTTAACGTTCTTAGAACGTATGGATCATATTACCGGACCCTAGTTACCTGACCCCTATTTCCTTACCGACAGAGGA
>JBHIEI010000062.1:0-7418 GCA_046760555.1 Bathyarchaeia archaeon
GTGTACACCATCTCCTCCTCCATCACCCTTTCGATTTTGTGCCCAGCGTTCTTTGCGGCTGATACTATACCTTCTACACTCGTTGGATTATCAACAATTATCCTCATCACCGTTCCTGGAGATACTCTGCGAAGGGCTTCTAGGGCTTTGATTTGTGTCCAAGGACATACGACGCCCTTGAGGTCCAAAACCTCCTTACGAGACATTACATCTCAAGGAAAAAGCCTTCTTGCGAAATCTCCCATCCCAATTCGTTCGATGAGGTGTCCAAGCCGTTCGTTTGGCATGCCTTCCGCCTTGAAGATCTTCATGGAGTTTTCAATCACTTTGAAGATGGTTTCTTCGCTAGAGAAGTCAGCGAGCTTATAACCAAATCGAGGGTGTCGACCGATATTTCCGCCTATAAATATGGCGTACCCCTCTTTCTCCGCCACAATAGCATCTAGGGGGCACGCCCTTATGCACTCCCCACAATGAACACATTTTGTGAGGTCTATCTCGGCTACATCTGAGATCTTGATAGCGGCCTCCTTGCATATTCTGACGCATATCCCGCAACCATCGCATTTCTCGGGGATGATCTTAGGTTTAACAACAGCCATGACACCTATGTCATTGACCTGGGGCTTAGCGCAGGAGTTTGGACAGCCAGTGATACCAATTTTCAACTTGGTCGGGAGGTCTCGACCAAAAAAGGCCTCATCAATTTTCCTCGCGAGTTCGTAGGTATTTGCATTAGCATAGGGGCATTCAGGTGCCCCCACACATGACGAGATGTTTCTAACCCTCGGACCACAAGAACCTGGAGGAGTGCCTATTTCTTCTAACTCCTTCGTTATCTTGCCTAACTGCCCGTATCTGACCCACGGTACCTGTACACCCTGCCTCGCCGTAAGATGTACTCGGCGTTGCCCGTATTTTTCGGCAATCTCCCCAAGTCTCATGAGCTGTTCAGAAGAAAGTGAACCGCCGGGCACCCGCAACCTCACCGTGAAGTACTCCGGATCCCGTTGTACGATATACCCGCTCTTTTTTAGCTTCTCATGATCAATTTTCTCCTTCCTGCTCATGAGTATTTTCTCCGAACCGCAATGTTTTGCCATAGGGGAATATAATGAGAGCTTTTGGTGTATTTTTTGCCCCAATGTAAATGCTCATCATCCATTGTAACCGGGTTAAATCTGAGTTAGAAGCCGCTAGGAGGGTGTAGTAAATGGCTCGCAAGAAAAGAGAGAACAAGCAAGCGTTGAGACTGAGCCAAGATTGGTTGGCGTTGATCCTCGGTCTCCTTTTGGCTGTTTTGGTTTACCTTGGAATAATTACGAGAGTGCCGTGGTAGCACGGGTATGGTTAAAAGGACATCGAGTTTTTTGCTGGGCTACATCGTTTTGGCTTTAATAGCCTTTTCCGGGTGGTGGCTCTCAAAAACAGAGTTCTCCAGTGCCTATGGCCTTGAGTATGTTTTGTGGGCCATCATCCTCGGATTAGTTGTACGAAATACGGTCTTCTACAGGGGCGTGCCTGAGAGGCTCCAGCCGGTATTCGGGACATACGAATTCTGGATAAAGATGGGACTCGTACTTCTGGGTGCGAAGCTCAACTTTTGGTATGTTATATCGGTTGGAGCGCGGGGTCTAATCATCACAGCCCTCTGTGTCCCCTTCGCCTTCTTCCTCGTCCAGTGGCTAGGGGATCGCTACGGTCTTCCTAGGAAGTTTTCACACGTTCTGGGCGCGGGCATAGCCATCTGCGGCGTCTCCGCGGCCATCGCTGCCGCAGCTGCCATTGGGGCGGAGAAGAAGTATGTGACCTACACTATAGCGTTGCTTCTGATCTTTGGTGTACCCCTAATACTCCTATATCCTGCCATTGCATATGCGATTAACCTACCACCTGCGGTCTACGGGGCTTGGACTGGAGGCTCCATGGACAACACGGCTCAGGTTGTTGCAACGGGGTTCATCTACGGGGAGGATGCGGGGAAGATAGCCACCATCGTCAAATTTGGAAACAACACGCTGATAGGCGTTGTGGCCTTCCTACTCGCCCTATTCTATGCCACAAGAGAGTCGAAGGCTATAGGGAAGAGGGTGAGCCCCTTCGTCATTTGGCGCAGGTTCCCAAAGTTCATCCTCGGTTTCGTCCTGCTCAGCGTCTTGGCTACCATCGGCCTCTTCACCGAGGCACACGTATCGGCTATGACGAATCTGTACAAGTGGTTTTTTGCGTTGACCTTCGCTGGTGTGGGACTTGAAACGGGTATAGGCGAGTTTAAGGGTATAGGCAAAAGCGGCCTCTACGTAATGTCAATAGCCACAGTTCTCTTGTCAATCCTCGCCTTCATCTTAGGAAACATCTTGTTTTAGCAACATGAATAGTAGGGAAATCGCCTTAGTCACAATTTTCGCAGCGACATGGATAGGTTCTCAAAACACCTTGGGCCCAGTGGTGGGGCGACTCTCCATTGGTCCTTTCTCCATCCATGGAGTAGTTAATCGCGTCGTCGGCTGGCTTCTCATGCTGATACTAGCCGAAGTCTTGGGAAAATTCGGCAGAGTTTCAATTATGGCTTCAATAGCGGCTCTAGGCACTAGGATCATTCGCCTCTCACCATGGAGAGGGCTAGTTGTTGGATCGGGTTATGTCCTCGGGGGTCTAGTGTTTGACCTACTCTATTTCATTCCCATCTCGAAAAACGTTCAAGGTGGAAAGCGCCGAACATACATCTTGGCTATATCCGTGATATCGGGGGGATCGGCCCTCCTTCCCTACCTCCTCTTCCAACTCTTGGTATTCGGTGTTCAGGGCTTTTTGGCCCTAACCCCGTTATACGCTTATTCCTTGGGTAAGGGCATCGTCTTCAGTGTTTTAGGAACTTCCATAGGTTTGTCGATCCTGCCGCGAATAAGAAATAGTGGCCCTCGCCTCTTTTTAAACCAAGGATGACATTACCATCCTCCTGATGGTTTATTTTGGCCCGTATTTTTCGAAGTCTTCGCTTTCAATACACAAAACGATTGTTACAATTAGCTCGATCGCCCTCGTTTAATGTGGCTTGAAAAAGGCCTTCCTAGCATAATACATCTTATTGGCTACCATACTACGATTGCTCGTCCGAAACAAATCTAAGATTCACCGCCTTCGGTTCATAGGACTCCCAAAGGGAGTTAATTTATATAACTATGTTATACTCTATGAGTGAGCCATAGGGTGATGTCATTTGTGTATGCTGAGAACCAATACGAAAGCCACACAAACCACTCATTTTTCGCGAAAACGAACTGGCTAGATAATCGTCTCAACAGTCGTTACCTCGCATTTCTGATTCGGGGAGGTTTGAGGAAATGTTAGGAGATGATGCCCCGCAGAGCAAGCTTTCCCCGTCAGCAAAATTTGTGCTTAAGGTTTTACGGTTAAATGATGGAATAACTCAAAGGGATATAATCCGAGAAACTCACTTACCTCCAAGAACGGTAAAGTATGCCGTAAAAAGGCTGAAGGAAAGCGGGCTAATTCAAGAGGGTTTCAATCTGAACGACATGAGGAGAAAGTACTATTGGACTTTAAACAAGATTACTTCGGTGGAGCGGAGAAAAAGGTCTCCCCCCTTGTGTCAAAGTACGGGGGATTATGACCGGATCGACCCCGCATATGTTAATACGGCAACTCTTGACGGAAGCCGCGTCATCGACCTTCCACCGAAGGTCATAGATATGTTTGAGAACCAAGGCCTCTTTAGAGGTACCGATTACTTCTTCGGGAAAATTGATGGGCACAACGTTAGGGTACAACTATGTAAGGACTCTAAGGGAAAGTATAGGCTCTTTCGCGTTCACCTAACACAGAAGATGCCAACTAAGGAGGAAGTGGATATAGCTACGAAGAGAATCAAACAGGTACTAACGGAGTCTTGTCGTGTTATCCAACGCGAGGGTTGGCTAGATGTATCCGTAGGAATGGACATAAGCGATGGGAAGGTCGATCCAGATGTGATTGAAGACATTAAAGCCGCCATCGGCGAACTCGTTAACACCTACCGAACCCGTATAGGGAGGGCATTTTCTAGCTAGGGGTGGTATGGTGACCGAATCGGACCGAAAGCTCGATCTGATAGGCGATGTCTGCCCTTATCCTGTGATATACACCTTACGGGAACTCGAGAAGATGAGGGACGGGCAGATATTGGAGGTCGTAACTGACCACCTTCCAGCTGTAGAAAACGTTCCCGCATCCGCAGAGGGTAGGGGGCACGAGGTGTTCGAGGTCACAGAGATGGGAAGCGGCGTTTATAGGATTCTAATCAAGGTCAAGGTGCCGTAAAATGGACAAAACCATCTTAAAGGGTAAGCTCTTAAGCTGGAAAACCGTCGACGATGCCTTGAGGTCGTACTTGGGAATTGGTCACCACCTAGTTGGTGTCGAGATCCTAAAGAATGGTACCTCAGATGTAGATGCCCTCCATCCGTCTAGACCCATCAGATTCTGTCAGGGGGTGAAGCGCGCGGCCGACGAGGGACAAATTCTGTTGCTCACCAAAGGGGACTTATCCTGTCCGAACGCACACATCACCTTGGGTTTCCGCGATCCGCGATATGTGGAGATCAAGCCCAGGATCAAGCCAGCCGAAACAGAGGCGGTGCTCGTTGGTCCTTTGGGTAAGTTTAGCAAAGATCCCGATATCGTCCTAGTTGTTCTAAGGCCGAAACAGATGATGGACTTAACCGTTGTCATAGAGACTGAAAGGAGGACACCTATACACGGGCTTTTCAAGGGCGATATGGGTGTCTGCGGAGAAGCCACGGCCGAGCCCTACATGAGCGGAGAGCCGAACCTTTCGTTTATGTGCAACGGGGCGAGAATGTTCGCGGGCTTTAGGGATGACGAGTTGGTCTTCGGGGCTTCACCGGGCGTGTTTGTTCAAGCCGCTACCACAATAGAGAGGATTGCTAAAGTGGGCGGAGCCCTATGCGGTTGTCGGACCAGCGATCTTCCGGCTGAGATCGTAGAAGGGTTTGAAAAGATGAATCTCTCCAAGGGCACAGACTACTTCTTCGGTAGATTAGGCGAGCACAGGGTCAGGGTTTACCTCAACAAGGACTTTCAAGGGAGGTATACGTTCCTCACAGTACATCTTCCCGTAAAAGCTCCCTCCAAGAAAAGGGCTGAAGAAATCGCTGAGGAGATCGGCTGCCTTCTAAGAAAGCCTTACAGCGCTCGTCGGCGAGGATGCTGGATAGATCTATCCATGACGGTTAGAGCCGACGAGGTGGGCGTCGACCTGCAATCCGGGGAGAACGTAGAAGCTACAATCAAAGACGTTGTTGAAAACATGGCAAGGCATCTTCACAGGGTGAAGTGAGAGCCGATGAGTCATCAAAGATACCGCCAAATGCGTAATCGATACAAAGACCACATTATCGTTCACCCGATCATGACGGGGGGCATTGTGTCAAGGGACGTACAAGAAAAACTGTTTGAAGAGGGATGGATGAAAGCCGGCTATGCGGTGTGCTTTGACTGTATTGAAGGCCGATCGAGCTTTATTACGAAGCCACCCGTGAGAAGCTTCCTCGGCGATGTGGCAGACTTCTTTGGAGGGGACGTCTCGGAGCATACGTTTGGATGCCGTGCTGCCCAGTTCGCCGTTTTTAATTCCATTTCGGAATACGTGAAGAGGGAGGGAAGTCGAGACTACACAAACGTCGTGCTCACTGACCCTCTGTGCCACTACACGACGGCGACAGCTGCAGAGATGACCGGCTTACGCCTAGTGGAGGCACCTCACAGCGGTTACCCAGAGTACAAAGTTAGGGCGGAAAGCTTCGCCGAAAGGATAGAAGAGGTGAAAAGGGAAACGGGAAAGCTCCCGGGGCTAGTCGCCCTCACACACGCCGAGCCGTATTACGGCAACGTAAACCCAGTGGAAGAAGCTGGGAAGATTTCGAAGGAGTACGACGTGCCGTACATGGTAAACGCCGCCTACACAGCGGGAATCATGCCCGTAAACATGAGAAGGTTCCAGGCGGACTTCCTTACTGTATCGGCCCACAAATCGATGGCCTCCATGGGTCCCTTGGGCTTCCTCGTGACCAACTACGAGTGGGCGAAAAGTGCGTTCAAGAATTCGACGATGGTAACGGACTGGAGCGGCAGGGCATTCGGCAAAAAGCTACCGAACATCTTTGGCTGCAGCGTCGGAGGCGCTCCACTGATTTCTGCGATGTGCTCCTTCCCCACCGTCGTGCAACGGGTAGAGAGGTGGGGCGACGAATTGGATAGGACGCGTTGGTTCATTGACGAGATGGAGAAGCTAGGTGACGTCATGCTCATCGGCGAGAGACCACACAGGCACCACCTTCTCCACTTCGAAATGCCCCTGTTCTGGGAGATCTCGCAGCACCACAAGAGAAGGGGTTTCTACCTTGCCGAGGAAATGATCAAGAGAGGGATAGTTGGACTTCATAGAGGCATGAGCAAGCATATCAAGCTGTCTTTGTATGGACTGACTTGGGAGGAAGTAAAGAGGGTGAGGGATGCCTTCCGCGAGATCGCGAGTAAGTACGCTTCCGAGTTCAATCTGGACTTTAAGATCCCTTAGTCTCACAAAGCCAATATGACGGTAAAGATCGAGGTTTTTTACGTACCGATGTGCCCTGATTGCGTTGTGACTAGAGAACTCGTTAGAAGAGCTGCCCAGAGTATCAGAGGGGAGATCGAGATAGAGGAGATCAATGCATGGTCAGCTGAAGGTCAGGCTAGAGCCAGCATGTACCACGTTTCACGCTTTCCTACAATAGTCATCGCTGGCGCAACGAAAATCGTGGGTGTGCCCGGAGAGGAGAGGCTGCGCGAGGCGATGGAAAAGAAGATTCAAGCATAAAGCGGACCATGTTTGAGTTACACGTCGGCTGGTTTCCTGTCGAAAAATTCACCGCCGAGCTCTAGCTGTCACGTGTTAGCGGGTAACTGTTATAACCCTTAGTATCCCTCACATTCCTCTGTGGCACTTCTTCTGGTTAGTAGACTGGTGCAGACACGGTCTCTCTTGACGTTTAAGGTCTTGTTGATCTAGACCATTACCTAGGACTCCGGAGGGGGGGCCTTTTCAGACTTCTTCAGTGTTATTCTAAAGTATTCAACTTCCTCCTGTACGCTAATTACCTTGTGGCCCCTTTTGCTGAATATCTCCACGATTTCCTTTTTCGTATACGGATCTGCAAGCACTTCGAGCACTTCGCTTGGTTTGATCTTTTTCAACTCACTCTTAACGTGCAATAGAGCCTTCGAACAACGCTCATTCCTCACGTCAATGCAAACCATTTTCTCGAACCTCGAACTACCAGAACCCTCTCCATCACCCATGCGACTAAATCGTGTGTGGTTGCGAATTCTACACCCTTTGCGACATCCATCCCCTT